>JARFRH010000319.1 GCA_029287355.1 Maribacter sp. | reverse complement strand
AAAGGTTTTAGGTTATTAAAACTTTACCATAACAAAAAAATAGAATCTTCGAATCAGTAAGATTGTGGGCATCTTATGAATCAACAACCAATAAAAAGCATGTAATTAAACAGTGAATTAGAAACACTTGTGATATTCGGGGGGAGATACTGTTCGCGTAAAAATCTAAATCATAAAAAGTGAATTTGTTGTATTTACAACTTTAATTAATGGTTCTGTGATGCATAAATTTCATAAGATTTTGTTAATAACGTATTACAATTCAATATTTTATCGATGAGCTGCACAAAAATTGGGTTTAAAAGTAAAAAGCCTCTCTATTTCTAGAAAGGCCTTTACATTCGACATCGAAATCGTTACTTTTTACCAGCTTTTTTCTGCACTTCAGCCTGATCCATCATCTCACGCATCTTTTTCTGAAACTTGTTTTCCTTCTTTGGTTTCTTTTTATTCTCCTGAATCTGCGCGTGTATTTTGTCATTATCCAAAATGAAATTTTTGATGACCAACATAATGCCGATGGTAATCAGGTTGGAGACAAAATCATACAAACTCAAACCACTCGCATAATTATTAAAGAAAACCAGCATGAAGAATGGCATCAAATACATAATGAACTTCATGTTCGGCATACCAGGCTGTTGAGGCATATTTTGGCCGGTTGTCATCATCATGTAGAAGAAAATCGCTATAGATGCCAAAATCGGAAATAAACTTACATGGTCGCCATAAAAGGGGATCGTGAATGGCAAATCAAAAATAGTATCGTACGACGATAAATCTTCAGCCCATAAAAACGATTTTTGACGCAAAGCGAATGAGGTCGGGAAGAACATAAATAGGGCATAGAAGATGGGCATCTGAATAAAGGCAGGTATACATCCACTCATCGGACTGACCCCGGCTTTACCATACAGCTTCATCGTTTCTTGCTGCTTTTTCATGGCGTTGTCTTTGTACTTCTCCCCTAACTCCGATATCTCTGGTTTCAACACTTTCATTTTGGCCTGAGACAGGTACGACTTATACGTAGCCGGCGACATGGCCAAGCGGACAAGAATAGTCATAATTACAATAGCGATACCATACGGAAGGAAGCCACTTAAGAATGAATAAAACGGGGTAAAAACATATCGGTTGATCCATCCAAAAATGCCCCATCCGAAGTAGATCGTATCCTCGAGGCCATATTCATCATAGGTACTTAACACCTCGACATCCGTAGGACCATAGTACCAATTCAAATTTTCCGATATTTCCCCTCCTTCGAAAGCCAAGGGAACCGATGCCGCAAAATTCTTGGTAAATGCGACCGTCTTACTTTCATCCTCTACCAAATTTTCCGAACTGATATCCGCCGTTTTGAAATTTTTCTTTGTCGCTAGAATGGAGGTAAAAAAATGTTGCTTATAGGAAAGCCACTGTACATCTTCTTCCGTTTCCTCATCATTACTGGCGGCGGAGAGATAATCAATTTTACCTTCCTCATAATTATACATCATCTCAGTGTAACGGTTTTCGTACTGTACACTTTTATTATGTCGTATTCCTTTAAGTTTCCATTCCATTAGCAGAGGTTGGCTACTATTAACTATGCTATTTAAACCCTGGGAGCGGATAGTAAAATCTACCAGGTATTCATCTGGTTTCATTTCATAACGATATTCCAAAAAATTATTCGGCCCAGCCATGGCCTTCATACTCAAAACTTGATTCTCGCCGCTTGTCGAGAAAGAGGGTTCGAAATACAAATCTTTGGTATTCAATACGCGATTGTCGGAAGTAGAAAAATTTAAACCGAATTGGGCATTACCATCTTTGATCAAGTAAACTGGAATGGAGTCATAGGTTTTAAATGTTTTCATTCTGGCCTCCACAATTTGACCTCCTTTATTGCTAATTTCCAGATATACCAAATTATTCTCCAATTTAGTAGTCCCCTCTGAGGTTTGTGTAAAACCAAAAGCACCTATGTTACTTTTGTAGTTTGCTACAGCGGTAGAATCTTGAAGATTTACAGTTGGGGTTGTTTCAGCTGTACTTTCTTGAACTGTATTTTCAGTTGCCTTTTGTTCGGCTTCAACTTGTTCTTGTTTTGCCTTATCGGCCTCAAGCTCTTCTGGAGTTGGCCTGTTTTGGTAAAACATGAAAATAAGTATACCGAAGATGAGCACAAAACCGATTATGGAATTGATATCCAATTTCTTTTCTTCCATCTATATAAGGATAATTTGGTAACGTTTGATTTTTACTGATTTTAATTCAGCATCAGCAAATATATGCCCAATTGTGGTTTTTATGCCATAGTGGCACTAGTTTGTTGCTTTTTATGCTTTAGAGTAGCCTTGACGAAGTTCACGAAAAGAGGGTGCGGATTGGCGACAGTACTTTTATACTCAGGATGGTATTGCACGCCAACAAACCAAGGGTGCGCTGGAATCTCAATGATTTCAACAAGTCCGGTTTTCTTGTTCACACCAGATGCTACCATACCTGCTTCGGCCAACTGCTCTTTATACTCATTGTTAAATTCATACCGATGGCGATGACGTTCAGAAATTCCGGTTGCTCCATTATATATTTTCGAGGCAAGTGTGCCCTTTTTTAGCTCACAATCCCAAGCACCTAAACGCATAGTACCTCCCTTATCGGTAATGCTCTTTTGTTCTTCCATAAGGCTAATCACTGGAGCTGTGGTATTTGGATTCATTTCAGTGGAATTTGCTTTTTTCAAACCCAGTATAGTTCTGGAATACTCAATGACCGCCATTTGCATTCCCAAACAAATTCCTAAGAAAGGAATATTATTTTCTCTAGTGTACCGCACCGCCTTGATTTTGCCTTCAATGCCACGCTCACCAAAACCTGGGGCGACCAGAATTCCGTTCAAGCCTGCCAGTTTCTTTTCGATATTGCCCATATTCAGGTGTTCTGAATGTATAAAGCGCACATTTACTTTAACTTGATTTGCAGCCCCGGCATGAATAAAAGATTCTAAAATGGACTTATATGAATCTTGTAATTCTACATACTTTCCTATCAAACCGATTTCCACCTCATTCTTAGGGTTTTTGTGACGCTTCAAAAATTTTCTCCATTGGTCTAAATCGGGTTTTTTCTTATCGGAAAGGTGCAATTTTTCAAGTGTCACGGTATCTAGCCCTTCCTCTTGCATCATAATCGGTACATCGTAAATAGTTGATGCATCTATTGATTGAATTACCGCTTCCCTTTTCACATTACAGAACAAGGCCAATTTATCTTTCTTCTCATCCGAAATTTCATGCTCCGTTCTGCAAACGAGAATATCCGCTTTGATCCCGCTTTCCATCAAAGTTTTGACGGAGTGCTGTGTGGGTTTTGTTTTCAATTCACCAGCCGCGGATAAATAAGGCACCAATGTGAGGTGAATAACGATGCCATTGTTATCACCCAAGTCCCAAAGTAATTGACGTACTGCTTCTATATAAGGTAAGGATTCAATATCACCAACGGTTCCACCGATTTCCGTAATTACAATATCGTAATCACCGCTATTACCCAATACCTGTACACGTTCTTTAATTTCATTGGTGATGTGCGGTACTACTTGAACCGTTTTACCCAAAAATTCTCCACGGCGTTCTTTATCAATGACACTTTGGTAGATTCTGCCAGTTGTTACATTGTTTGCCTGTGACGTTCTTACGTTCAAGAAACGCTCGTAGTGCCCTAAATCCAAATCCGTCTCGGCCCCGTCATCGGTTACGTAACATTCCCCATGCTCATAAGGATTTAGCGTACCAGGATCGACATTGATATAAGGGTCTAATTTTTGAATAGTGGTACGATAGCCACGAGCTTGTAGCAATTTGGCAAGTGATGCTGCTATAATACCTTTTCCAAGAGATGAAGTAACGCCTCCCGTAACGAAAATATACTTTGTCTTTGACATGAATCGACTTCTGTGTTACGGGATTCAAAGATACAAATCCCGAAAGGAAATCAGTACTTCTTTGGCCGAAAATCTTTTTGCACCCTGCGTATCAGTGATTCGAGACCATTTACTTTTATCTCATACATTGATCTCAGCAGCATGCCGAGTTTCCCATTAGGAAACCCTTTTTGATTGAACCAGACCAAATAGGGCTCTGGTAAATCGACTAAATAGCGCCCTTTGAATTTTCCGAAAGGCATTTTGTAATGTGCCAATTCTATTAATTTTTCTTTATCTGGGGAAACATGCATTGAAGTGATTTTTTTTATTTGGAACCTAGCACGACAGCTTTCAGCCGGCTTTTTCCATAAACGAAGTTATTCTTTAGTAGCATAGCAACAGCTATTGTTATAAAAATTATAAAATTAGGGCGAAAAACCTGCCTGTCGGCGGGCAGGTGTGTAATTCACAGATAAAGGAAAAAGTTTAAACCACATCACCACTTAAAGCGAAAAAAATATATCTTTAGAAAACATAAATTTCAACCTAAATGGAAAGAAGAAAATTCATTGGCGCATCGGCTGCAGCATCTGTTGGTCTTATTACTGGCAAAACAAGCGCAGCAATGCCTAGTCACGAAAAAAAAGAAATGACAGAACTAAAAGGAAATATAAACCATAGTGCCTGTCGTTGGTGTTACAGCAAAATTCCTATGGAGAAATTCCTTCAAAACCTAAACGATTTAGGAGTTAAGGCTATGGATCTTACCGGACCTGAAGATTGGCCATTAATGAAGAAGTACAACATACATGCATCGATGTGCTGGGGTGCGGGAAAAGGAATATTAGAAGGCTGGAACGACCTAAAACTACATGAAGAATTAATTGCGGACTACCTTAGAGTCATCCCTCTCGTAGCTGAAGCAGGGTATACCAACCTTATATGTTTCAGCGGAAATCGCAACGGCATGGATGACGCCATAGGATTGAAAAATTGCGCGGAAGGTTTGAAAAAAATAATGCCTGCCGCCGAAAAACACGGTGTTGTTATCCAAATGGAACTATTAAACTCAAAGGTTGACCATAAAGATTATATGTGCGACCATTCGGCTTGGGGGGTAGCGCTTTGCAAAGCTATTGGATCTGACAACTTCAAATTACTCTATGATATTTACCATATGCAAATTATGGAGGGTGATGTAATTCGAAATATTCAAGATTACAATGAGTATTTCGGTCACTATCATACCGGGGGCAACCCTGGAAGGCATGAAATCAACGAAACCCAAGAATTGTACTACCCTGCTATTATGAAGGCTATTGTTGAAACTGGGTATACAGGTCATGTTGCGCAGGAATTCATCCCCACTTGGGACGATCCCATCGCAGCTTTGAAAGAGGGCATTACGATTTGTGATGTCTGAAAAAAATCCGTGAAAGACGCACTGACCTTTATTTCCCAGAAAAGGAGTTTACTTTTTCTAAAGAATATTGAGCTGAACTTTCCCTTAAATTGATCATGTAACAATTTTGAAAAAAGGGCTTTCGCATTAGTCTTAGATTTGCCTTTTCGTTTTTAAAGCCGCCTCAAATTTGTATTTTTGGCCAAAAAAAAGACATTATGAAAAGAAAACTAGCGCTTTTTACAACAATCTTCTTCACAATTTATTTTTGTCATGCCCAAGAGTTTAATGTTGAAACAAATGTTATAAATGTAGGCTTGGGAATTGGTGGTGACTTTGGTACCTTTTTGACAAGCTCGGTCTCACCAGGATTTAGCGTAAGCTATGAACGTGGTATTTGGGATATCGGAGGCCCAGGCGTCATCAGCCTAGGCGGTTATATTGGAACAAAAGCATATCGTTACGAGTTTCTAGGAGGCAACTCAAAATGGCGTTACACTACTGTAGGTTTAAGGGGAGCATACCATTTTAATGGTTTAAATGTGGACAACCTTGATGTATACGGTGGCGTGATGCTGGCCTATAATATTGCCTATTTCACAGGTGACCCTGTAGGTTTTAAGGTTGCAAGCACCGTAAGTCCTACTATTTATGTAGGTGGGCGTTGGTATTTTAATGACACCTTCGGTGTTTTCGCGGAAGCAGGCTATGGAGTCGCCTATCTGACATTGGGTGGTACAATCAGATTCTAAAAGCCTTTATCGATATGGGGTAACCTCGGGAAGCTTATTTTTTTAGCCGAAGTGCGACCTTGATCTTTTCATTCCAATTAAGTTGCTGTTCCCTATTTCTAGAAAAGTTGGTTTCCGTATCGTACCTATTTTGAAAATCGTTAAGTTCTTCATTGTTTCGGTTGTACAGGGTCTTGATTTTTCTCCTTACATTTTCATGGGAAAAGGTAGCGGCTCCAAGTTCTTTTCGAAGTTTTCGTGTGAACAACTCCGAAATATCAAAATGCAATTGCTCGTGACTCAAGATGACCTCATCGCACAGTTCAGGTTTATACCATGATTTATGCGGATAGAAATGTGTGCTTATTTCAAAATCGACTTTATAGGCATTGCCTGTTCCGGAAGTCGAGAATTGATACGATATGCCACTAGCCGTGGTTGCCGCTACCTTATCGCTTAACGGTGGTTCTCCCTCAAAATCTTGCCAAATCAATCGTTTTTCACTCCAAGAAATAGTTTCATATTCCTGTGATGAAAGGAGGTTTATTCCTAAAAAGCATAAAACAAAAAGGTTGTTTAGTGCACCCAATTGAATGTAATTACTTTTTCGATATCCGGGTGTAGACTATAAAGTACCGGGCAGGTGTTCGCCGTGTGCACCAAAATCTTTCGCTGCTTCTCCGAAACGATTGAAGGAAGTTTCAAAACAATCTCTATTTTAGAAATTCGCCTTGGATCCGCAGACATGTGTTTTGTCACCTCAGCGGTTGAGTTTGAAAGATCGACTTCAAGTCCGTCGGCTTTCATACCCATCATGGTCAACATACAACTGGCCAAACCAGTAGCAACCGTATCGGTAGGTGAAAAAGCCTCTCCTTTTCCATTGTTATCAACAGGAGCATCAGTCAAAAAAACATCCCCGGAACGCAGGTGTTCACAGCTGGTCCGCAGTCCGCTTATATAAGTTACTTTTGAGGTCATATCAATCTATTAACTCTTTGATTCGCATGTCTTCATAAGACAAGATGTATGAAGCTTGGTTAAAGTATCCGGAGGTTACATCCTTTTCGTACGAAAACTTATTGCCCGTGTATTCTGTTTGTCCAATGACTTTGGAAACCGCCATTAAATCATTCTTAAAGGCCAATTTTAGCAGTAGATCATAGGTCAAGTCAAATCCGCGAACCGCATAGCGATCTGGGGTATCACCAAACTTTCTCTGATATCTTTTGGAAAAACTATTATTTTCTGCTTCACGGTATACAGAAGGAAAGGTGAAATTAAGATTTGACAAATGCGACCCGGAAATCACATCGCTGTCAAAAGCATTGTTCTTATTGGTCGTGAACATTCGCAATTGTAATTTTTCTTTGCTTATTTCAGGATCCAACAAAGCATTGTGAAAAGAATTTAGAATAGAGGTAACACTTGAAATCAACTTATAGTTACCAGATTCTACAAAAACCCAGTTCTCTTGCTCTTCGGATAATAAGGCACCCAACTTATCACGCGCTACACCAATATTCTTTTCTTCTTCGATTACTTCTGCAGCCTTGGCCTCGGGAAACCTAGCCAAAATGGAATCTCTAGCAACCGTATTGGCGCCATCGGCAATAACGATAATATTTTGCTCTTCTCTTGCCGATTGTATAAAGTCAAGCATGCTGGTTCGCAATACCTCATCAGGCGTATAGGAGAAAAAAACATTGCTCATGCTTAAATCCGTTTTAGCTGGAATGGGCGCCACCACTGGAATTCGATCTTGGGAAGTTCTTACCGCAACCTCACGTAGGGAAGCCATATCTAACGGGCCAATAATGGCACTATATTCCGAAAGGTTTTCTTGAAGTAATATCTGACGTGTCTTAGAGAGGTCTAACTCGTTGTCAAAAGTGCGTACATCAACCGAAATTCCCAAGGAGGCAATAGAATCCAATGCGACCAGTGCACCGGAATATAGGCCCAAACTGTATTTCAAGCTATTTCGAGTATCTATCGTTTTTCGCACTCCCGCTTTGTCGCCTAAATTCAATTTATTGAGACGGAAGGGCAGCAAGAACATGATTTTGGGCTTATTCTCAGGATTGATACTATCCAACAGATCGATCTTATCCAATACCAATGCATTTCGGACTTCAAAATTACCGGTTTGTTCTTTGGGAAGTTTTAAAACCATGCCGGCTCTCAAGCCATTTTTCAAATCAGGATTCAAAGCCAATAAATCGGTGTAGGAGATGCCCAATTTTCTAGTCAATGAAAAATTGGTTTGTTTTGGTTTTACTTCATAGAAAATGTAATTGTCCGTATTGACTTCTCCGCCTTCAACCTTTCTTTCTGGAATTCGAATGACCATGCCTTCTTTCAAGCCTCCCTTTTCAACGATTTCAGGATTCAAACGAACAATTTCGTCGGACTTCACATTGAACCTCTTCTCTAATTGGTAAAAGTTCATCTTTGGAGGAACAGTGTAAGAAATAAAAAGTTCAGTTACCTGATTTTGAACACTACTACCCGGCATTTTGGGCATTTTCAGTTCTTGGCCTTCGGCCAAAAAACTTGAATTTTTCACCAAATCAGGATTAAGTACTACCATACTGTCGATAGTGATACCGTATTTATGTGCAATACTCCAACGGGTTTCCTTATCCGCTACGGTATAGGTTTCGAAATCATCTTCATTAATTACGTTTTCACCTGGGGCTACCCTTATGTATTTCGGGATACGTAGCACCATTTTCTTTTTCAACTGCGTGGAATACAAATCTCGGTTGTATCGTTTGATATCCTCCTCGGTAATATGGTAGCGTTTCGATATGCCATACAGGGTTTCTTTTTTTCGCACTTTGTGTGAAGTAAAACCAATGGGCTCTTCACGTTCGATCTCAGGCTCCTCAGCACTTGTAGTGGCAGAAGCGGCATCCATAGGAATGACCAATATAGTATTCGGTTTTAAGTCTTGGCCCGGTTTAATCTCTTTATTATAGGCCAGAATATTGGCTGGGGTCACTTTGTATTGCTTGGCAACACTTTCCAAGGTCTCTCCCTTTTTAACGGAATGCGTTGAAAATTTCTGTGCTGTAGCCTTGCAGCCCACAAAAACGAACAAAAGCAATACCAGTATGTTCTTAAAAACTTGATTCATATTTATTCCCATTCTATCGTTGCTGGTGGTTTGGAACTAATATCATATACGACGCGATTCACTCCAGGGACTTTATTGATAATGTCATTCGACGTTTTTTGCAAAAACTCATATGGCAAATTAACCCAGTCGGCCGTCATACCATCTGTACTTTCCACGGCACGTAAAGCTACGCATTTTTCATAAGTGCGCTCATCGCCCATCACGCCTACACTGTTCACAGGAAGCAACATAGCCCCTGCTTGCCATACCTGGTCATACAACCCCCACTCACGGAGACCTTGTATAAAAATATGGTCTACTTCTTGTAAAATGGCCACTTTTTCTCGGGTAATATCCCCTAAAATACGAATCGCCAATCCCGGACCAGGGAATGGGTGTCTGCCGAGACGTTCGTCGCCGACCTCCATACTCTTGCCGACCCTTCGCACCTCATCTTTGAATAACATTTTCAAAGGCTCAACCACTTTTAATTTCATGAAATCAGGCAGTCCGCCTACGTTGTGATGACTCTTTATGGTTGCCGAAGGACCACCCGTGCCGGAGACCGATTCGATAACATCAGGATAAATGGTACCCTGAGCCAACCACTTGGCATCTTCTACCAAGTGGGCTTCATCATCAAAAACCTCTATAAATACGCGTCCGATAATCTTTCGTTTTGTTTCTGGGTCACTTTCCCCTGCCAAAGCGTCCAAAAAGCGTGCCGAAGCATCCACTCCTTTGACATTCAGGCCCATACCCTCATATTGTTTTAAAACATCTTCGAACTCGTTTTTTCGCAGTAATCCGTTATTTACGAAAATGCAATGCAAGTGTTTGCCGATAGCTTTATGAAGCAAAACGGCAGCTACGGTCGAGTCAACGCCTCCCGAAAGGCCTAATATAACTTTTTCACTACCTATTTTCCCCTTGAGTTCGGCGACCGAGGTGTCTACGAAAGCATCGGGAGTCCAGGTCTGTTCTAGTCCGGCAATATGAATCAGGAAATTCTCTAAAAGCTGCTTGCCTTGTGAACTGTGATAGACTTCTGGGTGAAATTGAATACAATAGGTATCTTCCCCTTCAAGTTTAAAGGCGGCATTCTTGACATCGTTGGTGCTCGCCAAAAGTGTGGCGTTTTCAGGAAGCTGTTTGATGGTATCGGCATGACTCATCCATACCTGAGAACCTTCTGTTATTTCATAGAAGAAGGGTTCGCTATTTGAAATGGCGGTCAAATTGGCCCGACCGTACTCGCGGGTATTCGACTTTTCAACATTTCCACCATTAAAATGAGCGAGGTACTGC
>JARFRH010000307.1 GCA_029287355.1 Maribacter sp. | reverse complement strand
GATAAGCCGATGGTCCCCCATTTGGCCTCATTGCCTCCACGCACATAGTCTTGTACATTTTTACTGCCACGAGTTTTCCAAACACCGTAAACCACTATGAACAATAGCGTTCCTGAAAGTATAATCCAATCGAGTGTACTCATATTAAGTAAACGAGGACATTATATATGAAAAGAGTAAAATGTAGAGCAGATTGAGAATCAACACCAGCGAATACTCTTTTTTCCAAGTGATTTTGTGTTCCATTGTTATCCTTTTACATTTTCTGGGTTTTCGACTTTTTCCTTGCCCAATGACAGCATATTCGCGAAAAGTTTATACGCACCGGAAACTCCTGCGGGCAATTCCCTAAAGAAACTTAGGCCGGTATAAATATAGTGGCCTTTTCCGTATGGAGCTACCAAAAGACTTCCTTTTTTTGCGGATTCCCCTTTGTCGTTCATAGACAATATTGGGGTGAATTCAGAATTCCATTCATTCGGAAAATATAGCCCTCGCTCTTGTACCCAACCTTCAAAATCCTTTTCTTCTATAGGGTTAGGGAAATTGACCAAAGCATGTTTCTTAGCGATTATGGAAACCTCTGAATTTTCATCCGTAACGCGGTCGCGAGACAGTTTTAAAGGGTAGGGCGCAATATTTTCAAATTGCTTGTTCCATCTTCCGGAAGTGTTGTATTGTACAATAAGATTGCCCCCATCTTTTACATAATCCAATAAATAGCGTTGCTTGAATTTCAGTTCTTCGACAACGTTGTAAGCACGTATGCCAACGACCACGGCATCGAATTTATTTAAACTGCCTGCTTGAATATCCAAAGGGTCAACGCGTACAACATTGTACCCTATTTGTTCAAGACTGGTGGGCACATCGTCTCCCGCGCCCATGATATATCCGATATTTTCCCCCAAACGTTCTATGTTGAGACGAACAACTTTGGCCTCGGAAGGAATCAGAATGGACTGTGTGGGTACATGATCATATTCGATAGTGACTAACTCTTTCGTAATTTGTTTACCATTTACTTTGACAATAGGTGTGATGTAGCTCTCATCTTGGTTTTCTGGAGGCGTAAGGGTAAAGACAATGATTTGTTCATCCCCCTTTTTTGAAATTTCAAACGGTTTGGTTTCTGTATCGACCGTCCATCCTTTTGAATAACAGAATTGGACTTCACCTTTAAGATTGTCTTTGTGTGCTCTTATTGTTATCGGAATTTGCTTGGCTTCCCCATCCGCAAAAATGATGACTTTGTCATCGAAGCTTGCTGTGGCTTCAGGAAGTATTTCAAAAGGCTGATAAAGTTCACCCTTGTCCGGTTTGGCATAGTGGTACACAATTGGCCTTTTGATATGTACTTTGTAACCATCGAAGTTCAATGCAAAATTAATGTGCAATGCCCTTGGGGTCTCCGGTTTGCCAATGAATTCAGGATTGTCTACTTTGTACATTCCCAAGGTGCCTTTCTCGTTAAGCCAATAAGGGCTCGTATAAGCCGTCTCGGAAGGCATTTGAATTTCCTTTTTTAGTTGAATTCGCTGATTCTCCTTCATAGGGATCAAACTGTCGAATGTCATTCCGGAAGACAAAGCCAATTGCTCCAATATGACATTGGCCGTACTTCGATTTAGCACCTCGATAGTCAAGCCGATTTTTTCTCCGGGATTCGATGAGGCTTCGGTTGAAGAAGCTTCTAAATAAATACCGGTAACAGCTAAAATGATGTTCTCGATTTCTTTAAGTTTTATATTTTGCCAATGCGCATCATCAAGTGAGGAAATCAATTCATGGGCTTTAAGCAATTGTGCCAGATGTGTTCTAGGGTTAGAAAAATCAAAGTCTTTTTCTACTGCGTATAAGATGTCTCCAATCGCTGTGCCCCCTTCAACCCGTGACCATGTGGTGTTCACGCCATCAAAAATGTTGTCTTTGTTTTGGGGCATTTCTCCCTTTAAAAGTTCAACATATTCATCTTGGCTTCCACGGGTGGACAAACGTCCGAAACCTTGACATAAATGCTGGCTACTGGCCATAGAGGCAATTTCATTATTCGATACTCCTAAAGTCGGATAGAAAACACCGACGTCGAAATTCAATAGTTTTGATTTATCGGCTTTATCAAACTTTTCTTGGCTACCATAAAACCACCATGAGGTATTGAAAAAGAGCCGTTTGGGTTGCCATGGTTGCAGGGTGTTTAAATGTTCGGGGTAGGCAGTAGCATCATTGACCAAATCAAATGCTTCAACACTCAACATGGCGGATGAGGTATGATGCCCATGTGTTGAACCCGGTGAGCGATGGTCAAAACGATTGATGATGACATCAGGTTTAAATTTTCGGATAATGCGAACCACATCACCCAGTACTTCTTTTTTGTTCCATAGTTTCAAGGTCTCGTCAGGATGTTTCGAATAGCCGAAATCATTGGCTCTGCTAAAAAATTGTTGACCGCCATCTACCCGCCTGGCAGCCAAAAGTTCTTGGGTACGCAAAACCCCCAAAAGTTCGCGCAGTTCAGGTCCGATAAGGTTCTGTCCCCCATCACCTCGTGTCAATGATAGATAAGCCGTTCTCGCCTTATCATGATTGGACAGGTATGAAATCAAACGTGTATTTTCATCATCAGGATGAGCCGCTATATATAAGGCGGAGCCTAAAAAGTTTAGCTTTTGTAGCGAATGATAAATATCGGAGGAGGAACTTTTTTTAGGCGCTTGCGCAAAAGAAACCTGAACGCCAAGCAGAAGAGCGGTACAGAATACCGTGAATTTGCCCATAGAATTGATTTTTGTTGGTGTTCAAAGATAGGAAGATAAAAAGCCCTGCATTGTTTTTTAGAACTTCTTTAACAAATTATGAACTTTCTTGGTTCTCTGCTGCTTTTTCTGCAGCAAGTGGTTCAAACCGATTGCTCAATTGCTCATTATAGGTCGAAACTAGCGACACCCCTTTTTGAAGAACCAAGTTATTTGGATAGGTGAGAATTTCCCCGTTTTTTCTTCGTAAATGCAAATGAAAGGCTCTGATATCTTCAATGATAAAGATGTTTTCATCGCCATTTTCCGAATCACTTAATTCTTTGTCCATTATACGTACGGTATTCCCGATTTTAAAGGGGTAAGAAAAGAATATGATCACTCCTGAGGTAATATTGCTGAGAATGGACCATTGTGCAAATAGCGCTACACCGAGTACCGCAAATACAGAAGAAAGAAGTAAGCCTAAATCCCTAAAATTCACACCCCAAATCAGTGTGAGTATCGCAATGACCGTTAGTGTCAAAGCGAAGGAAATGTACTTGACAATGAGGCTGGTGCGAATTTGATTAAAGTCACCTATTTTACCGACTTTTCGAGCGGCCTTAGTGAAACCGAATTTTAAAATGAAGGCCACTATCAAGGTAACAAAGCTCCACAATAATTCAGAACGATAGGTAGTAAAAAATCCTTCCATAAGCTTATAATCCTAAGGTATCGCGCAAAGGTAGAAAACTATTGCTGTTTTGTCGCCAATACGGAGTGTTCAATGTTTTGATTTTGGTTGCCGTTGAGGTCATGATTTTAGCCTTGGCCCCAAAGCCGCTTTTAAACGAATCCGACCAACTTTCTATGGTATAAGGGAAGGTCGCTTTAAAGTTTATTTTTAAAGTTCTTTCCAATGCTGGATAATCGATTTGATAGGTTGTCAGGTCGCCTTCTTGACTTAAAGTTATACTTCCGACATATGCTTTTAAATCTTTGTGGGACAATCTTATAAATTCTAGTGACGGTATAATCGAAACTGTTCCTAAAGGAAGCCCTTTAGGGTCAACGCGTATCTTGTTCCACAGCTCATTTTCTAAAATGGTCTTGTCTAATTCAAAATCTTCATCGGCTTCTGATTCAAAATAGGAATGCGAAGTAATTTCGAACTTTTCCTTCGTATTCAATTGGGCATAAACCTGACCACACCATTCTTGTGAAGAGAAAGACACTTTCACTGCATGTTGATCATCATGAACGGGGTAGAAGCTACTGCTCATAATGGAGTACGGATAAATTCCGGTAAGGTAGTTTTTCGTGCTATTTAATTTTAATACCGGAATGTTATCCGGATTTTTACCATCCGCTTTTACCTGCTTTTCTTTTAGAAAAGGTTCTGTCACATAGACCAAGACGGCGTTTCCTTCACGTATTTCCCCATAGCGCGCCTGTTGTAATTTGTACGATGTGATTTCGGCCTCACCGGCATACCAATATTTTTTGAACTCTTCGGAGACCTTTTTTTTGGCAGCTGAAGTCGTTTTAGTAGTTTTCAAAGTATTCAGGGCCAAATCGGTTTCATCAGAAGCCTTAATCTCTTTACATGCTACTACTGATGCAACGAGCACTGTAAAAGTAACCACCGACCATTTGAATCTTAACCATTTTTTCATCTATTGATATTTATTTGTTTATAAAAGTCAGATGTAATTCGCCAACTAACACACCGGTTCATATCCAAAATCAGTATGGCTCATTTCATAACCCGCTATTTTCCGCAAAATTACCTATAATACCGCAGCTTACCATGGTCATTAACGTTTCATAGACTAAACGAGTGGGCCAGCCGACCACATTGGAGTAGGATTCATTCTATCTATGAGATTATTCTATTGAAATATTAAGCGATTTACTATACACCGTCTTGTGCTTTCGCTATTTATTTAATTCAGCTTTAATAATTTTCAACATTTTTTGACTTTTTTCCAAATGCTCTTCCATGTTTTGTGAGAAAAACGTTCTTTGCGCATCAGTTTTATAGATAAGGGAAATAAAATAGTTGTTCTTATACAAGCTGCTTGAATCGAATGCTGTGTACATTAATCCTTTTTTAGTGGGACTAGGAATAAAGTTCTCGTCAATAAATTTTTCTCTATCGCGCACATCTACAGCTCCCCAGCTTAAAGCTTCATGAAATCTAGGTTGAGTTTCTTCGAAAAAAATCATCACTTCCTTTTTTAATGGTTGATTGCTAAGAATTTCAAAACCAATATTTTTTATTAAAGCATAACCAATATTTGATAGTTTAATATTTGAAGTATTTATTAAAGCATGATGATAGTAATTTTCTAATGAATCTTGATTCCCTAAATTGTTTTCAATAGCAGAAATAATAACAGAACCTGATTTACGATAATATTCGATTGACCGCATTCGACTTTTTAGCCTGTCACAGTTTTGTTCCAAATTCTCAACTAAATTCTCTAAGACATTTTTTTCCAGAGCCTTGTTTTTTTGGTCTTCATTCCAAGTGTTAATCTGCAATGCAATCAATATCCCGATAACCACCAATAAAATCTCACCAATAGCATATTTTAGGTACTTTCCAGTTTTATTTTTTTCCATTAAGTCGTATCTAATTTTTCTAAAAAATTTCATCTTTGGCAAAGGTTCATAATAGCTATGTAATTAATCAATCATTTCGTTTAGTGTCTTGTAAACTAAGTGTGTTGGAAGCCCTACCACGTTGGTATAGGAACCTTGAATTTCTTCGATTCCGATAAGTCCTATCCATTCTTGAATGCCATAGGCACCCGCCTTGTCAAAAGGTTTATAGGTATGAACATAGTAATGTATTTCAGCCTCAGAAAGGGCCTTGAACTTAACCTTCGTTGAATGGTGCACGGTATGTTGTGTTTTTGAAGTCGTAAAAGTTACGGCCGTTATCACCTCGTGCCAATCACCCGAAAGTGTTTTGAGCATTTGAATGGCTTTTTCGGTATCGGCAGCTTTGGCTAGCGACTTGTCGTTATGCCATACAACGGTATCGGAGGTAATTACGATGTCATTGGTTTCTAGCTTTCCTTGAAAGGGAGATGCCTTTAATTTTGATAGGTATCGGGCTATTTCACTTCCCTGAAGCGCTGAGGGATAAACTTCATCGACCCTTTTTAAAAGTACTTCAAAATCCAATCCCAATTCTCTGAGAAACTGCTGCCGTCGAGGAGAACCAGAGGCCAAAATGATACGATATCCTTTTAATTTTTCCTCCAACATTCTTTAATCATTTGCTGCGCTAAAATTACTGGCCCAATCGCCTCGTACCTTCAATACCTGCTCAATAACATCGCGAACACAGGCATCGCCACCATTTCTATGGGAAATATATGTAGCGATTTCCTTCACCTCAGGAATGGCATCTTGAGGACAGCTGGAAAGCCCTACCATTTTCATCGGAGGAATATCAGGCATGTCATCTCCCATATATAGCACATTTTTCAAGTCGATGTGATTTTTTTTCAAATACTCTTGGAGGGGTACTTCCTTTAGATGAGCCCCTAGATAAATATGTTCAACACCCAATCCTTCGAGACGTTTTCGAACTCCATCATTGGTCCCTCCTGTAATGATGCAGACATTATACCCCTTTGTTATGGCGGTTTTTAAAGCGTAACCATCTTTTACACTCATTTTACGCAGCATCTCCCCATCTGTTGTGATCAGTAAGGTACCATCAGTGAAAACACCATCAACATCAAAAACGAAGGTCGTAATGTCTTTTAAATACTCTTTATAACTTTTCTTCATGGGTTTCTTTTATTGATTGGGTCAGTAAGGCGTAAATTTCTCGTTGCTTTTGAACGTTCAATTGCGCAAGATGATGTTCGATGGTGTTTCTATCATGGCGTTTCGCAGGTCCTGTTTGTACGTCTATTGGATCGAGGGTTTCAATTTTAGATGCGGTTTCGGTAATCAAAGGCTTTAACAGGTCGAAGGACACATTGTTTTCTTGGCAAATTTCGTTTCCTATTTGATACAGGTGGTTGGTGAAATTGTTGACGAACACCGCTGCCAAATGAAGGGCTTTACGTTGTTTCGAATCCATCTCATATACCTTATCGGATATGGCTCGTGCCAATGCCTTCAGTAATTCCAGGTCGTTCAATTCTTTGGCTTCTATACAAATAGGAATTGTTTTAAAATCGACTTGGCGTTCCTTAGAGAACGTTTGTAAGGGATAAAAAACACCCTGACGAACCTCATTCGGAATAGCGTTTATAGAGACACTACCTGAAGTATGCACGATCAATTTCGGAATATTTTTAAACTGCCCTGATACCGTTTTTATGGCATCATCGCTGACGGCGATGATGAACACATCAGCTTCATCGATGAATTTGTAGTCTGGATTCTTTTTGGAAAATAAGCGGCTAAAATCAGAGCGACCAGGCAGTACATCGATGACATCCACGCTTTTAGATTGGGAAAAAGCATTTTGAAGGTGATAAGAGACATTTCCGGTTCCGACAATGATAACCTTTAACATGGGTCAAAAATAGCAATAAAAATATCGAAGTGTTAAAGAAACTAGGGAATCTAAAAACATAAAAATCCGCATGGTCCTTAGCATGCGGACTTCGAATACATTGTTGATGCTTTTTTGGCATAAATGAACGTTACATCATGTATGTGACTATTATCCCTCGAAGATTCAATTTTCAATGTTTTAGCGCTTTTCAAGGTATTGAAACCAGCCGATGTAACCACTATGGTGTGATTGTGACCCGAACTACATTGTATGGCATAAGATTCTTCAATACCATCGTCAATATCAACTTTAGAAACCGAGAAGGTATGACCATGGTTACCGCTAATTGCCTTAGCATTCGCACTATTCTCCAATCAATCAGTTGCCTCTGGGTCATCAATGGCAAGCACATCGGTGCTATTATCGTTATAGCAACTCATGCGAGAGTAGTACGGGGCTACCAATATTAGAGCACCAACCGTTTCTTGAATAAATGTTTTTCTGTTCATTTTCACAACAATTTGTATTGGTGAACAATTCTATTTCAATTTAGAAGTTTCACGTTTTCTATTGCTTAAGAGTTGAAAATCAAATTTTCACCTAGATTTAGGCTCAAGACAGTTTGCTGGAAATTAACAGTTTTGTTTAATCAATTAAGCGGTCCTACAGTAAGCAAAATGATAAAAAGGTGGTACTTTTGCGTCCGGAAATCCAATACTTTGTGAGATGATGGAATTGCTTAAGAAAACCCTCTTTTCCACACGTTTAATGGCAGTGCTTTTTCTAGGTTTTGGTCTAGCGATGGGCATTGGAACGTTCGTAGAAAGCAAATACAGTACTGAAACTGCGCGGATTTGGATTTATAACGCCTGGTGGTTCGAGGCGATTATGGTTTTCTTTGTAATTACTTTTCTTGGAAATATGTTTCGTTACCGCTTACTTCGCTGGGAAAAGTGGCCGGTTTTGATATTGCATCTTTCTTGGATACTTATCATTATAGGGGCTTTTGTTACGCGGTATATCAGTTTTGAGGGTATGATGCCCATTCGTGAGGGAGAAACAGAACGCGTTTTCTACTCGGACAAAACCTATCTCACGGCCTTTATTGACGGCGAGATTAATGGGGAACCCAAAAGAAAAATCTTGGAAGAAGATTTGATCGTTACCCCGGAAGGCCTCAAATCGAACCTCCCTTGGAAATCTGATTTTAATGGGCAACCGGTCACCATAGCTTATGTTGATTTCATAAAAGGGGCAAAAGAAGGGTTGATTCCTGATGAAAGTGGTAAAGAATACCTGAAAATAGTTGAAGCAGGCAGCGGGCAGCGTGAGGAACACTTCTTGGAAAGTGGTCAAGTCACCAACGTACATAATGTGCTTTTTGCCTTGAACAAGCCAACGGACGGGGCAATTAATCTGTTTACGGCAGACAGTGTTTACCAAATAAAATCGCCCTTCGAAGGAACGTTCATGCGCATGGCCGACCAATTTCAAGGGAAAGCTTCAAAAGACAGTCTACAAGAATTTCAATTACGATCCCTATATAACATGGCAGGTATGCAATTTGTTATTCCAGAGCCGATGGTTCGTGGATCCTATGGAATAGTGGAAGTGCCGGAAAACGAAATTACGGCGGCCACTTTATCCGCTTTGGTCGTAGAAATTTCCGCAAACGGTGAAAGTGTTCAAAAAAAGCTTTTGGGTAAAAAGGGAATGATTTCCCGGTTCACGGATAAATTTCAAGTGGGCGGACTCGACATGGCAATGCGTTACGGCCCTAAACCTCTAGAACTTCCTTTTGGCATAAAACTAAACGATTTTATCGCTGAGAAATATCCGGGTACAGAAAAAGGATATGCCTCCTTTATGAGTAAAGTGACCGTTCAAGATGAGCGCCCTTTTGATTATGATATCTTCATGAACAATATTTTGGACCATAGGGGGTATCGTTTTTTTCAATCTGGTTTTGATCCTGACGAAAAAGGCACAAACCTCTCGGTCAATCATGATCAATGGGGCACGTGGATTACCTACTTGGGTTATTTTCTGTTGTATGCGGGCTTAATGGGCATCATGTTCTTCGGAAAAACCAGATTTAAAGATTTGGCGAAACAGTTGGACAAAGTGGTGTCGAAAAAAACCATGTCAGCCGGTATCTTACTTTTGCTCAGTTTTGGGACCCTTCAAGCTCAAGAACATTCGGCAGATGATGGTCATGACCATGTTCAAGGCATGCCTACTTCGGCACAAGTCGACTCTATTTTACAAACCACTTTTGTGACGGAGGAACACGCTGAGAAGTTTGGCCAATTGGTTATACAAGATGATGGTGGGCGTATGAAACCCATGCATACCTTTTCTTCTGAGCTTTTGCGCAAGCTAAGTTTTAAGGAAAAGTACAAAGACATGAACGCCAATCAGGTATTCTTGAGTATGATGCTCAACCCTGCTGCTTGGTATAATACGGAGTTTATCGCCTTGGATAAAAAAGGCAAGAATGATAGTCTGCGGTCGGTCATAGGGGTATCAAAAGACCAAAAATATGTGAAGGCCATAGACTATTTCGATGCCAAAGGGCGAAATAAATTGGAACCTTTTTTAGAGGATGCTTTTGCTGCCCTGGCACCCAACAAATTTCAAAGGGATTTCAAGGATTCCTATTTTCGCCTTAGCCTTTTAGATATAGCTTTGATTGTGGAAATAGTGAAAATTTTCCCCTTGCTCAATGATGAAAACAACAAATGGATTTCCGCGGTGGAATATCGAGGGGGACAATATCAAGTCGCGGACTCCTTGTATGCCAATTTTGTAAAGAATGCGATTCCCTATTATTTGATGACCCTGCAAAAAGCCAATAGCACCGGTGATTATTCAGAGGCTGACAAGCTATTGGCGGCCTTCAAACAGAATCAAAAGAACCATGGTAGTGAAGTGTTGCCTTCGGATAGGAGAATAAAAACGGAAGTCGTTTACAATAAATTGAATATATTCTTTTGGCTCTACCGATTTTACGCTGTCATGGGCTTGCTACTATTCTTCATATTGATTTTTCAAATATTTAAGAATAGAAGAATATGGCAGGTGGCTGCCTATTTTTTAAAAGGAACTATTGTAGTATTGTTTCTCTGGCATACCGCTGGTTTGATTTTGCGTTGGTACATTTCGGGCCATGCACCGTGGAGTGATGCATACGAGAGTATTCTTTTTGTCTCATGGGCAGCAATGGGCGTTGGGATGTTGTTCATAAGAAAAAGTACCATGACCCTGGCCGCTGCGGCTTTTGTGACATCAATGTTCTTATTCTTCGCACATCAGAATTGGGTAGATCCGGCCATTGGAAATCTGGTACCTGTTTTGGATAGCTATTGGTTAATGATTCACACGTCGGTAATCGTAGGAAGCTATGGGCCATTGACCATAGGTATGATTTTAGGGGTGGTTTCTCTTTTGTTGATTATAATGACCACTAAAGAGAATAAAAAGCGAATGGAGATCAATTTGAAGGAATTGACCATTATCAACGAACTCTCCTTGACTATTGGTCTCATCATGTTGACCATCGGTAATTTTTTAGGTGGGCAATGGGCCAATGAGAGTTGGGGGCGTTATTGGGGTTGGGATCCCAAGGAAACCTGGGCGCTGATTTCAATTATGGTGTATGCTTTTGTCATACATACACGATTAGTACCGGGTTTGCGGGGTAGGTGGACATTCAATTTCCTTAGTGTGATTGCGTATGCAAGCATTATGATGACCTATTTTGGTGTCAACTATTATCTTGTTGGCCTGCATAGTTATGGGCAGAGTGGAGCAGCGGCCATTACTCCGGATTACATCTGGTACATTGCTCTTGGGGTACTCGTCTTTGGAGGAATTAGCTTCTGGAGATATCGGGTGAACTATGTTAAATAGTTTGATGACTTGAATTCATTGGTATTTTTTTGCATCTTTACACCATCATGAAGTTATAAGAATTATGTTTTATATAGATGTCATAGGGTTCTTTAATCAGAAGTAATCGGCTTTTGATTCTGCGCTGTAGACGCTATTTTTCTCTTCTTTTTACATAATTCTCTTTATAATGACACCATCCAGTACCCTTACATTTAAAAAATTGGTCCGTTACTTTATCCAAGCTGTTGCGGGTAAGGAAAATGAATTTACTTCAGGCAGCATTCGCAAGGCCATCTTTATGCTCTCTATTCCGATGATTTTGGAAATGATGATGGAATCCATTTTTGCCATTGTTGATATTGCCTATGTGTCTCAAGTGAGCGTAAATGCAGTAGCCACTATCGGCCTAACCGAATCTGTTATTACCTTGGTCTATGCGGTAGCTATTGGGTTAAGTATGGCCGCAACAGCGGTAGTGGCCCGTAGAATTGGAGGAAAAGACGTTCAAGGGGCCAAGGAAGCTGCCGTACAGGCAATTGCGCTTGGCGTTTTGGTATCAGGAATCGTTGGAGTAATCGGCTTCCTTTACGCCAAGGAAATTTTGGCCCTGATGGGGGCAGAACCTGACCTCATCGCTGAAGGCTTCGGATATACGCGACTTCTTTTCGGAGGTAATATTACCATTTTACTTCTATTTCTAATTAATGCCATCTTTAGAGGAGCTGGAAATGCATCCATAGCGATGTGGACCTTAGTACTTTCCAATGGCCTAAATATCATTCTTGACCCTATTTTTATTTTCGGATGGGGTCCCATTCCCGAGTACGGAGTAATGGGAGCGGCCATCGCCACGAATATTGGTAGAGGAACCGCGGTACTTTTTCAATTGGCCATTTTGTTCTTTGGATGGAGTGCCATTCAAATCAAGTTCAAGGATATGGTTCTCCGAGTTGCAGTGATGCTCAATCTTATTAAAGTTTCTTTGGGCGGAATAGCACAATTCTTAATCGGCACGTCAAGTTGGGTTTTCTTAATGCGAATGATATCGGAATTCGGAAGTGAGGTATTGGCTGGTTACACCATAGCCATTCGGGTAATGCTATTTACCTTAATGCCATCATGGGGAATGAGTAATGCCGCAGCAACACTAGTGGGTCAAAACTTAGGCGCTAAGCAACCGGAACGTGCAGAAACTTCCGTTTGGAAAACGGGCAAGTATAACGCCTATTTCATGGGAGTGGTCTCTATCATCTATTTGCTATTTGCATATGATATTGTAGGCTGGTTTAATGAGAATCCCGTGGTAATTGAAAATGGAGGTCTTTGTCTTCAAATCATTGCTCTGGGCTATATTTTCTATGCCTATGGCATGGTAGTAACTCAAGCCTTTAATGGGGCAGGGGATACCGGTACCCCAACAAAGATAAATTTAGTAGCTTTCTGGATGTTCCAATTACCATTCGCTTATGTAGCTGCCATTACATTTGAACTTGGCGCAATGGGTGTTTTCATAGCCATAACGGCCGCGGAAGTATTATTGGCTATCATTTCAATAGTTTGGTTTAAAAAAGGAAATTGGAAAAAGGTTCAAGTATGATCGATTTTAGTAACTTTAACCTTCGATAAATTCAAGATAATGCATCAAGGAAAAAAAGGATTGAACACCATATGCACACATGTGGGTGAGGTGGAAGATAAACAGTTCAAAGGCGCTATATCACCCTTGTATATGAGTTCTTCATATGCGTTCGAAGATGTGGATGTAAAGCGATATCCAAGGTATTTCAATACACCAAATCAAGAAGCGCTATGTAAGAAAGTCGCTGCTCTCGAGCATGCTGAAGCCGGTTTGATTTTTGGTAGTGGTATGGCCGCGGTTAGTACCTCCCTGATGGCCTTTTTGGGGGCGGGTGACCATGTGGTCTTACAGAATGCTTTGTATGGGGGAACTTTTAATCTTGTGAATGAGGAATTTGAAAAGTACGGTATCGAGTATTCTTTTACCGATGGCTTGCGGCCTGAAGATTTCGAAGCTAAAATTAAGGCGAATACCAGGGTAATATATGTTGAGACACCTTCAAATCCATTATTGAAAATCACCGATTTAAATGCGATAGCCAAAATTGCAAAGCGGCATAATCTGGTCTCAATGATCGACAATACCTTTGCCAGTCCCGTAAATCAAAACCCCATAGATTTTGGGATTGATATTATTATACACAGTGCCACTAAATATATGGGGGGTCATTCGGATATTTGTGCTGGGGCAGTAGCAACGACACAAGCGTATATAGAGCGCATATTTCATTTGGCAAAGAATCTTGGAGGAAGCCTTAGTGATCAAACCGTTTGGCTCTTAGAACGCAGTATGAAAACTATGGGCCTTCGTGTAAAAGCGCAAAATGAAAATGCACAACACATGGCGGAATATCTGCATGGTCATTCCGATATAGCAGCGGTGTATTATCCAGGCCTACCTTCTCATCCTGATTATGAATTGGCGAAATCACAAATGCATGGCTTTGGAGGAATGCTTTCCTTTGAATTAAAGGAAACCTTTGATGCCTCGGCTTTTCAGAAATCGTTAAAACTTATTAAATCATCTATGAGTTTGGCAGGTGTTGAGAGCACGGTACTTTCTCCAACTCAAACTTCGCATGCACTGATGGGAGCAGAAGAAAGAGATCGTCAAGGTATTAAGGATGGGCTGATTCGTTTTTCCGTTGGAATAGAAGAGCCCAAAGATCTAATCTTCGATATCGAGCAGGCTTTGCAAAGCGTAAGGTCCAAACAAACAGTTTCGACCCACTAACCAGAAACCAAACCAGATGAAATTAGATATATTGGCCTTCGGGGCGCACCCAGATGATGTTGAATTAGGAGCAGGAGCAACATTGGCCAAGGAAATCGCCAATGGTAAAAAAGTTGGAATCGTCGATTTGACCAGGGGCGAACTGGGTACAAGGGGAACTGCTGAGATTCGGGATAAAGAATCCGCCGCCGCCGCAAAAATTCTTGGTATCGTGGTAAGAGAGAATTTGGAATATGCAGATGGATTTTTTGCCAATGATAAAGCGCATCAATTGGGAATCATTAAAATGATTCGAAAATACAGACCAGAGATAGTGCTCTGTAATGCCATAGCCGACAGACATATTGACCATGGTAAAGGCAGTGATCTAGTTAGTAATGCCTGTTTTTTAAGCGGATTGATAAAAATCGACACTAAATTGGATGGTGATGAGGCTTGGCAAGAACCTTGGAGACCAAAATTGGTATATCACTATATACAATGGAGGAATCTCGATCCTGATTTTGTGGTGGATGTTAGTGGATTCATAGAGAAAAAGACGGAAGCTATTCTGGCCTATTCTACTCAATTTTTTGACCCTAAAAGTGATGAACCGGCAACCCCTATAAGCAGTAAAAATTTTATTGATAGTGTGAACTACCGTGCTCGTGATTTGGGTAGGATGATAGGAGTGGAGCACGCAGAAGGGTTTACAGTTGAACGTTTTGTTGCTGTAAGTAAACTAGATGACCTTATTTAGCTGGCCTTTTCGTAGATTTCTTTCGATTTGGGCAATGAGAACTTAAAACAAGTTCCCTGATTCGGTATGCTATTCACCCATATGGTACCTTTATTGTTTTCTACCATTTCCTTGCATAAGGCAAGTCCAAGACCCGTACCTTTTTCGTTTTCCGTACCGTAGGTCGTAATATTGGAATTTTTAACGAATATTCTATCTTGAGTCTCTTGGTCAATACCCACTCCGGTATCTTTAACTGAAACTTCCCAATGTTTATTTTTTTCAAGCACACTAACGGTAATCGACCCATCTTTTGGAGTGAATTTCAACGCATTGCTGATCAGGTTTCGAACTACAATGTCGATTTGGTTTGAATCTGACCACGCCATGGTATGTTCTTCAACCTTATTATTCACCTTAATTGATTTGTTATATGCAATCTCCGACAGCAGGTCGACATTTACAGCTACGATAGTTTCCAAATCAACGGCTGTTGGCCTGGTTATCGTACCATTCATTTGCGTCTGCCCCCAAGAAAGTAGGTTATTCAGCGTAAAGGAGATATGGTCGATATCCGCTTTGAGCTTAGGAATAAAAGACAAAAACTCCTTTTGTTCTACTTCTCCACTTTTGAACAATTGTAAGAGCCCTTGAAAAGCTCCTATCGGACCTCTCAAATCGTGTCCTATAATAGAGAAAAGCTTGTCTTTTGTTTCATTGATATCCAAGAGTTCTAGTTCGTTTTTTTCTAATTGAGCTTTTTTCGATGTTAACTCCTTATTTAGGTTTTTTTGGATTCGCTCACTGCGTTTCACTAAAAATGTAATAGCCATCAATACCAAAACCAATCCTAAAATACCGGTTATATAATTTTTTTGCACGGCCAGAGCTTGTTCATTTGCTAAAATTAAACCCTCTTTTTGTTTTTCATGATTTACTCGAGTCTTTAACATGAGTAGGCTCTTTTTACTTTCATTACGAGCGAGCGTATCTGAGAGTTGCTCAAAAAGTTCATGATATGCCAAGGCCTTAGCAAAGTTATTTTTCTTTTTGTATACTCTGTACAGCGTTAGGGCTGCGTCTCGTATTCCTTCATTTACTTTTAGCTTGCTTGACAAATCATATGCTTTTTGAGCATATACTTCTGAAATACTATCTTTTTGCAACCCAAAATTGGCTTCTGCTTGGCCTAGTAATAAATCGATTTTTCCACGCGGGTCATCAACACTTTTGTTGTGTAACAATTCACTTTGATTATACCAACGCGCCGCCCATTTATATTTGCCTTGTCTTAAATAGGTCTTACCCTTGGTTTCATAAGCGAAGGCAAGCCACTCCATGACCTCGTGCTTTTCAAAGCTACCTATGCTCTGATTCACATAAAACATAGCGTATTCGTATTGGTGGGCATCTGCGTATACTGATGCCATATTGGCACTGGTGTGTGCCGAGAAAAGATCGTCATTGATCTTGTCGTTTAACCGCTTTGAAATCTTCAGATAGTAAAGTGCTTGTTCATAGTCCTTTTGTTTGTGATAAAGAAGGCCAATATTCTCATTAAAAATGGATAGCATCTCTTTGTCTTCCATTCTTGTAGCAATTTCAACTCCCTTAAGCATCTCTTGTAGCGCCATGGCGTAATCACCTTGATACTCATATTCTCCTGCCAAACGGTTTTCGGCATATAATATCAAATCATCATTGTTTAGACTTTGTGCAGCTTCTAATGCCTTGCCATAGTATAGTACGCCTTTCTCATGAACACCCTGATCTGAATAATAATCACCAATACCGATATGGGCCACAATTTTTCCATTTTCATAACCAATCGATTCACTGTGATTTAAAGCCTCTTTTGATAATATGAGTAGGCTGTCTCTTTTATAAAAGCGCATTGCGTAGGCCAAATCATTTAAGGTGTTGACATAAATCGAGTCTTGCAGCTCGGATTGAAGAAGGGGCTTTGATTGTTTTAGTTGGTTTTTCAGACTGTCCCTAAGCTTCTGCTGTCCGTGAGCAAAATTCAAGAATAGAAGCGCTAACGAAAAAAAAAGGCAGGATTTTTTGACCAGCTGAAAGTTCATCAAATGATATTTCTTGATTGGGGACATTGTTACAAATATTAAAATAAAAGTAACTCAGCTAATGACGGCACTCTAATTAATGTTGTGAAATGCCCAAAATTGTGTGTTTCAGCCTATAAATTAAGCATTTTATCGATAAAAACCTGTTCGTCAAGCATTATTCTTAGAATCTAGCCCGTATCTTACCCCTGTGTATTTTGAACAATATTTGAAGAAAAATACCGTGGTTTTATTTTGAAAGAACAATCAAAAAAAATTACCTTTGCATTCGCTTACAAATGGTGGTTGTAGCTCAGCTGGTTAGAGCGCTGGTTTGTGGTACCAGAGGTCGCCGGTTCGAAACCGGTCTTCCACCCAAAATATAAGCCTTATCGTTTGATAAGGCTTTTTTTGTTTAAAAATAGTTTGATTAAAAGAATGTCATCGCTTCTCAAAGAACCTGCTTTGGAAAAGCGTTATTCAATTGCTTTATCAACTGCAATACGCGCATCACGATTGGCTATTTCCCAAGCGGTATGAAAGATTAAGCGAGATCTATTCTCTAGCAGGTCATAATTTATTTTATCGGGCGTGTCACCAGGCCTGTGATAGTCCGCGTGCGTGCCATTAAAATAGAATATAATCGGAATGTTGTTTTTTGCAAAATTGTAATGATCACTTCTGTAGTAAAAACGATTCGGGTCGTTTTCGTCATTGTAGGTGTAATCCAATTCTATATTCATAAACTCTTTGTTTACTTCTTCGGAAAGTTCATGAAGATCTGTGCTCAATTTGTCCGAGCCTATCAAGTATATGTAATTTCTATCTCCTTCGCGTTTGGGGTCTATGCGTCCAATCATATCAATATTTAGATTCGCAATGGTATTTTCTAAGGGTATGATAGGTTCTATGTCCGTATAGTACTTTGATCCCAAAAGTCCTTTTTCTTCACCTGTGACATGCAAAAAGACGATAGAGCGCTTTGGACCTCTGCCCTCATCAGCTGCCTTTTTGAAAGCTTGGGCAATTTCAAGGAGTGCCACGGTGCCAGAGCCATCATCGTCTGCTCCATTATTGATTTGGCCGTCATTAGTAATGCCAATGTGATCTAGGTGAGACGAAATAACCACGTACTCATCAGGTTTTTCTGAACCTTTCAGTACCGCCGCAACATTTTCCGAATCGATTTCGTCATTTTCAGTTGCTGTAGCAACTATTAAAGAGGTTTTGACGACGGAAGGGGTATGATTGGTATCAATATCAACCAAAAGTTCTTTTGCGACTTCTGAATTAAGGTAGATGGCAAAACTGTTGTCTTTATTGCTTGTTTTGATTGACATTTGTCCACTGTCATTATTCTTCATGTACTGAAAATAGCTTGTAAATCGCTGATAATTATCCATGTCATAATACAACATTCCCTTGGCTCCCTTACTTTGTAATAATTCGTCTTTCAAGGCCATAGATTCGTTTGGGTCTCCCCATTTTGAACTTTTAGTAGATCCAGATAAGGTAAACATACCATCTTCATTTTTAGGCTCTCCAGCTTTTATCAGAACAACCTTGCCGCTCACATCAATATCCGAAAAATCGGAATACTGGCCTTCTTCAACACCATAGCCCGCATAGATGATATTCTCAAAAGTGCCTTCGCTTGAAGTGAACGTCAAAAAACCTTCTCCAATACTATGTTCTTTTCCGTTAATCGTAATCGACCCATTTGGTACTTTCTTTAATTCCAGTGGAACTTTCTGAAAATAATCCCCATCGCTTTTAGCAGCAGAAATTCCTAGCTTTTCGTATTCCTTCTTAATATATGCAACAGCCTTTTTCTGCCCGGGAGTGCCGGTTTCCCGTCCTTCATACTCGTCCGAAGCATATACCATGAGATGCTCTTTCAACTCTTCTTCGGTTATTGTTGCCGCATATTCTTTCGGGTCTGCTTTTACCACTGCTGGTTCAACAGGGTCTTTGACCGTCTTTTGTGAGGAATTACAGGCAACGGCAAGGATAATTAAGGCGAAAAGTATTTTTTTCATTCTAGTTTTCTTGAATTATAATTCGCCAAAAATAGTGAAATATCAGCTAATAAGAATTGAGCGGCAATTAATTATACCTTTAGGCTTTACATGCAATCGAAATTAGGCAAACGAACCATTTAACAATTTTCATTACCTTGTAAAGGACTTGGGTGTTAATAATCAATTTCAAATATCATGAGAATTTTAAAAGGCTTGGGGCTATCTGTAGCTATTATATTTTTAGTATGGTCTTGCAAAGAAAAAGCGGAAAATAAATCGAAAGCCAGTACACCTGAAAAGATGATGAAATTAAAGACTACGGTAAGACCTGCTGACTTTGTTGACGAAATAGAAGGTGATTCGGTGGGCTTTTATACCTTGAGGAATACCAATGGTATCGAAATCACCTTTACCAATTATGGTCAACGCCTTGTTTCGCTGCACGCTCCTGATAAAAATGGAAAATTCGAAGATGTGGTTTTAGGCTATGCGACTTTAAAGGAGTTTGTTGAAAATAGAAACTATTACGGTTCCGTTATCGGAAGGTATGGAAATCGTATCGGAAAGGGGACTTTTAAAATCGGGGATGCCACTTATAATCTGGTGAAAAACAATGGTGAAAATCATTTACATGGGGGTACCAAGGGTTTTGAAAGCGTGGTTTGGAAAGTAGATGGTTTCAGTGAAAATTCAATTTCTTTTTCAAGAATTTCCCCTGATATGGAAGAGGGATATCCGGGTAATCTTGATGTTAAAGTCATATATACTTTAAATGACAGTAATGAACTGAAAATCAAATATAAAGCTACCACAGATAAAGCGACAGTTGTCAATTTGACGAACCATTCTTTCTTTAATTTAAAAGGCGAAGGAAATGGTGATATCACTGATCATGTGGTCATGATAAATGCGGATGCATACACGCCTGTTGATGATGGACTTATACCCACTGGGAGTATTGAAAAAGTTGCTGGAACCCCTTTTGATTTCAAAACCCCTAAAACTATAGGAAGAGACATTGATTCAGATTTTGAACAGCTAAAAATTGGTAAAGGATATGATCACAATTATGTAATCAATGCTACTCCGAAAAACGAAGAAGGTTTGAAGTTGACAGCGACCATTACAGAACCGGTTAGCGGAAGAACCATGGAAGTTTATACCAGCGAGCCGGGAGTGCAATTTTATACGGGAAATTTCATGAACGGATCGGATATCGGGAAAACAGGAAAGCCATATCTTTTTCGTGGCTCGTTTTGTTTTGAAACCCAACATTATCCTGATTCGCCTAATAAACCTGAATTTCCAAGTACGCTATTAAACCCGGGTGAAGTATATGAGACTACTACGGTATATAAGTTCGGAGTGGTGGAAGAATAAGATCCTTTAGGCTAAAAATATTTCATCTTTTGGTAATTGTTTTGCGTATTGCGAGGGTTTTATTCCTTTAATCCCCATGAATTTTCTATTGAAATTGGAAATGGTATTAAAACCGGAACGTTCTGCTATTTCGGCTATCGAAAGGTCTTGGTGTTGTTTAAGAAGTTGACTTGCGTGCTCAATACGTAATTCAATTAAAAATTGGAATAGTGTTTTATTGGTTCGTTGTTTGAAAAAGCGGCAAAACGCGTTCGGGGTCATGTGTACTAACTCCGCAATTGAATCGAGTTTGATTTCTTTTTGAAAATTGTGAAGTACATGATCAAAAACCACCTGCAAGCGCTCACCTGCCAGAAGACCGGTTTGTTTTGGGTATATAAAATCCGTCAGGGGTTTCTTTTCTATATCGCAGGATAACTTTAATAGCTGCAAGAACAATAAAATTCGCGATAGTTTGGAGGCCTTAGGAAATTGATGCATTAGTCGAGCTATTTCATTTTGATCACTCAAGGGCCTAAATCCATCAGCAATGATTTCGAAAAATGTTTTTATCTCTTTTAAATCGGATAACTCGAAGAAGTCCTTGCCAAAAGTTTCATTGGTAAAGAAAAGCGATATCATATGGACCTGCTCATTCGACTCTTCAGTTTTAAAAAGGTGAGGACTATTGGATCCAATGGCAAAAAAATCCCCATCATTAAAGGGATGAATACTATCGCCGACAAGTAGTTTGCCATTCCCTTTGACAACTAAGCTCAATTGCATTTCCCTATGTTGATGTAAGTGCTTATAAAACCCTTGGGATTTATCTACCTGAACGATCAAGTTTTCTTCGAGCGGTTTCAGTATTTGAAAAGGTCTTACCTTCATAACTATGCGAATATTATACTTTTTAAATTAAATACTCATCAAATGAAGATAATATAGTCTCAAATTTGGATAAAATGAAAGTAATCCTTTTGGTCTTTTCCTTTTATTTTTGTAGAAACCTTTTTAAATACACATCATGAAAGTAGAATGGACAGGCGTAATGCCCGCGGTAACCACTAAATTTAACGAAGATGATACCCTCGATTTGAACATGTTTGCTAAAAATATAAGGGCTCAAATAGATGCGGGAGTTCATGGCATTGTTCTAGGGGGGTCGTTAGGAGAAGCTAGTACCCTGTTGGCTGAGGAAAAAAACACTCTAGTTAGAGAGACTGTTCAGCTGTGCGAAGGAAAAATACCTGTTGTTATGACCATTGCAGAACAGGCAACAAAGGTTGCTATCGAGGCGGCATCGGATGCTCACAAGAATGGAGCGGATGCCTTGATGATTTTGCCTCCAATGCGATATAAATCAACCGACCTCGAAACGGTACACTATTTTAAGGAAATCGCTTCAAGTACCGAACTTCCAATCATGATTTATAATAATCCTGTGGATTATAAAATTGAAGTAACCGTTGATATGTTTGAGGAATTACTCGAACTTGACAATATTACCGCCGTAAAAGAATCGACAAGAGATCTTATTAATATTGGTAGGTTACGAAACCGTTTTGGAGAACGCCTTAGTATATTAACAGGAGTAGATCCATTGGCTCTCGAAAGTCTTTTTATGGGTGCTGATGGTTGGGTTGCCGGGTTGGTGTGCGCTTTCCCTGCAGAGACCGTTGCTATTTATGAATTGGCAAAAGCAGGCCGTGCAAAAGAAGCAATTGAAATTTACCGCTGGTTCTTACCGTTGCTGGAATTGGATATTAGCCCACAATTGGTTCAAAACATTAAATTGGCAGAAGTAGCTACAGGTATAGGCACTGAAACCGTTAGAAAACCAAGACTAAAGCTTGCTGGCGATGAACGAAAAAGAGTGTTGAAAGTTATTGAAGATGCACTGAAATCCAGACCTACTTTACCTGATTATCAATCATTATAATAATGCGGGAAATAAGGCCAAGTTGCGAAAATTGTAATAAATCATTGCCTTTTGATTCTGAATAGGCAATGATTTGTACTTTTGAATGTACCTTTTGTGCCCCTTGTGTAAATGATGTTTTGCAACTCATTTGTCCCAATTGTGGTGGCGGTTTTTCAAAACGACCGATACGACCGGAGACGCTTTTAGATAAATATCCCGTTTCGCAAAAAGTGGTGCACAAACCAGTTGATGTTGAAGCACATTTAAAAAGAATACAGAAAATATGATTACAGGAAAAAACTATATCGGAAATAGGTTATCAGGAAACGGAACTAAAACCTATAGAACATTCAATCCATTATTGAATATGGAGAACGAGAATGAGTTCGTGGAGGCGAGTACGGAGGAAATCAATGAAGCTGTTTTTTTGGCCTCGGATGCCTATATCGCTTACAATCAAAAATCAGGGAAAGAAAAAGCCGCTTTTTTGAATACCATTGCCGATGAGATTTTGGCCACGGGTGATGCGCTGATTCAAATGTATTGTTCTGAGTCTGGTTTGCCCGAAGGTAGGGCCAAAGGAGAGCGTGGAAGAACAGTTGGTCAGTTGCGGGCTTTTGCCGCTTTGGTTGAAGAGGGCTCATGGGTGGAGGCCACTATTGACACGGCCATTCCTGATAGAGCACCTATACCCAAACCTGATATGAGGAAAATGATGGTTCCTCTAGGACCCGTTGTGGTCTTCGGGGCGAGCAATTTTCCTCTGGCATTTTCAACTGCAGGAGGGGATACCGCGGCCGCTTTGGCGGCAGGTTGCCCGGTTATAGTAAAGTCACACCCGATGCATGCAGGTACTGGAGAAATGGTTGCTTCGGCCATTATTAAAGCGGCGGAAAAAACGGGAATGCCCAATGGTGTATTTTCTAATCTAAATAGCAGCGGAATTGAAGTTGGTGTTCAATTGGTAGAACATCCGCAGGTAAAAGCGGTTGGATTCACCGGCAGTATTAAAGGGGGTAGAGCACTTTTTGATTTGGCCGCTCGGCGTGATGAACCGATTCCTGTTTTTGCGGAAATGGGGAGTATTAATCCAGTGGTCATGTTACCTGAGGCATTGAAGAATCGTTCCGGTGAGTTAGCGAAAACCTATGCGGGGTCTATTACTCTTGCTGCGGGACAATTTTGTACCAATCCTGGATTATTACTGGGAATTGAAGGACAAGGCCTCACAAATTTTATTAAGGCACTATCCGAAGAGATTGTCAAAATCGAACCCTCCTGTATGCTTCATCCGAATATTATTGGAGCTTATGAAAAGAATAAACAGACCGCAATTGACCAATCGGGTCTTGTTGTTGCCGCGGATTATGGGACCGAGGTGGCTGTGAATTATGCAAGGCAAGCAGTGGTCACCGTTGAAGGAAGTACTTTTTTAGAAAATACCCGGCTACACCAAGAAGTATTCGGACCATTTTCTATGGTAGTGAAATGCAAGGACGCTGCGGAATTACAGCAAATCATTTCGAATTTAGAAGGTCAACTAACAGGCACGATCATTTCCGATAACGATGAAATCAGTGCATACCCTATGGTGATAGCGGCACTACAAAATAGGGTAGGACGCATCATATTCAACGGAGTGCCAACGGGTGTTGAAGTTTGTCCATCGATGCAACATGGAGGACCATATCCCGCGTCAACGGATAGTCGTTTTACTGCTGTGGGTACGCAATCGATAAAAAGATGGGTACGTCCTTTTAGTTATCAAAGTTGGCCAGATGATCTATTGCCCAATGAACTGAAAAATTCAAATCCTTTAGGCATTTTGAGATCGGTCAATAATGAGCAAACAAAAGCCGCAATCTAAAATCGATACATAATGAGGTTCAACAGAATCGTTTTGGCGATATTTTTTATTATGCTCTTCGGATGCAAGGGAAATGATATTCAAAATTCGGGAACAGTATTAGCCGACATCATAGCTACTTATGAAGCTTTTGAAAATTATGATGAGAAAGAGTACCCCTTAGGCTTATACACCAAAGAACGCTATCGGAACGAAGCGGATTTCGCTAAAAGCATTCTTGAGCGGTTGGCAACCATTGATACAGCGCAACTTTCTGAAACCGACATGATATCTCTCGAATTGCTGCAGTTCAAATTAAACGATAAAATCGATTTCTTTGAATTCGAGCGCTATCTGAATCCATTGTTATCGGATTCGGGCTTCCATAGCAGTTTGACATATAACGTCAGATCTTTAAACAATTATGAGCAGGCCAAAAAGTATTTGAATAAGTTGAACGCCCTGCCCGATTTCGTCGATCAGCATTTTGTAAACCTACGGGAAGGCCTTAAAAAAGGAGTTTCGCAACCACGTGTAATTTTCGAAGGGTATGAGAGCACCTATGATGATCATATCGTAGCTGATTACCAAGATAGTTTTTACTATTCGCCATTTAAAAATCTCCCGGAAGGACTAAAGGTTGACCAAGTTGATTCCGTCTTGAAGGCTGCCAAAGAAGTCATCGAAACCAAGGTGACGCCACAATTTAAAAGAATCAAGAAGTTTTTTGAGGAAGAATACCTGACCAAAACAAGAACCTCATTGGGTATTTCGGAAACCCCGCGGGGAAAAGAGTTTTATCAAAATCGAATTAACTTTTATACAACAAGTACCGCTTATACCGCGGATGACATTCATCAAATAGGCCTAAATGAAGTTTCACGGATTAAGGCGCAAATGGAACAAATCATTGATGATTTGAAGTTTAAAGGAAGTTTTCAAGACTTTCTGAAGTTCTTAAGAACAGACAATCAATTTTATGCCAAGACGCCGAAAGAGTTGCTCACGATTGCCCGCGACATGGCAAAAAGGGCGGATGAACAATTGCCAAGATTCTTTAAAACCCTCCCTAGAAAGCCCTATGGAGTTGCACCTGTTCCCGATGCCATTGCGCCTAAATATACGGGTGGTCGTTATGTTGGAACCGATAAAAATAGTACGGACCCGGGTTATTACTGGGTGAATACCTATGATTTGCCAAGCCGTACATTGTATACTTTGCCCTCTTTAACTGTTCACGAAGCGGTCCCCGGACATCATTTGCAAGGAGCTTTGAATAAGGAGCTGGGTGATAGTATTCCAAATTTTCGTAAAAATATGTATTTGTCTGCATACGGCGAAGGTTGGGGGCTCTACACTGAATTTCTTGCCGAAGAAATGGGGATGTACACCACACCTTACGAGCATTTTGGGAAGTTGACCTATGAGATGTGGAGGGCGTGTCGATTGGTTGTAGATACAGGTATTCACGCAAAAGGGTGGACCAGAGAACAGGTCGTAGATTTTATGGCTTCCAATACCGCACTTTCCATACATGAAGTAAATACCGAGACAGACCGCTATATTTCTTGGCCGGGTCAGGCACTTTCCTATAAAATGGGGGAATTGAAGATTAGAGAACTTCGAAAGAAAGCGGAGGCCGAACTAGGTAGTAAATTCGATATTCGCCAATTTCATGAAATAGTTTTAGGTCAAGGCACTGTTACCTTATCCATTTTGGAAAAAAGAATCAATACTTATATTGAACAGGTTAAAAATGGGGCGTAGCGTATTTAGCTGTATAGATGGACACACCTGTGGCAATCCTGTTCGCGTTGTGAAAGAAGGAGGGCCTGTGTTGAAGGGTGTTACCATGAGCGAGAAACGTCAACACTTCAAGAAAGAATACGATTGGATACGCAAGGGCTTAATGTTCGAACCACGTGGGCATGATATGATGAGTGGCAGTATTTTTTACCCGCCAGCGAATCCTGAAAATGATTTCGGGATCCTCTTTATAGAGACCAGTGGATGTTTGCCAATGTGCGGGCATGGCGCTATAGGAGCCATAACCATAGGAATCGAAGAGGGACTGATTCACCCTAAAACCCCAGGAAAGGTTCGCATGGAGACGCCTGCTGGATTGGTGAAAATCGATTATCAACAAACAGGCGATAAAGTAGATTGGGTAAAACTAACGAATGTAAAATCATTTCTGGCAGCTACTGATCTCACTATTAATTGTGATGACTTGGGGGAATTGACTTTTGATGTATCCTATGGAGGAAATTATTATGCCATCGTAGACGCGCAAAAAAATTTTAGCGGAATTCAAGACTATACGGCAAGTAAATTAATTGGGTATAGTCAAGAAATTCGAGAGAAGATCAACCAAAAATACCCCAACAAATTTATTCATCCGGAAGATGAAACTATTCGCGATGTAAGTCATTTGCTATGGACGGGGGATACGATTTCTCAAGAGGCTACTGCCAGAAATGCGGTGTTCTATGGAGATAATGCTATTGACCGGTCACCCTGCGGAACAGGTACTTCTGCCCGTATGGCTCAATGGCATGCCAAAGGGAAGTTGAAAGTAGGTCAAGATTTCGTGCATGAGAGTTTTATTGGATCTAAATTTGTTGGCCGTGTGGAAGAGGAAACAACATTGAACGAAATGAAAGCGATTATTCCCAGTATTCAAGGATGGGCTAAAATCTATGGACATAATACCATTAGTATTGATGACGACGACCCTTATGCGCATGGTTTTCAAGTAATTTGAATTTGTATGAGTAAGAATATCATAATTATTGGAGGTGGAATTGTGGGCTTGAGCGCTGCCTATTTCCTTCAAAAAGAAGGTCATCAATTGACCATCATTGATAAGTCGGACATTACATCCGGAGCTTCCTTCGTAAACGCAGGGTATTTGACCCCGAGTCATATTATACCAATGGCATCACCAGGAATGATTACCAAAGGATTGAAAATGATGTTCAATTCCGCTAGTCCCTTTTATATGAAACCCCGATGGGATGTTGACTTTTTTAAATGGTCATGGTATTTTAAAAAGTCATCGACCAAAGCGAAGGTCGAAAAGGCCATTCCTATTATCAAGGATGTTAATTTATTAAGTCGCGATTTATTCGAGGGGATCAAAGCATCAGGAGATTTAGGGGATTTTCAATTGGAACGAAAAGGCTTGTTGATGCTATACAAAACCCAAGCTGCTTATGATCATGAAATGGAAGTTGCTCAAAAAGCCAGTTTTTTAGGACTAGAAGTTCGAGAACTTAACAAATCTCAACTTTCAGAAATCGAGCCTAACATCAACATAGATGCCGAAGGTGCGATACATTATGAATGTGACGGCCACACCACTCCGACTGAAATCATGCCGAAAATGCTTGAGTATCTAAAGACAGTAGGTGTAAAGATTCTGACGAATGAAGAAGTTACGGAACTATCATTGCGTAATGGTAAGGTCAATGAAATCATAACATCACGAGATACTTATTCGGCGGATGAAGTCGTCCTTGCTGCGGGTTCATGGAGTGGTAATTTAGCAAAGCAATTAAAGATCGACCTTCCTTTACAACCCGGCAAAGGGTATCGCATCAATGTAGAACGAACCCTAGGTATTTCTATGCCGGCTGTACTGATGGAATCTAGTATGGCCGTTACCCCTATGAAAGGTTTTACGCGTTTTGCCGGTACAATGGAGTTCTCAGGCATTAATGACCATATACGCAAAGAACGTGTGGAGGCGATAGCCGCCGGGGCCAAAAAGTTTTATCCGGAGTTGGAAATAACCTCAGAAGAAAAGTCAAAAGCCCAAGCCGGTATGCGGCCTGTAACGCCGGATGGGTTGCCTTATATTGGCCGTTCTACTAAAATCAAAAACCTAACTTTCGCCACTGGTCATGCCATGATGGGATGGAGTTTGGGACCTGCCACCGGTAAATTGGTTTCCGAGATTATCGAAAGTAAAAAAACTTCAATGGATATTTCCGCTTTTTTTCCTGAACGGAAATTTTAATCATTCGAAGAAGCTTTTTCCCCAAGCAGGGGAAAGTGCCTGCACAGCGGACGGAAGGGGTAGAGCGCAGGTCATGAACAAGGCATAGCTCATATGTTTAACGCTCCATATTCGGGTTGAAATCCTAAAACTGAGTTTTTCCGATGAAGTTTTGTGCTTTCACCCCTTCCGATTTTTCTATCCTCTTTCAGGGATAGAAAACCCACCTTCCCCTTTCTGGGGAAGGAACACGTTATGTTCTTTTTATAAAAGAATCAACAAGAAGAATCCCCGATAATCTTCCATTCTCCATTGATTCGTTTAAAAATAATCATAAACGTACCATTGGCATCCCCTGCATCACGGGTTAAAAAATAACTCCCCATGACCCAATAGGCATCCGCGTTTATTTGGCTAATATTCGCTATTTCGAAATTCAATTCCCCGGTTTCATCTTTTGTCGGGTAGTTTCTTTTATAATTTGCCAAGGTTGTATGCCAACCTTTGGTGATTTTGCCTCGACTGTAGTAGGTAAGTTCATCCGATTGCCAATAGCCTGCCATAAATCCTTCCAAATCATTGTCTGACCAAGCTTTTTGTTGTTGGTCCAGAATAGAACGGATAGCCGCGACATCATCTGTGGCTGTGGGCTTCGTGGTTTTGCAAGATGCTAGAATGATTAGGATGATAAAAGGGATTAGTTTTTTCATTGGAGTCTATTTTATATCGATAAGATACTAAAATAGAACACTTCTTTTTGAACAATATCTTTCCTATCTTGTTTGTGCCTATAATGGATGCTATAAGCAGCTAAAACCCGTGTATATGAGAATGTTCGTATGTAGTATTTGTATCCTCTTATCGACTTTTTTATCTTCTCAGAACACCATTGCAACGGGTGAAAAACCTAATATCCTGTTTATTCTTTCCGATGACCATACCTCACAAGCATGGGGTATTTATGGGGGCGAACTCGAAGCGTATGTGCAAAACCAAAATATAAAACGATTGGCAGCTGAGGGAACAGTTTTAAACAATGCTTTTTGCACCAATAGTATTTGCACCCCAAGCCGAGGCAGTATTCTAACAGGTCAATACAGTCATATAAATCAAGTGTATACTTTGAGTGAGCCATTACCCAAAGGCCATCCGAATATCGCAAAGACGCTTTCAAAGAACGGATATCAGACGGCGATTATTGGTAAATGGCATTTGGTTGGGCAACCGGAAGGTTTTGATTATTTCAATGTGTTACCCGGCCAAGGACGGTATTGGAATCCGATTTTAAAGACTAAAGAAAACTGGGCAGACGGCTATGATGCTTCTGCTGGAAAAGAGTACAAAGGTTTTTCTACCGATGTCATCACCGATTTGACCATTCAACATCTTGAAAAACGCGATACGAACAAACCATTTCTAATGTTCTGTAATTTCAAAGCGACCCACGAGCCATTTGATTATCCTGACCGCTTTCAAGATTTATATACGGATATTGAAATTCCTGAACCAGAATCACTTTTTGATTTTAGCCCTGAAACCACTGGGCGAACTTTTATTGGCCAGAAATTGGAAAAATTAGGGCAGCGATGGGACAATGCCACGAAAGATCCCGAGAATTGGTGGACGACCTATCCAGGCTTACCTTATCCGCTTGATGGTTTGGACAGTATTCAAGAGCGCAAAAAAATCCATCAAAAATTGGTAAAGGATTTTATGCGCTGTGGTGCGGCCATTGATGACAATATCGGGAAACTTTTAGATTATTTGGAGGCTGAAGGAATTGCCGATAATACCATTGTCGTTTATACCGCCGACCAAGGCTATTTTTTAGGAGAGCACGGCTTTTTCGATAAACGCATGATATATGAAGAATCGCTACGTATGCCTTTTGTAATCCGTTATCCAAAGAAAATAAAAGGAGGCGGGCGTATAGATGATATTATTTTGAATATTGATTTTCCGGCATTACTCGCAGACTATGCAGGAGTTGAAAAGCCCGAATATATGCAAGGGAGAAGCTTTCGTGAAAATTTAGAAGGTGAAACTCCCGATGATTGGCGTAAACAAGTCTATTATCGCTATTGGTTGCATCACCCAGAGCGACCTGCCCATTTTGGCATTCGTAATGAGCGGTACAAATTGGCCTTTTTCTATGGGCAACCATTGGGTAAAAAAGGAACGAATAAAGAAATTACCCCACCAGCTTGGGAGTTCTTCGATTTGAAAGAAGACCCAAAGGAATTGCATAACGCCATTTTAGACTTGAAATATGTGGGGGTCATCAAAGAGATGAAAAACACCATACTTAAAGAACGAAAGAACTATGGCGATTTGGATGAGGGGTCTGAAGTCATGCAAGAGATGTTAAAAAAAGAATTTCGATAATAGTGTACCTTTCTTTAATAGTCAATAGCGCAAAACCAACACGTATATGAAAATCTATAAAATAGCTTCAGGTGCAGTAATAGAACATAAGAACCAGCACCTCCTAAAAAAGGTCGATGATTGGGATGCCTTTCTCAACAGAACCAATTTACATAAGGTACTCTTGGATGAGTTGAACGGCTTGCACGTCAGCGATGATGAAAACTTGTTGGATATATTGGAAATTCCCATGGGTACTCAAGAGATTTGGGCATCGGGAGTAACCTATATGCGCAGTAAGGAAGCACGAATGGAGGAATCTAAAGATGCAGGTGGCGGTACGTTTTACGATCGCGTATATGATGCGGATCGGCCCGAATTGTTTTTCAAAGCAACGGCACAGCGAGCTGTCCCACACGGGGGAACCGTTCGAATTCGAAAAGATTCGGGTTGGGATGTACCGGAGCCCGAATTGACTTTATTGATCAGTTCACAAGGCACCATTGAAGGCTATACCATTGGAAATGATATGAGTTCACGGAGCATAGAAGGGGAGAACCCCCTATATCTTCCGCAAGCCAAAACCTATGAGGGTTGCGCTGCTTTAGGCCCCTGTATTTATGTTCCGAAAGGACCGATAGATTCAAATGCCATGATTTCTTTAGAAATTATCCGAAATGGAAGCGCTATTTTTTCAGGGGAGGTATCCATCAATACCATGAAAAGAAAACATCAAGATTTGGTAGACTATCTCTTTCGGGAATGTAATTTTCCTCAGGGCTGTTTCCTCATGACCGGAACGGGGATTATTCCTCCGGATGCATTCACACTACAAGTAGGCGATGAGACAAGGATTACTATTGAGCATATTGGGACTTTGGTAAATTTGGTTGGCAGTTAAGGGTATGGTCTATAAAAGTTGCGTTTTGATGATCGCCCTCATATTGGAAGGATACATCTAGTAAAAAAGCGCAAATTTTGATGACTTGCGCTTCGTTAGCGATTTCCAATATAGGTTGTTGTATTCCGTTATTAGTATTTGGCCTTAGTTTATGCACCTTTTCCAAACATGATTAAAATTGCCTCAGTCGCCTCATTCGTTTCATTCCACCATCTATGGGCAACGCCAGCTGGAATAAATATGGTATTTCCTTTGGATAATGAAACGCTTTGTCCGTCCACTTCTCCTGCGGTCGTTCCTTCAATAGCAATAATCAGCATTGGAAATGGTGCAGCTTGTTCGCGTGCATCATCTCTCACACGTTCTTCGGGCAATACTCTGTACCATGCAGTGCGCAAGCCAGTTTCGTAATAAAACGCAGTGAAATTTGAGCCATATGCTTTTCTTGTCATTCCTTTATTAAATGGAATGATTTCAGGAAATCCAAGGGTCCAAAAATGAAAAGAGAACGGATTGATCTTTGCATTTTTTTCCATGCTTGGTTCAAAGCCTTCCATTTGCTTAATTCTCATCGGTGTGTAATCTCCAGAAAAGGCCTTTCCTTGAGCAGTTAAAGCATTGATTTTTCCTTCATGAATAGCTTTCAACGTTTCATATTCTATACTATAAATAAATGTTGGTTTTTCTGGTAGTCCACTCTCCAAATGTACTTCCCATTCGGTTTCACTTTTAAGGCCTGAAACATTGACTGTCCATGAGCCGTGATCAGTTACTTCTATTCCGAAATTCATGGCATCGGCCGCAAATCGATCATGTCGATAATCGGATACAAAGGATTGAATAATTTCTTCCGCATTGCTCAGATTAATAAACTCCGATTGATTAAGATTCTCCTTTTCAATTGACTTTTTTGAGTTCACAGATTGAGCGTGGCCGCAGTTGAAAATTAGGATGCCGATTACTGTTGCTAAAATTGTTTTTATAGATTTCATTTGAGTAATAATTTTATGTTAATTACTTAACAAATAAATTAAAAACTAGTAGCAAAATTTAGGATTGGCGTCGTTTTGTGGAGAACGTGTATGTTTTAGGGGCGGACTTGTAATAGATTTTTGATAAGATCAGTATATTGTTTTGAAACGGGTATTTCATCACCATAATTCATAAGCTGAATAGTGGTAGTTCTACTTGTGTTACTCTTAATCTTAAAATATTCAATATTGATTAAATGCCTGCGATGACAACGATAAATTGGAGAAAGTGGATTAACGATTTGAGATTCTATATTCTTTAGGCTAGATCTGAACACTAATTTTCTTCGTTTTCCATTAGACTCTAGATGAATATCTACATAGTTATCATCACTAATGACTGT
>JARFRH010000241.1 GCA_029287355.1 Maribacter sp. | reverse complement strand
AGCCATATTGTCTAATATTGAAAGTCCGTTAGCAATTGCAGTATAATTTTAACTAGTAACAAGACGGTCAGGGTATTGAAGATCCCTTTTTGAAAAGAAAGAAAAAACAGGTCCATTTTTACCTTTTGTACGACATGGATTTTTAAAAGTATTCCTAAAACAACCAATTGCAACACACCTCCTATAACCTGATAAAAATCATATTTTAGATACGATAGAAACCCCAATTTTGCACCCTACAGCCTTCGACCCATGAACACGTTGTGCACGAGGATTAAACTATCCAACAAAAAATCAAAAATACCATCTTATGAACAACTCACATTCTTTCCACATTCCTGTTATGGGAATTGGGTTTACCATAGATACACCATTGAAGGTTTCACAGTTCGGTCTGGATTCCGTGATTTCTCTGGTGGATGATATTCTTCTTGAAAAGTTACGGAAGATGTACTGCGAGAAGTTTGAAATTAAATACACCGAAATCAATGAAAAGATAGAAGATTTCAGGGCGAAACGGATTACTTCATACCTCGACTTGATACATGAACTCGCACAAAAAAAATTCGAAGAATTTAAGAACTCAACTGTTGAAACGGGCGAGACCATTAAAGATTATTTCAGCATGTTGCCCGATACTTCCGATCTAAATCAAGAATACAAGAACTTGACCAAAGACTATTTTAATCTCGAAGAAATCGAAAATTGGGTCAGGGAGCATATGACCATGGGCAGTATTGATGTGAACATTATGACCAAGGTCGACAAGGACAATTATATCAAAAAGGAAAAGCTCCCTACCGAATTTAACGACGCACATGCCGCGTTAAGAGGTTTTGCAAATAGCGGTCTGAGCTCTTCGGTCATACTTTCCGCAGGAATGAACCCTAGACTTTACAGCTACTTAGAACAGTTCGAAGATTTTTATCCGGATGAAAATGGAAATATCAAAAAGAAAATAGTCTTAAAAGTAAGTGATTATCGCTCCGCTTTGATTCAAGGGAAATTCTTGGCAAAAAAAGGAATTTGGGTATCCGAATACCGAATAGAATCAGGGCTTAATTGCGGGGGTCATGCCTTTGCGACCGATGGTTATCTCATGGGGCCGATTTTGGAACAATTCAAGGAAAATCGAAGCGAATTGATACGATCGGTTCATGAAATCCTAACATCGGCATTGGTTCAAAAAAATCGTACAGTTCCAACTACGACTTTGCCACTTAAAATTACAGCCCAAGGTGGAGTGGGTACTTCAGAAGAACATCAATTCATTCTGGATCATTACAATGTGGATTCCGTGGGTTGGGGAACACCTTTTCTTTTGGTACCCGAAGCAACCACCGTAGATGACAGTACCCGAAATAAATTAATCGATGCCAAAGAAGATGATCTTTATTTAAGCGATATTTCTCCATTAGGCATTCCTTTCCATAGTCTTAAGGGAAATACTAAAGATGAAGAAAAAATAAACTTGATCGACAAAGGAAGGCCCGGTAGCTCTTGCCCCAAGAAATTCGTTGCCCTGAACAAAGATTTTACCGATAAGGGAATTTGTATGGCCTCAAGGCAATACCAGCATTTAAAATTGAAGGAACTGGATAGCCAAGAACTCACTACTACCGAATATCGATCAAAATATGAAAAAATAGTAGAGAAATCATGCACTTGTGTCGGTTTGGGGACCTCTGCCCTATTGGCTTATGGCCTGGACACAAAAACCGAAGGGGAAGGTGTTTCAATTTGCCCAGGGCCGAATATGGCTTACTTCTCAAAAATATTGAGCTTAAATGAAATGACCGACCATATTTATGGGAAGACAAATGTTATCACAAGAACAGATCGCCCGAACATGTTTATTAAAGAATTGTTCATGTATATCGACTACTTAAAAAATAAGATCGAGGAAACCAAGGAGGCGGTAACCGATAGACAAAAGAAATACTTGAAAACCTTTACCAATAACCTAAAAGAAGGTATTGCATATTACCACGTTGTTTTTAGTGGCTTGAAGGAAGGTTTTGAGGAAAGTAAAACTAAAATCATTTTTGATCTTGACAAAAGCTTAAAGACCTTACAGTTACTGGAAGTGAGAATAGAGGCGCTGTAATTCGATAATCATCGGGCTTTGGTGCTTAATTTTATCATACAGGTTGATCAAAGACTGCAGCAGTTCAACGGGCGTGGTCAAAATCTGATAATGGTTCTGACCGAACATTGAGGCAAGTAATATTTGGCCTCTGCCTCAATGGCCAGCGCATACGAATTGATTTGGCCTTGGTTGAGTTCACATAAGGCTTGTTTTACATCATTAATGCCAAATTTGACCTCATACTTGTCATAATCGTTGGGTTTGCCGTCTGAAGTTAGGATATCCCATTTGTTCTTAGTGTCCCTTTTGTCGAACAAGGCCCCCGAATATCTTAGTGCGGCCCCGATACATGTATAGCCACTTGCTTCTACAGCACCGATTTTGTATTTAGTCTTGTTCCAAACCTCATCGAAACCTTTCAAACTTAGATAGGCCGCTTAAAAATCTTTCTTCTTCGATTTAAAAACCAGTCTCCAAATAGGTAAAATCGTCCATAAAGTTAACATCAACATGGATATGATGAGGCCTTGATTTGTTCCAAAGAACTGTTTGAATACCGCACCTGTATATCCCAACAACGCGGAAATATCCAATTTCAAAAGGATAAGTGTGCGTGATAAATCTATTGGATTAAACATCGTAGCGGCCAAGGAAAAACTGTCCAACGGATATTCCTTAAAAACAATAAGAGACATCAAAAACAGTCCATCGTAAATGACTGCTAGAAATAACCAAAGTAAGACCGCATATCCAAAGCCCTTGATTCTATTTTCGTTCGAAAGGGCAATATTAAAAGACAATGCCGTGAATATCATGGTCAAAAATGCTCCTGTCACCAGAAGCAAAGAAAAATCAAAAATCGCATCGCTTTTAAAGAGTCCGTAGAGTACAAATGGAATTCCCAATCCTAAAACCAAGCTTAAGGTCAACGAGCCGGCAACGCCTAAATATTGACCTAAGAAAATTGATGAGCGCTTTATAGGTTGTGCTAGCAAAAGCTCCGTAAATTCTTTGGAGTTGTAGTAATACATGACTCCAAAAATTGTTCCGATTAGCGGAACTAAAACAATGATAATGTTCATCAAAGTTATTACGGCTTTTGATACGTCGTTATTTAAGAATAAGAGCACAAATCCTAATAGGAGGTAAAACAGAAAGTAGACATAGCTCCATCGGCTTCGAATAAGATCGTAAAAACTATATTTTAATATTTTAAGCATCGGTTGGTGTACTTGCTATGGCCGAAATGGCATGTTCAAAATCGGTTTGGTTGGTCTTTGTCTTCAATTGTTCAATAGTACCCTTAAAATAAATCTTACCTTCTAAAAGATAGATGATTTCATCAGCTACCTCGGCTACAAAATGCATGATATGTGAGGTAATTAAAATGGTCTTACCCCGATTTTTTTCTTGTTGAATTAACGCTTTTAAATGAATTAAAGAGGCAGGGTCCAGTCCCGTTGTAGGTTCATCTAAAATAAGTAATGGACAATCGAACATAAAGGCCAAAACGATGTTAACCTTCTGTTTTGTTCCTCCTGAAAGCGTAGCGAGTTTTTTGTTTAAAAACGGTTCTAGTTGAAATAGTTCGATCAGCCTCTCTTCTTCGCTTGGCATTTGACGAAGATCTTTGATCATACGTATGAGTTCCTTCACCTTTAGATTTCCTGGAAAGTTCGCTATCTGAGGCAGGTAATCAATTTCGTGACGGTATTTCCAATTTTTTTTAATGGATATCCCCGAAACAGCAATTGATCCCTTGTTTGGTACTACCATACCTAAAATACTTTTGATCAGGGTTGTTTTTCCTGAGCCATTCGGACCCAATACGGCAAAAATTCCACCTTTATCAATATTGAGGTCCAGACCTTTTAGGACTTCATTCTTTCCAAATTTTTTATATAGATCTTCAACCTGGATCATAGGGCTTTTTTCATTAAGGGGTTTGCATCTAAAAGCTTATCAGGAGTGAATACTGGAGAAACTTTTTCCGAAAAATCAATAATATCCATAAAAAGACTGCGAAGCAAGACAATGGTTTCTGGCGTCTTATTTACGATATAGGAAAACAATTTCACAGGACGATAGGGTACATCCCCAACTCCATTTTTGTCTAAATCATATCCTGTATAATCACTCCAATAGTTTTGATCGAATACATTGTCATTCAACTTGCTGTTATATGAAATATCGAATGAATTGTATAGAAAATTATTCTTGGTAAACGTATTGGTATAGCAGGCACCCAAGACTTTTACGGCCCATCCGTTTTTGATGAAATTATTGTTGGTATATTCAATACGATTTGAACCTTCGATATTAATACCAATGGTGTTTTCTTCAAATGTATTTCCACTAATTTCGGCATCGTTGATTTCTTTTAACAGCATTCCGAAAGCAGCGGTTCCCCAATTTTTACGAAACGTATTCCCAATCATTTTTATACGTTTAGAGAACATGACCGCTACTCCTGCTCCATTATTTTCAAAAACATTATTCGTGTACACATCGTCATTTGAAAACATAAAGTGAAGTCCGTACCTTAAATTGTTTGCGCTGGTATTGTTATTGATGGTCACATTATCGGAAAACTCTAGATAAATTCCATCACGCACCCCTTGCACAATATTACGGTCGACCACTACATTGTGTGAGTACCACAGTTGAATGCCATTGCCGGAATTGTACTCGTCTATGGCATCGCCGATAATTTTGTTATGGTAGACCTTTCCGTTGTTCGACTTTTCCAGATAAATACCGAAGAATAGCTTTTCCAGCACTACATTTTGAATCAGGTAGTTTTCACTTTTTACCACCCGAATTGCAGCATAATCCGTGGTATAACTCGTACCTACATTGATTATAAATAATCCATCAATAGTAACATTGTCAGAAACAATTCTAATAATTTCTCCTTGGTCTTCCCCATCAATAATTGGGTAGTTTTCACCTAATAAGGTCAAAGGTTTATCAATGAGAATATTAAACTCCTTGTACGTTCCATTTTTGATGAGTAGCGTATCAAAATCGGAAGCCCTTTGTACTCCTTCTAATATTGATTTTACCTCGCAATCAGAGCAGATTGGGGTGGTCTTCGCCCAAAGAAAAGTCTTGAGAAATAAAAGGAGAAAAACCGTGGGGAGATACCTCATTATCTAATAATCAAAAATTTAGAATTCCCATTGGCCTTTACCCAATGTTTGACCTCCTTCGGAAAGCTAAAATGTTGTTGCTTTTTTATTTTAAAGTTTTCGCCATTGATATGAAAATCAATATCTCCTTCCAGTACTATTAATTGGGCATCAGTTGGAGAGGTATGTTCTGGAAAAACAGCATCTTTTTCTAAACTAATGCTCAAGATTTCGAGCCTTTCGTTCTTGGCAAGTTTTTGTATCTGTAATTTATCAAAAGACTGTGATGCAATAGTGTTGTCGGTGGTATACATTTTAGTACCTGTATTTGTTATATCAATTCCCTTCATCGTCTCGAAATTTCCCGGTAATATCCAAAATATGAATTCGATAAACGATGGGAATCGTTCCCTTTTGCAATCGGCTGGTAAAGTCTTGAATAAACTTAGGTTTTGCCCATTTGCCTTTAGGATTGTGTTTTGTACACCCTCAGAAAACTTGTGCACGTATTTCTTTGCTGTGCTACCCTCAAGTTCCTCAAAGCGCCCATGAACCAAAACAGAACGCCATTTCTGGATAGATTGAATATCATCGACTTGTAAGGCAACGTCACTATTCTTTTTCATGGCAGCTATCTTATGCCCTTTTGCGGAATAGCCAAGAATACATTTCGCTTCAATTTCATAAAAATAGGTCACTGGCGCAACATAAGGGGTCTTTCCAGAAATATACGCTAGGCGCCCAATATAATTCGAGTCCAATAGTTTGAGACTCTCTGAAGCTTCTAAATTCTTTATCATTGTTTTTTTCTTGATCCTCAATTATCATCTTTGAATCGTTTCAGTATTTGGTTCCAGGTATAGAGCTCTCCTTGATTTCCTTTTTGTGCATATTCCGCTTCTTCTCGCGTGGCAAAAGCCGTTAAAAATTCGCCCATGGGGCTGGGAATATTTTCACTTATCAAGTAGGTTGCTTTGGTTGCATCAACAGTCTCACCAGGCGTATTATAATCATTCACTAAAAACTGTGCTACAGTTGATTGGTCAATTTCCTTTAAATGATTCAGCATACATTCCGAAGCATCAAAAGAATAGGTCCTCCCTTTTTTGGTTATAAACTGCGCGGCGTGTTGCTTATCTACGATGGTCATACTACAGAAATGACAACCGTCACTGCCGTATGTAATAGGCTTTGGAGTATTTGTACACCCTAATAGCACAAACAAAAGAACCATTAAAAAAATTCCCGATTTTTTCATGAGGTTATCAATTTACTCGATTCTTTCATCACTGCAAATTTCCTGTTTTTCCTTCCAAGAATAAATGCGACAAGCGTTAGCATCATTCCAACAAACATGAGCCAAGCACCTGTTGACGGCAATGAAGTAACCTTAAAATTTAGCATATCGGCCTTCCCAAAAAGTGGTGGACTATACGTCATTGGAGTCCCATCAAGGTTACTGAGTTTCATAATCGCATTTGGATCAAGATTAGTGCCGTAATCCACCATCCAGGCATTAAAGTCGTACATCCCTAAGACCCCTAGAATACTCATTAAAATGAACCATCCTAAAAACCATTTATAACTTACTTTTCTAAAATAGCCCAAAATGCCAATTAACACTCCCAATGCAACCATCGTACCTACCACTATGGGAAAGGTACTAAACTCCCACATTTCGTCTGGTTTGGGCAATGTGCGCATACCGATGTAATGGTTTAGACCATCTATATTCTGTAAATCGAACTCATTCATATCACTAAGGCCATCAATATGAATATTCATGCCCAAAGGTTCTGGATATTGTGGGGCGCCCAACATAATGTTCCATAAGGGAAAAGAAAATAATCCCAGTAAGAACAAAGGGCCTATTATCATTATGATACTTGCTTTTTTCATTTTCGACGTTTTGAATTACAAACAGATTGAATTTTGATTCGTTATATTGATCCTTTCCCTTTTAAAAAAGCGGACAGGTCCAAGACACTACCCGCTTTCGTGTTAAAAGAAACAATCACTAAAAATACTTTTTATTCTCCTAAAGTGTATGTAAGTGGTACGTTAGAACCCGCCGGAGAAACACGCACATAACCTTGCATTTCTTGATGCAATGCCGAACAGAAGTCAGTACAATAGAAGGGCCAAACACCTGGCTTTTTAGGCTCCCAAAGCGATGTCTTGGTTTGCCCGGGCATGACCAATAATTCTGAAGTATTCTGACCAATCATGGAAAAACCATGAGGCACATCAAAATCTTGCTCGTGATTCGTAATATGGAAATAAACCTTATCACCAACTTTCACACCTTCAATATTATCAGGTGTAAAGTGGCTTCGAATCGTAGACATATACACATGTACTTCATTACCCTCACGCGTTACTTTAGCATCACTAGGAGTTAACACTGCATAAGGGTGCTTATTCTCATCCAAGCGATATATTTTTTTGGATTTCGGTGCTAATAAATCCGCGGGGATACCAGCAGCATAATGTGGCTCACCATGTGTTGGAAAATCATAAATCAATTCCATTTTATCCCCAGAAATATCATAAATCTGAGCCGAATGTTCCATCTCGGGACCTGTTGGCAAATACCGGTCTTTGGTAATCTTATTCAAAGCGACCACATACTTACCAAAAGGTTTGGCTGAATTACCTCCAGGAATCATCAAGTGACCGACTGAATAAAATGTAGGTTGCCTGTCCAATACTTCCCAGGTGCCTAGCTTCCATTTTACAACTTCCGAAGAAATAAAGAAGGTGGTGTAGGCATTTCCTTTTCCATCAAACTCGGTATGTAAAGGGCCTAATCCTCCACTTTTCACAACTCCGGCCAAGACATCTTCAAATTTCAAAATTGGAATTCCGTAAGCTTCACCATCAAATTTTTCACCTTCAATAGCCGCAATCATCTTATCAAAAGAATGCACCGTCAAATCAGCTGAAAGTTTACCATTACCGATAATGTATTGTCCCGATGGATCAACATCGCAACCGTGTGGAGATTTTGGAGTGGGTAAAAAGAAAACGGCACCAGGCACATCAAGCGGATTTACCGTCAGTACTTCTTTTTTCATTGTTGAAGTGGCGGTATGCGTATGTTCATCATATACATTGTGTGCATATTCGGCAGGTATTTTGGTACCACCACCATTTTTCACATATTCTTCAACTTTCTTCCAATTGATAGCTGCAATAAAATCTTTATCATTTTGAGAAGAGTTGACCTCCATAAGTGTATTGGCTTCCTCTGTATTATACGTAGTAAAGAAGAACCAACCATGAGATTTTCCACGACCTGGATGTGCAAGATCGTAGTTGAAACCAGGCATAATTATCTGAAATTCCAAATTCATACGACCATTATCAGGAGCAACACTAACAAATGAAAGGGACCCTTTGAAATTTCCTTTATACTCATTTATAGGCATATCTCGTTGAGGAATCGGGACTGAAAAACGAGTTCCCGCAACTACATATTCCGAGTTCTCTGTTACAAATGAAGAACTGTGGTTACCCGCACTATTGGGTAATTCAATGATTTCCTCAGTTTCAAAAGTGCTTAGACTTACCCGGGCGATACGAGGTGTATTATTTCCGTTGATGAATATCCATCTTCCATCGAGTTCCCCATTGGTTTGCGAAATATCAGGGTGGTGCGAATCATCCCATGGAACAAACCCGAAAGAAGTATTCAACATGGGTTTGGTTTCTTCGGAATATCCATACCCTGAGGTAGGAAATTGTGAGAACACAGGAATCTCCTTAAACATTCTACCGGATGGCAAACCATAAACGGTTATGTTACCACTATATCCACCGGATATAAAGGCATAAAACTCATCATGTTCCCCTGGTGCCACATACGCTTTTTCAGCTGTACTTGAGGAAAGTGCCCCATTGGACGACTGTCCATCACCTTGGTTTCCGCAACTACTTAGTAGTGCGCTGAAACCTATAAGTAGCATTACATAAAAACTATACTTTTTCATTTTTTATATATTAAGTGATTATTTAGATTGTTTTGTTTATTCCGATGGGGGTAAAATCACCTTATCCACGACGTGAACGATTCCGTTTCCTGCCTTTATACTTGCCACAATTTTAGCACCGCCCACATATACGTCATCACCTTTTACCTCTATCATGGCATTCTGGTCATTGGCTTGCCCTATCTTCTCGAACTTTTTCAAAAATTCTTTGGAGTAATTGCCGGCAGTAACATGATGCTTGAGAATGTTTGCCAATGCGTCCTTGTTTTCAGGCTTTAGCAAATCTTCAACCGTTCCAGCGGGTAAGGCATCAAAAGCAGCATTCGTTGGTGCAAAAACCATCAATGGCCCTGCATTGACCAAAGCGTTTTCCAAACTTGCCGCTTGTACAGCCGCTACCAAAGTGGTATGGTCAGGTGATCCTATAGCTATTTGCAAAACATTGGGCGTGGAGCCATCGTCTGCAATAAATGCCTGGCCCTTCTTTTCGGTATCCGCCGCTTTCGAAGTAGCTGCAGGAGCATTATCGTTCTCGGTTTTGGTTTCATTTTTACAGCTAAAGACGAACAAGAGCATCAAACACAAACTTAATACTAGTTTTAAATTGGTTGTTTTCATTATAAATTATTTTAAGGTTCTAAAAAATTCCAATACACTTCGGGCTTGCTCCTCGGTCAATCCTTGATTGGCCATCGGTGCCCCATTAAACTCCATTAATAAATCCTTGGCTAAAGCATCTTCCTTCACCATGCCTTCGGGATTCAAAATCATATTCATCACCCACTCTGGGCTGCGTCTTTCTAATATACCATCAGGAGCAGGACCGATAAATTTCTTGCCTACTCGGTGACAGGCTAGGCACATTTGATTGTAGACCTCTTCACCACTTTTGGCCAGTGCTTCGTCAATTTCAGAATCCAAAGTAATTTCGGTAATAGGACCAACACCTTTGTTCGACAAGTCGATACGGGCCGATGCGGGAGTGGCATCGATCGCTGGAGCAGTTTCAGCAGGCTTTTCAGTAGCTTTGGTCCGGTCTACGCTAAACCCTGCTTTTTTCTTTTCTTCTTTTCCTCCGCAGCTCAGTAAGAGCAAAGAAAAAATAATTGCAAGACTTCTAATTGCTATTTTCATTTTATGGTGGTTTACTAATTTTATACCCCAAAAGTAAGTGCAGGTGCCTGCCTAGAATATGATAAATATCATAAAAAAGATAAAAATGTCTTTTAATCTTTATCTTTGAAAAAAAGAGACTATTTATGCTATCGAATTCTTCCAAATATGCCCTTAAAGCGGTGCTATATCTCGGGATAAACTCGTCTGAAGAAAAAAAGGTTTTGTCTAAAGAAATTAGTGACCGTACCAATATTCCCAAGGCCTATCTTTCAAAGATACTTCAACCGTTATCGCGACATCATATTGTTTCATCGGTTCGTGGCCCTGGGGGAGGGTTTTATCTTTCAAAGGAAAATAGAGCAGTGCCCCTGATAGATATCATACATATTATAGATGGTGACCATCGCCTTACCTCTTGTCTGCTCAGTTTAAAGGAATGTAACGCGGAACACCCCTGCCCCCTTCACGATTTGGTTGGCGACACAAAAGTACGTTTCGTGAAAAATTTGGAGGGCACAACTGTTGAGGATCTAGTGGCGGATATTGAAGCCGGACGGTCTTTTTTACCGCTTTAATTCAGGTGATAAACAAAAAGGGAACCTCCACAAAGATTCCCTTTCGACTAAAAAACTGCTATGAAAATTAATTTATTTTGAATGTAACCACTGGTATTTTAGAATGATTTGCAATGTCTTCGCCAATACTTCCCATAAAGAAATGCGATAATCCCTTTCGACCATGTGTAGGTATGCCAATCATATCGGCTAAAATGCTTTCACTATAATTGAGAATACCTTTTTCAACACTATAATCATTATAAATCTCCACCTGCTGACCGGCATTGGCTTTCGTCAGAAATTGATTTATGCGCTCGTAGGCATCTTTGTTGCTAAGAAAATCATCTCCTGGCGTATTGATATATACTAGTTCGAGTTCAGCAGACATCATTTCGGCAAAACTTTTTGCTTTCTCAAAAGCCGGAAGACTATCATCTTTAAAATCACACGCAAACGCAAAGCGCTCTACTTTGAAGTCTTTTAAATCTTCCTTGACCACTATGACTGGAATGTCTGCATTTCGGACGACCCTTTCCGCGTTAGAACCCACGAATATCTCTTTCAGTCCGTCACTTCCGTGAGAACCCATTACAATCAAATCGGCTCCATTCTCTTGGGCGACCTCATTCACCTCACTGAACACCTTGTAGTGTTTAATAATCGGGGTTACTTTAAGGCCTTCAAGGCATGGTCTATCCAGAAATTCCCGGAATCTCTTTTCCGCCAATTTTATAAGAAAGACGGTTTGCTCAGGGTGAAACCCTTCTGAAGAAGTCAACATAGCTTGATTCAATTCAAGCATGTGCAATGCAATAATCTCAGCATCATGCTTCTTGGCTAGGGCCGAGGCCGCCCTAATGGCAAATTTTGATTGTTCTGAAAAATCAACAGGTACGATTATTTTTTTCATATTTAAAATTGTTTAAGGTAATTCCCCTAATCCCGATGGCTATCGGGAGGGAATCGGTTAAATGACAGTCGGTTTAAACGGTCATTGAGAATAATCTTGTATCCGGAGCTTTGCGCTGCAAATGCAAGTCAAATGCCATACAGATATTTCGAACAAAGGGCCTCCCCTTCTCTGTTATTATTATACTTCCTGTTGTAATCTCGATCAAACCATCAGACTTCATTTCCATCAATCTATCCAATATGGAATCCAATTCAGGCAGATGACCTCTGTAAGTACCCCATGAAGTCTTGAAACCACACATTAAATTCAATACGTGCCTTCGTACAATTTGATCTTCCTCGGTCAAAATATGTCCTCTAAATATAGGAATTATATCGTTCTCTACAAGGTGTTGGTACTCTTCTAGACTCTTCACATTTTGTGCAAACCCATACCAGCTATCACTAATACTAGATGCGCCAAGACCTACCATCAAATGCGTCTTTGAGGCAGTGTACCCCATAAAATTTCGGTGCAGCTTACCTGATTGCATTGATTTGTGTAAACTATCCGATTTTAAGGCAAAGTGATCCATTCCGATTTCTTCATAACCAACTTCTGCCAAAAGTGATTTCCCCTTTTCGTACTGCATCCTTTTTTCTTCTGCTGAGGGCAAATCAGCATCCTTGTATCCGCGCTGTCCGTTACCTTTCATCCATGGAACATGCGCGTAGCTATAAAATGCAAGCCTATCTGGCATCAGTTCTTTGGTCTTCAAAATGGTCTCCTCTACATGTGATAGCGTTTGAAAAGGCAAACCGAAGATAATATCATGACCTATTGAGGTATACCCAATTTCTCGAGCCCACTGCGTTACCTTTTTTACATTTTGGAAAGGTTGTACACGATGTATTGCCTTTTGAACTGTTTCATTGTAGTCCTGAACTCCATAACTAACACGTCTGAAACCAACATCATACAATGCTTTTAAATGTTCGAATGTGGTATTGTTCGGGTGCCCTTCAAAACTGAACTCATACTCTTTTGCTTGGTCTGCCCATCTTAAAATTCCATTAACCAAAAATTGTAGGTTCTCAGGTGAGAAAAACGTTGGCGTACCTCCTCCAAGATGAAGCTCTTTAATAATAGGCTTTTCGGAAAAAAGCTTGCGATACAGTTCCCATTCTTTGAGAATGGCTCTAAGGTAAGGCAGCTCTACGTCGTGACGTTTTGTTATACGTTTATGGCATCCACAAAAGGTACACATACTTTCGCAAAAAGGTAAATGTATGTATAGGCTGATTCCCTCAGTTGAATTACTGGCATCAAAACCTCTTTTCACCGAGGCTTCCCATTTTTTTCCCGAAAAAGTATCCAAATTCCAATATGGAACTGTAGGATAGCTGGTATAACGAGGCCCGGGGATATTATATTTCTGGACTAAACTGTGCATAAGTTGGCATAAAACTATACACAAAAATAGTCCGCCTTCATTTCTTAAAATATGACTTAAGTCATATTTGAAAGAGCGGTTGAGTCATTTGGACCCTTGACAGCAGCCATATATTGTGGTTTTTAACCCAGTGTCAAGCTATAGTCTAGATAGTATTGTTCCTACTAAACCATACTTTGGTTATATTTAAAGACCATTATACTTTGGTAGAAAGAAAAGTTTAAGAACCGACTAAATGAAAATCAACTTGTATAAATTAAACGGCAGCTTCTGCGCTATATTCTTCTTGTTCCTCGTTTTTTCTTGTGGTGGGAAAGAAGAGGGAAATGTCTCTCAAACCCCCAACATCATCTACATCATGTCAGATGATCACACTACCCAAGGTTTTGGAATTTATGGAAGTCGTTTGGCCGGGTTAAACCCTACGCCTAATCTCGATAAATTGGCCCGCGAGGGGATGATTTTTGACAACGCATTCGTGAACAATGCAATCTGCGTTCCAAGTAGGGCGGCCATAATTACCGGGCAACGCGCGCAGACTAATGGCGTGATCGATTTGGAAGGATCCATTGCACCTGAAAAGCAATTCCTTCCGAAGGAAATGAAAAAATTGGGCTACCAAACCGCTATTGTGGGCAAATGGCACTTACATCATGAACCTGCAGCTTTCGATTATTATCAGGTGTTGCCCGGACAAGGAAAATATTACGATCCCGAGTTCAGGGTTCAAGGTGAAAAACCGTGGCCTGAAAATATGGTTCAAACCAAAGGACATTCCTCGGATATGATTATGGATGCCACCTTAGATTATCTGAAAAACAAAAGAGATCCAAACCAACCATTTTTCTTGATGCACCACTTCAAGGCACCACACGATGATTTTGAATATGCGCCGCGCTATGAAGATTATTTAGCGGACACATTTATTCCTGAGCCTGAAAGTTTGTATGAGATTGGAAATCACGGATCGGAAGCGATTCGCGGGAAAAATGATTCCTTGACAAGAATCATGGGTTCCTCGGTCTCACATCGAAATTTAATTCGCAATCAAGCGATGAATATATATTGGAATGACAGTAGCATCTATAAACAATATCGAAATGCTAAGGATATCCGTCAAGAAGAATTGGTAAAATGGGAAATGGATGCTTCAGAGAAAAAATATACAAGCAACGTATATCAAGATTACCTTAAAAAATACCTGCGATGCGTTAAAGGTGTCGACGATAATATCAAACGATTGCTAGATTATTTGAAGGAGGAAGGATTACTTGAAAATACCATCATAGTGTATACAGGAGACCAAGGTTTTATGCTAGGTGAACATGATTATATCGACAAACGATGGATGTACGATGAGTCAATGCGCATGCCGTTTTTCGTCCGCTATCCAGATAAAATCAAAACAGGCAGTCGTACAGATGCCATTATAAACAATACGGATTTCGCTCCTACCATGATTGAATTGGCAGGAGGTTCAACTCCGGATTATATGCAAGGCAAAAGCTTCAAAACTATTTTGGAAACTGGTACCGAACCGGTAGATTGGCAAAAGGCTACCTATTACCGGTACTGGATGCATTTGGCTCACCGGCATCAAAATCCCGCGCATTTTGGAATTCGCACCAAGAATCATAAGCTGATATTTTACTACGGTAAATATTGGGTGGATACCGATGATCCCAATGCCACCTGGAACAAAGAAAGTTGGGGCAACGACTTCACCCACCATACACCGCCTGCATGGGAATTATATGACTTGACCAAAGATCCAAAGGAAATGGACAATGTATATTCGAATCCGGCCTACGAGCAAACAATTGCCGATTTGAAGGAGCAGTTGGTGAACTTGCGTGAAGATTTAAACGAAACCGATGCCAATTATCCGCACATTCAAAAAGTTATCGATGAACATTGGAATGATTAAAGGGAGCTATACTAACTTCCTTAATCAAATACCCCATTGAGGAACAACTCTTATTGAATAAAAACCAGTAGCTTTAATCCGATCTTGATTTCCTAAAACCAATCTAAATATGCAAAGGGAATGTTTTGCTGCAATCTCCAATGGAGAAGGTGATTTTGCCATAGATAGAATTATGGTCAAAGACCCATTGGCCGATGAGGTATTGGTTAAAATTAAAGCGGCTGGGTTATGTCATACCGATTATGATTCCCTAAAGTGGGGCAAGCCCATTATAATGGGACACGAAGGCTCAGGAATTGTGGAAGCAATTGGTTCGCAAGTGAAGCATGTTTCTATTGGCGATGCTGTCATTTTGAATTGGGCAACTCCCTGTAGAAATTGTTTTCAATGTGAAATCGGGAACGAACATATTTGTGAAAACAACTCTCCCGTAGTTGCTGGGGGAAATGGATATACCGCAGGTCATGCCCATTTAGAAGGAACAAAGTATCATGAAAAGCCCATTGAACGTTCCTTTAATCTCGGTACGCTATCGGAATATACATTGGTCAAGGCGTCGGCAGTGGTAAAGAACCCGATTTCTACAATGTCATTTGCAGCGTCAAGTATCATCAGTTGCGGTGTAATGACCGGTTATGGCTCCGTTGTGAATTCCGCCAAAGTTGCGGAAGGGAGTTCGGTAGTGGTACTCGGAACAGGTGGAGTCGGTTTGAGTGTGATTCAAGGGGCAAAAATCAGCAAAGCATCTAAGATCATTGCAATAGACATCAACCCAAGCCGACTTGAAATGGCGAAGAAATTTGGGGCATCCCATACTATTTTGGCGGATAAACGTGACAAAGGTTTGTTTATCGCTGCGAAGGCCGTAAAAAAACTGACTGACAACCGTGGAGCGGATTATGCCTTTGAATGCACCGCGGTTCCTGAATTGGGTGCTGCACCTTTGGCCATGATAAGAAATGCCGGCACGGCAGTTCAGGTAAGTGGCATAGAACAAGAAATCGTCATCGATATGAATTTATTTGAATGGGATAAGATATACATCAATCCATTATATGGAGGCTGCAATCCGGAAAAAGACTTTCCAAAAATTCTACAGCATTATCAATCCGGAGCTTTGAAATTGGATGAAATGATAACACAAACCTATTCCTTAAACGCATTGCGAGAAGCATTTGACGATATGCTTTCAGGAAAAAATGCCAAAGGCGTAATTGTATTTGACTAATGAAAAAATTATTTAGCACCACTGAACTATCCGACCCCAGGTTTGAAAGTGATTATCTTCGTTTTATTACGGTCAAAACGAATAATCTAAAGGGCCGTGGCGATATTTGTGTATTTGTCCCTCCTGTGGAAAATGCCGGACATCTTCCACTGGTAATTTTGCTTCATGGCGTTTATGGAAGTGCTTGGGTTTGGTCTCAAAAAGCGGGCGTGCATATAACTGCTATGAAAATGATACAAAACAAGGAAATTCCGCCTATGGTTATCGCTATGCCATCAGACGGACTTTGGGGTGATGGATCAGGATATCTGGCACACAATCAAAGAAATTTCGAACAATGGATCGTTGAAGATGTTCCAAACGCCATTATCGAGAATATTCCATCCACAAGCGCAACGTCCGATTTATTCATTTCAGGACTTTCAATGGGTGGATTTGGCGCATTACGATTGGGCCTTAAATATTCCGAAAAATTCAAAGCGGTTTCCGCGCATTCTTCGATAACAAGTATTTCTCAAATGCCCCTGTTCGTTGAAGAATCCGTGGAGAATTATAGGCAAAGAGACGAACGGGAAAATTCAGTTACAGGCATCATAAAAAAGTATGGAAATGATCTTCCAAGAATTCGTTTTGACTGTGGGTCAGAAGATGAATTGCTTTTACATAACCGTCAATTGCATAGCGATTTGAACAAGCTCATGGTCGATCATATTTATGAAGAATTTCCAGGAGCACATGAATGGCCGTATTGGCAAGAACACGTAAAAAACAGCCTCCGATTTTTTGCAGAACAAATAGCTTAATTTTTTTATCTTCACTGTATTATCTTTTTCGGGAAACGCTCAAACGACCTGGACTAGTAATTTAAAAATCAATAAAATGGCAGTAGCGGAAGACTTGGCATCTTATCATGAAATGATATCGGGCTTATTTAAGATGCCTAAGACAATTGAAGAATGGGATCAATATCGTTTGACCGACGAACAAGTAGCGCATTTTCATGAATACGGCTATCTTTCCGACATTAAAATGTTGGATGACGACCAAGTGGAGGTACTGCGTAAAGAATTGGACCAATTACTAGATCCAACTCACCCAGGGCACTACTTGTTTTATGAATTCCACAGCAACGAGTCTGAAGACCAGAATTCGGTTTTGTTTCATTCCTTAGGGCATTGGCGCATTACTCCTGGCTTTCATGATGTGCTGTGGAACCCGGCTTTTATTATGGCGGCACATCAGCTTTTAGAGAATAAACCGGTTCGTTTTTGGCACGATCAACTATTCTGCAAACCGGCTAAACATGGTGGGGTCGTCGCATGGCATCAAGATTATTCGTATTGGACGCGTACTATCGCCATGCAACATCTAACCTGTTGGACAGGACTTGATGATGCCACTGTGGAAAATGGGTGTCTGCACTATATCCCAAAAAGTCACAAATGGGGCTTGTTGGATGCGCCTTCGTTGGCTGGAGATATGAACGGGTTGATGGATTATCTCAATGAAGAACAAAAACAACAATTCAAAAATCCGGTAGCAATAGAACTGAAAAAGGGCCATGCTACTTTTCATCATCCGCTCATGGTTCATGGTTCTTACGAAAATAAATCACAAATGAGCAGAAGGGCATTCGTTTTGAATGTTTTCGCCGATGGAACCATAAGCAATACAGATGACGAGCTTTTGAAAGGCGTCCCTAAAATCCCAAAAGGGAAAAAAATGGAGGGTAAATTCTTTCCCCTGATTTTTGACGAAGTGGTATAATCGAGACTAATTAAGGCACACCATGGAGCGCTCAGAAATCGCCTTGTTAAGTCGGGTTATAGTTATTCTAAGTTGATATCAAAAAAGGGGCGCCCCAACCGTCATCACCGAGAAACGAAAAAGAGAAATAGAGCGCTTTCAGATGAGGTTTTTAGACCTACATGACTTCATACCAATGAATTATGAAAACAAATGGACCAATGACTATGACGCCGGAATTGATAAAAAAAATCGATGATGCCGGAATCATTGCGGTATTGATTATTGATGAGGTAAAACATGCGGTTCCACTTGCTAATGCCCTACTTGCTGGTGGTGTCGACACTATTGAATTAACACTCCGCACCCCTGCTGCACTCGACGCTGCCAAAGCGATTAAAAAGGAAGTCCCTGAAATTTCCCTCGGTTTCGGAACGGTTTTGACAGTCGACCAAGTGAAAGCAGTAGTGGATGTCGGTGCCGACTTTGCTGTTTCTCCAGGGTGTAATCCGAAAATCATTAGTGAGGCATGCAAACAAGGGCTTTCATTTGCTCCGGGTATTATGACTCCTACGGATATCGAAATTGCGATTCAAGAAGGGTGTCGTATTCTTAAATTTTTCCCTGCGGAAACTTCAGGAGGCCTTAAACACCTAGAGAGTATGTCGGCGCCTTATAATTATTTGGACTTGAAGTTTATTCCTCTGGGTGGATGTAATATCAACAACGCTCCGAGTTATTTACAGTCTGATTTGATAACCGCCATAGGGGGTACTTGGGTAGCGAAACGACCATTGATTCAGTCCGAAGATTGGAGTACGATTACCAACAACGCAAGAGAAATCAGAAATTTAATTACAAAAATCAGGTCCTAGGATCTAGCGTGTATAAAATGACTAGAAGACATTTTTAGCGAAAGGGCCAGGAGACGCGTTGGCAATACCAGCAGTCATTTTCAAAGATGACTAGGCTTACAAACAGGTTTGAGAGATTAATAAAATAGAAAATGAAGAAAGTAGTAACCTTTGGAGAGATAATGGGCCGTTTGGCCTCACCTGCCAACATGAGGCTCAGGCAAACACGAAACCTGGAAGTAACCTATGCTGGGTCCGAGGCAAGTGTGGCGGCATCGATTTGCAATTTTGGAGGAAAGGCCAGATACATCACAGCCTTGCCAAAACATGCTCTAGCAGAAGCAACAATGGATTCCATTCGTGCGGTAGGAATCGATACCGAGTATATTTTACGCACCGATGAAGGACGATTGGGATTATATTTTTTGGAAACCGGTGCAAATCAGCGTCCAAGTAACGTGATTTATGACCGAGCTGATTCTGCCGTATCAAGAACCCCATCCAGTGCTTATGATTGGGAGAACATTTTCAAAGATGCGCAATGGCTACATTTAAGCGGAATTACCCCAGCGCTTTCTAAAACTGCAGCTGAAGCAACCTTGGTTGCTGCGCAGAAGGCGAAAGAATCAGGAGCTTCAGTTTCTATTGATTTAAACTTTAGAGGAAAACTTTGGAATTGGGATTCCAACCATTCCGCCAAGGAGCTGGCTCAAAAAACCATGCGTGAAATTTTGCCCTTTATTGATGTAGTCGTTGGAAATGAAGAAGATTGTCACGATATATTGGGAATTCAGGCAGGTGATACCGATGTGCATTCCGGCACCTTGGATACCTCTAGGTATCCGGATGTTGCTCGTCAGGTAGTTCAACAGTTTCCGAATGTGCGTAAGGTGGCAATTACCCTACGAGAAAGTCTTTCTGCAAGTCATAACAACTGGGGCGCTATGCTTTTTGATGCAGCTACCGATGCGCCCTCTTTTGCGCCATTGGATGAAAATGGAAATTACAAGCCATATCAAATCAAGAATATCGTGGATCGAGTTGGAGGCGGTGATTCTTTTGCAGGCGGGTTGATTTTCGCATTGATCACTTCTGAATTAAAGGAACCGCAAACAGCTGTAAATTATGCCGTTGCAGCATCTTGCTTAAAGCATTCTATAAAAGGGGATTTCAATTATTCCACGCGCGCTGAAGTGGAGCGATTGATGGGTGGCAATGCCTCGGGTCGGGTGGTCAGGTAAATTCAAAATTAAAATCATGAAACGGATATTGGTATTTGTTGGAATTTTTTTTCTGTTCATTTCCTGTATTGAACCACAGGTGGAGAAATCCGAAAAGCCAAATATCGTATGGCTGGTCAGCGAGGACAATTCAAAGCATTTTTTAAAAATGTATGATCAAAACGGGGCATCGATGCCTAATGTTGAAGCCTTGGCAAAAAAAGGGATTATTTTCAACAATGCCTTTTCGAATGCACCAGTTTGCTCCGTTGCCCGTAGTACCATTATTTCAGGTTGTTATGCGCCCAGAGTTGGTGCGCAGTACCATCGAAGAATGCAATTGGCACCGATGCCGGATGGTTTGAAAATGTTTCCAGAGTATCTTAGGGAGGCTGGGTATTACACTACTAATAATTCGAAAGAAGATTATAATTTCATCACCTCCGACAGTGTTTGGGACGAATCTTCCAGAGAAGCTACCTATAAGAATCGAAAATCGGGTCAGCCATTTTTCCATGTTCAAAATTATGGTACCACACATGAAGGCCAATTGCATTTTACCAAGGCTCAAATGGACAGTACCGATTTAGTAACTCCTCAGGAGAAGGTCCCAATTTTCCCTTATCATCCCGATACTCCTTTATATCGTTTTACTAATGCCTATTATCGCGACCTACATCAAAAAGTTGATACACAAATAGGGAAGTTTATGAATCAAATGGAAGATGATGGTCTCATGGAAAACACTATCATTTTTTATTACGGTGATCATGGAGGGGTACTTCCAAGAAGTAAGGGGTACGTTTATGAAAGCGGACTACATGTGCCGATGGTAGTCTATATTCCTGAAAAATGGAAACATCTGTCGCCCGAAAAAACTGGAAATAGAACGGATGCTTTTGTCCAGTTTATAGATTTGGCCCCAACGGTGTTGAATCTGGCAGGCCTTAAAATACCAGAACAATTCGATGGCAACCCTTTCCTTGGAAAAGAGGTGACTATTGAAAATCTGAACAATAGGAATACAACTTTTGGATACGCCGATAGGTTCGACGAAAAATACGACCTTGTGCGGTCATTACGAAAAGGAAAATACAAGTATATAAGAAATTACCAGCCTTTTAATGTGGACGCCCTTTTTAATTTTTATCGGTATAAAATGTTGGCCTATAAAGAATGGCAGCAGCTCTTTGAAGATGGAAAATTAAACAAAGAACAAGATCAATTTTTCAAAGCTCGTACGCCCGAAGCCCTATATGACCTTGAAAAAGATCCGCATGAGGTACATAATTTAGTAGCGGACCCATCTTATAATTCTACTTTGAAAGAACTTCGGTCAAACTTGCAGGATCAGGTAAAGTCTATGCCTGATTTAAGTTTTTATCCGGAACCCTATTTCCTTGAAGCAGGTCTTTCAAGTCCGGTGGCGTTTGGCCAGCAAAACAAATCGGAAATTTCAGAATTGGTTACTATCGCAGACCTGAGCTTAAAACCATTCGATCAATCCAAGGCAGCAATTGAAAAAGCTTTGAAATCAGACAATCCGTGGAAAAAATACTGGGGTATGATTGTTTGTAGTTCCTTTGGAAAAGAGGCATATCCGTTTTTTAAAATAGCCGCAAAGCTATCTAAAAACGATAGGAACAATTTGGTACGACTTCGGGCAGTTGAATTTTTAACGCTACACGGACAGGATGTACCTTCCGATTTAATTCTAGAAATCATTAAAAACGCTAAATCGGAAACAGAGACCAATTTAATTTTGAACAGTATTGCCTTATTGAAAACAGTAAGACCCGGTTTTAAACTCAATATTCCTAAAACGATGTTTCCTTCCGATTGGGTGAATCAAGAAGGAGATTTGGTAAGCCGCCGCGCTGATTTCATCAATCGAGATCATTAATCATAATTACATAATATGAAGAATAGTATCAATTTCAAATTCCTATTTTGCCTCATCGCACTGATAGTCGTTATGTCTTGCAAAGAAGAAAGTAAAACCGTTGAAACATCGCATGAAGAAACCAAACCGAACATCGTTATCATTTACGCAGATGACCTTGGATATGGAGAAATGGGTGCCTACGGCGCTACGGAATTGGAAACTCCGAATCTTGATAGACTCGCAAATGGAGGAATTCGATTCACAAATGGTTATGCTTCTTCCGCCACCTGCACTCCTAGTCGCTATGCCCTACTGACAGGAATATATCCATGGCGGAATAAAAACGCGAAAATTCTTCCTGGCACGGCTCCGCTCATCATTGACACTGCCCAAATCACGATTCCGAAAATGTTGAAAAAACATGGCTATCATACTGGAATAGTCGGGAAATGGCATTTAGGCTTAGGAAGCGGAAATGTAAATTGTAATGAACGTATCGCCCCTGGTCCGAATGAAGTTGGATTCGATTACAGCCATATTCTTGCAGCTACTCAAGACAGAGTTCCAACGGTCTACATTGAAGATGGTCATGTCGTAAATCTTGACCCGAACGACCCGATTGAAGTGAACTACCAAGAGAATTTTGAAGGAGAGCCAACGGGCTTGGAAAATCCTGAAATGCTCAAGATGAAATGGCATCATGGCCATAACAATAGCATTGTAAATGGAATTCCACGTATTGGTTTTATGAAAGGTGGCGAGGCCGCCAAGTGGGTCGATGAAGACATGGCGGATTACTTTTTGACAGACGCCCAAGCGTATGTCAAAAAACACAAAGAGGAACCTTTTTTTCTGTATTATGCCTTGCAGCAGCCGCATGTACCGCGAACTCCGCATGCTCGTTTTGTCGGTTCTTCAGGAATGGGACCAAGAGGTGATGTGATTGTTGAAGCTGATTGGATGGTGGGCGAATTCATAAAAACCTTGGAGGCCGAAGGGTTATTGGAAAACACTTTGATCGTATTTTCTAGTGACAATGGTCCTGTTGTAAACGATGGTTATTATGATGAATCGGTAGAAAAATTAGGAAATCACAAACCTGCCGGTGTTTTACGGGGCGGAAAGTATAGCCTATTTGAAGCTGGAACCAGGGTGCCATTGATAACCTATTGGAAAGGTAAAATCAAACCGGGAGTTTCTAAAACTATGATTTCACAACTAGATTTATTTTCTTCTCTTGCAGGCTTAGTCGGTAGCAGTGAACGTACCAATGACAGTAACGAATTATTGGATGTTTTCCTTGGGAAAAGTAATGATGGCCGAGATGAAATGGTTATTGAGGCCACATCAAGAACAGCATTTAGAAAAGGGGTTTGGGCGATGATTCCCCCTTACAAAGGTCCTGCAGTAAATAAATACGTAAATATCGAATTGGCCAATGCCGATGACTACCAATTGTATAATCTGAAAGTAGATATCGGGCAGCAAAATAATATGGCCGAAAGTAATCCTGAAAAACTCCAAGAGATGATTGCTGCGTACGAAGCCATTCGTGGGCCAGTAAGTGACAAAATCGAACAATTGGAATTGAAATAATTACTTTATTTGGTAATATTTCGAATTCAGGTGTCATTGACATCGCAATCGAATAAAAAGGTAGTACCATGAGAACAATCCATCAAGCTGTATTTTATATTTTAATGTTTTTAGTATTGGCTTGTGGTACGAAATCCGACCCTAAAAGTACATCGGTAGAACACAGCCAGGAGTCACCGAAGATACCCCAAGATATAAAAGAAAAATTAGGCATTACAAATTCCGAATACTTAAGCACAGCATCAAAAAGAGCCCTGGAATGGCCTATGGATTTAGGTAACGAGTGGTTCATTCAATTTGGCGAATTACAACCCTTAAAAGGTGATTTAGCCTACGAAGAGGGTGTTGTTCGACGAGATCCCAGTGCGATTATCAAGGAAAATGGCAAATACTACGTGTGGTACACAAAAAGTAATGGGCCGACTCAAGGTTTTGGTGGAGATATTGAGGTTGAGAAGGTTTTTCCATGGGATAGATG
>JARFRH010000158.1 GCA_029287355.1 Maribacter sp. | reverse complement strand
TATGAGCGGTGCCCAATCGCCTCCTTTCCAACCGTTGAGCCATATAGCAAAAGTGATCGAATCGGTCGTTAGTTCAAAACCGGGAACTGAAACATAGCCACTGGTCCCGTCGAGTTCAATGCCGCCGTCGAAACGACCGGCAGCCCATGTAGCACCTCCAACCAGAGTACCGTCATTGCCGTTGCCACTTGAGTCGTAGGCGGTAGTGGGGTCACCTTTGTTTTTTTTTGGGTGCAGCTCAAAACAATAATGGCGATAAGGCAGAATACTGAAATAGACAATAGTATAGATTTGATTCCATTCATGTTGAAATTTTTAGTTTTATTGAAAATATAGCAGATGGCTTAGAAGGTTTTTAGGCTACGGTCCAAGTTACCAAATTTCTTAATTTAATTAGAAATACTAGAGTTGAAACATCATATTTTTCAATTTATTAATGGATAATTGACTATTTTCGATACATTTAATACATGCCTCATGTGTGCAACAAGCAACAAATCTAGCTTCAATAAATATTCTAGTTATAATTCTTTAAATTTGAATCAATCATTTTCTTCATAAACAACAAAACAATGAGAAACTACTTCTTCACTTTCGTACTATGCTTCCTATCCTCCAGCTATCTTTTTGCTCAAGATAAGCAAGTCGAGTCTTGGTCAGACAATAACTTTGAAGGCTTAGAGTTTCGAAGTATAGGGCCCGCATTTATGTCGGGTCGAATTGCGGACATCGCTATTCATCCTGAGGATGCTACTACTTGGTATATTGCTGTTGCTTCTGGAGGGGTTTGGAAAACTGTAAATGCAGGAGTCACATGGAACCCTATTTTTGACAAGGAAGGATCGTTTGCTACAGGTTGCGTCACTATTGATCCTAATAATCCACACGTCGTTTGGGTCGGTACAGGTGAGAATGTGGGAGGGCGTCATTTGTCTTTTGGCGATGGCGTTTATCGCAGTGATGATGGTGGGACGACGTGGAAAAATATGGGTTTAAAAAACTCTAATCATATTTCTAAAATAGTAATTCACCCCGAAAATTCCGATATTATTTGGGTAGCCTCACAAGGTCCGCTTTGGACAAAAGGGGGTGAACGAGGATTGTACAAATCTACAGATGGTGGAACAACTTGGAATCGGACTTTGGGGAACTCTGAATGGACTGGAGTGACAGACATCGCCATTGATCCTCGCAATCCAGACCAAATGTATGCTGCCACTTGGGATAGACATCGAACTGTCGCTGCGTATATGGGGGGAGGCCCGGGTTCGGGATTGTTTCGAAGTTTGAATGGTGGAGAGTCTTGGGAACAGCTAAAAAAGGGTTTACCGGAGTCTAATATGGGAAAAATTGGTTTGGCGATTTCTCCTCAAAAACCTGATGTGTTATATGCTGCCATTGAATTAGACAGACGGAAGGGTGGCGTCTATCGCTCGACAGACCGCGGTTCGACATGGGAAAAAATGTCTGATGCGGTTTCGGGTGCAACTGGGCCACATTATTATCAAGAGTTGTATGCCTCACCGCATGAGTTTGATAGATTGTATTTGTTGGATGTAAGGGTGCAGATTTCAGAAGACGGAGGGAAAACTTTTCGCCGAATGGAGGAACAACATAAACACTCCGATAATCATGCTTTGGCTTTCCGAAAGGATGATCCTGATTATTTGTTGATGGGAACGGATGGTGGTGTTTACGAAAGTTTTGACTTAGCAGCGAATTGGCGATTTATGGGAAATCTTCCTTTGACTCAATTTTATAAAGTGGCGGTGGATGATGCTGAACCTTTTTACAATATCTTCGGTGGTACTCAAGATAATTCGACGGAAGGCGGACCTTCTCGAACGGACAACGTCCATGGTATTCAAAATTCAGATTGGCGAGTTGTCTTAGATTGGGATGGACACCAACCTGCTACCGAACCAGGTAACCCAAATATTATGTACGGACAACGTCAGCAAGGTATTTTGTCGAGAATTGACATGATCACAGGGGAGGTGATGGATATTCAACCGCAACCTGGGGCAAACGAAGACTATGAACGCTTTAATTGGGATGCTCCGATTTTGGTAAGTCCACATAAGCCTGAACGAATTTTTCATGCTTCACAAAGACTTTGGGTTTCCGATAATCGAGGTGATGATTGGCGTACTCTTTCGGGGGATTTAACACGTGATCAAAACCGTTTGGAATTACCGATTATGGGAAAACAACAAAGTTGGGATAATGCTTGGGACTTGAATGCTATGTCCAATTATAATACGATTACTTCTATCGCTCAATCACTGCTGAATGAAAATTTGATATATATAGGTACTGATGATGGCCTGATTCAAGTGACGGAAGATTATGGAAAAACTTGGCGGAAAATAGAAGTGAGTACCCTGAAAGGGATGCCACAAACACCTTATATTAATGACATCAAAGCGGACTTACATGATGCAAATACGGTTTACGTAGCGATGGATAATCATAAGTATGGCGACTATCAACCTTATATTTTGAGAAGTACAGACAGAGGAAAAACTTGGAATTCTATTCACAACAATTTACCAAAGCGGAACCTAGTTTGGCGACTGGTACAGGATCATTTGAAAAAAGATTTGTGGTTTGCAGGAACGGAATTCGGAATCTATTTTTCCCCTAATGCGGGGCAGAAGTGGATAAAACTCCAAGGGGGCGTTCCTACCATTTCGTTTCGAGACTTGACGATACAACGTAGGGAAAATGATTTGGTTGCTGCCTCCTTTGGGCGAAGTTTTTATGTTTTCGATGACATAAGCGTACTGCGAGAAGTGAATGATGAAATCTTGAAAAATGATGCTACACTTTTTTCTACTAGAAAAGCATGGTGGTATATTCCCCGCGGGCATTTAGGTTTTGAAGGCAAAAAAGGCGACCAAGGAGCAGATCATTTTGTAGCAGATAATCCTCCTTTTGGAGCGGTATTTACCTACTATTTGAAAGATGATTTAAAAACAAAAAAGGAAATCCGCACTGCGCAAGAAAAGAATAAAGACAATATTACATTCCCAGGTTGGGAAGCATTGGAAGAAGAACGAATGGAAAGCGAACCCAAAATTTGGCTTGTTATCAAGGACTCAAATGGTAATGTTGTGCGTCGGGTGGATGGCGCTACCAAGAAAGGTTTTCATCGAGTGGCTTGGGATTTGAAGTATCCTGGGCCTGATGCCATTTCCATGAAAGAACCACCAACACCTATGTGGGATGAAAGTCCAAAAGCTTTGATGGTGGCACCTGGAAAATATGCTGCTGAGCTTTTTCAGCAAGTTGATGGAGTGGTGAAAGCGTTATCGCAACCAATAGAGTTTGATGTGGTGCCTTTGCGAAAAGGTGCCTTGGAAGGAGCTACACCTGTGGAAGTTGCCGCATTTTGGCGACAATATGAAAATGCCGTGCGTTCGCATTCTGCGATTCAAATGACTTTAGGAAATGCTTTAACACGAGTAGAACGCATGAAAAAAGTACTGTCACTTTCAACGACTGCAGCAGGCAGTTTTGATAATCGCTTGGAAGAAGTGCGGATGGAATTACTGAAAATTGATCAAGAGCTCAATGGGAAAAAATCGAAAGTGGAACCAGGAGAAAAAACGAATCCAACCGTTGGTGGAAGATTATTTTCATTACAAATTGGTATTGACCATTCTACCTATGGCCCCACAACGAACCATAAGAAGGCTTTGCAACTTATAAATGAACAGTTAAGTTCGGCACAGTCGCAGTTGGAAATGAGTCAAGAGAAATTATCCCAATTGGCGAATGATTTGTTGAAGGCTGGCGCACCTTGGATGGAAGGAGAAGCACTGCCTAGGAATTGATGGTTTAGTCGTTTTTAGAAGTTTAAATGGTTTAATTGTTTCGAAAAATTTTATGCTTTTTGACTTCTAAAAACGACATTACTAAGGAAATTTATAATAGGATATTTTTAAATATTTCAGATTGTACATTTTCATAGATCACCATGTGAATATCATTTCTAATGTTTTAGCTTCAATGTTCTCACAAGATATCAAGAAAATTTTGTCTTAAGAGAAAGCAAAATCAGAAGTTTCAGGAGCTATTCCTAATACGATTAATTTTTTTCATAATATTACTTGCTTTGGTGTACTTAATAATTGACATTCGGTTGTTTAGGCTTCAGGGGTACCCAAACCCAACTAAACTAAAAAACCCTTACGAAATTCGCAAGGGTTTTAATATCTCCATCATTTCAAAAACTCCCCAGCTTTTTTGACAATGGATTTTTTCCTCGATCAAACTTATAACATATTGAAATCTAAATTTTACGGGAATACATAATTTAGAAAAAATATTTTAAATAAGTCCTAAATCTTTTGTAATCGCAATCAAGTGAATAACGTTATGAGCCTTGAACTGAACTCGCAGTAGATTGAGCCTTTTTTCAATGGAACTCAAACTACTCGGACTAATATTCTCCTGCTCAAATAGATGACTAATTTCGTCTTGAGACATGCCTTTAGATAATTGAAGAATAAGTTTGATGTCGTAGTCTTTAATCTCTAAATTCTTTTTGTCACTCAAGGCTTGTTGAATCTGAGGTGAGAGATAGGTTCTGTTGCTGTAAACTTCCTCTATGGCTTTCGATAACTCAGTTAGAGCGCGTCTCCCTTTGCAAACGAAGGCATCTACTTTGTAATTTTGAACTAAAGTCCGCACCCGTTGTAGGCGGTCTTCAACCGAATAGATAATTATTTTTAATTGCGGATATTCTTGTTTTACGGCGGCAATCAAGGCGTCTCCAGACAGATATTTTTGCGCGCGATGATCGATTTTAAAAGACAGGTCGGTAATGAGCAAGTCGTATGGTGCACAATCCATCTCTCCTTTTTTTAATTTAAGAAAGGCGTCGTCGCAATATTGTACTTGCGTGACCTCACCTATTCCTAAGGTCTTGGTGATTGCCAATACCCCTTGATTGATACTTTCCAGATCATCGGAAATAAGAACTTTTTTGAACATATACTATACTGTAATGGTGGCTTTGAATCCTTTATCTTTCATTACCTCAAAACTAATACGCCCGTTTATAGATTCCATACGGTTTTCCATATTAAGTAAACCTTCATTCTTTTTCAGATCGCCTCCAATGCCATTGTCTTTATAATCAATCATCAATTGATTGCTTTTTTGAGAGAAAATCACGACAACGATAGTAGCGCGACTATGCTTCTTCATATTAGTCATCAACTCTTGCAGCACCCGATATATAGTTATCTTTTTAATTTCTGAAACCTTATTCCAGTCTACTTTAGAGATATTCTGGGTAATTATATTCACTGCATCGTTTTTATATCCTAGCAACAAATCGTTAAGTAATTCATCAAACTTTTCATGTACATCAATGGCGGCACTCTCTTTAGAAATATCTCTAGTTTTGGAATAAATACTTTCCAAATCATCCAGAATATCTTCGTTAGTGTCTACTTTACTCTGTAGTTTGGTCATTACCTGATACATATCGTTTGCAACCTCGTCATGTAGTTTCTGAGATATCCGAGTTTCCGTTTTATAGATTTGCTTAATCTGCTCTTTTTTATAGATTGCCCGCGATAAGAAATATAAGAATATTCCCGTCAAGAGTATGAATATTCCTAATCCCTGATACATAAGCGTTTTTCGTTTTTGAGCTTCGTTCAATAGTTTTGTGGCTTCCGTTTTTTCTTTTTCTTCGGAAAGATCATATTTCATAGCGGCAAATTTGTTTTGCTTCAATTGCTTCGCTTTAGAAATACTATCTGTAATTCTTTTGTAAGCTTTTATTCTAGCTTCGTTATCTAGCGCAATAAAAAAGGATAACGCTTCAACAAGATAGGATGCGCTTTGAAGGGATTTTGCGATATCGTAACACTTTTCTGCATACATCCTTGCCTGCGTCTTTTCATTTCTGTCTAGGTAATAACTGTCTCTTATACAC
>JARFRH010000105.1 GCA_029287355.1 Maribacter sp. | reverse complement strand
ACTTGATGTGGATTTGAAGATCGAATTGGATACTATTGCCAACAAGGTCGATTTTGATTTTCCCTTGGAACCCAATGAAAATTATAGCTTAGAACTACTTCCTGGAGCGATCACGGATTTTTTTGGTGAGACCAATGACAGCCTATCATATAACCTTTCAACTCAAAGTTTTGCAGATTATGGTACCTTAACCGTTAACATACAAGGTGCTGTCGAGTACCCAATTTTAGTCCAATTGACCGATACTGAAGGTAGAATGCAATTGGAAATCTATGCCAAGGAAGAACAAGCCTTCGAATTCAGCAACATCGAACCTTCTACCTATCTTATTCGTGTTATACAAGATAGCAATGGTAACGGCAAATGGGACACGGGAAATTTTCTAAAGAATTTACAACCCGAAAAAGTCAAATATTACCCTGAAGAAATCGAGATTAGGGCCAATTGGGAGAAAATCGAAACTTTTATACTTCAAGGTTAAAAGCATCTCTATCTTCTAAAAACCGAAGTTTTTCTCTGGTCCTTTCGATATGTTCTTTAGTCAAAGTAGCATAACAAACTTCCTCTTTTTCAGAAAAAACCAACTGTTTGCCAAGACAATCATAAACCCCCGAGTGTCCGGAATATTCATGACCAAGGTTATCCTTTCCAATTCTATTGACCCCGATACAATAGGCCATGTTCTCCACGGCGCGGGCTTTTAGCAAGGTATCCCAAGCTGAAATTCGTGGCTTAGGCCAATTGGCAACGTAAATCAAGACATCATAATCTTCGGTGTTTCTGGCCCAAACCGGAAATCTTAAATCATAACATATAAGGGGACAGATACGAAAACCCAAATACTCGACGATCAATCTTTCTGAACCTGCTTCATAAACCTTATTTTCCCCTGCCAAAGTAAAGGTGTGCCGTTTATCGTATTGTCTGTAACTTCCATTTGGTCGCACAAAAAACAAGCGGTTCGTGTAGCTTCCGTTTTCGTAAAAAGGCAAACTTCCTACTAGGGCGGCATTCTTCTCGAATGCTTTTTTTCGCATCCATTCTAAAGTGATTAAACCCTCTTCCTTTGGTATATTTTCAGGAGCCATAGTAAACCCGGTAGTAAACATTTCTGGAAGTATAATCAAATCAACATCCAAAGAAATCGTTTCCATTTTTTTTGAAAATGAATTTCGATTTCTTTCAGGGTCTTCCCAAGAAAGAGAGGATTGTATCAGTGTTACTTTTAATTCTTCTTGCATGATCACTCACTTATTACTACGATTCCAATAAATCGATCAAAGAGGCCACACCTTGTAATTTGGCATGATCAAGGGCCGTATTGCCTCGCCCATCTTTCATTGTGCTATCGGCACCATTATCTAAAAGCAGTTTCGCAATTTCAACTTGTTTAAATGTAGCAGAATAAATTAAAGAAGTCGCCCCCATTCCATTTTGCACATTGACATTAGCACCATATGAAATCAATTTTTCGGCAATAGCTGTATACCCCTTAAAACAGACCCCCATTAATGCAGTATTTCCAGAGTCATCTACTGCATCGATATGAACTCCTTTTTCTATTAAAAAGATGGCTACTTCTTCATGATTGTAATACGTTGCTAAAATCAATGGTGTAGAACCTCTATGGTCTTTAGCTTGTATTAGGCTAGGGTTTTCATCAATCATTTGAGATACCGAACCCAAATCCCCATTGCGTATGGCGTTAAAAAAAGGTGCTGAATTTTCCATGATAGTTAAAAGTATAAAAAACCGATTTAAAAAGACTTCAAACTGATAAACATCAGGTGGAAACTTCTTTTTTTCAAGTAATTTGTGCTTGTCTTTTTTGAGAAATCGGTATGATAGATATTATCAATAGTGAAATAATAGAAATCAAGTTTCTAGCTATGCATTTCAACGAACATTTTGGTAGCTTTAACTTTTAAGAAATTAAAATCGAGAATACAATGGATAACAACGAGAACAACCCACATGGCGATGCCATGGACATCAACGATCCAAGTAAATGCCCTTACTTGGGTGGAACCATGAAACAAGCCGCTGGTGGCGGTACAACGAATCAAGACTGGTGGCCCAATCAACTGAGATTGAATGTACTCCGTCAAAATTCTGAATTGTCCAATCCGATGGACAAAGACTTTGATTATGCCGAAGAATTCAAGTCGTTAGACTTAGCGGAGGTAAAGAATGACATCGTGGAGGCTTTAACAACCTCTCAAGATTGGTGGCCAGCAGACTATGGGCACTATGGCCCTTTTATGATCCGCATGGCTTGGCACAGTGCCGGCACTTATCGTATTGGTGATGGACGTGGAGGGGCAGGTTCGGGATCACAACGCTTCGCACCATTGAATAGTTGGCCAGACAATGGCAACCTAGATAAGGCAAGATTACTTTTATGGCCCATAAAAAAGAAATATGGCAAAAAGCTTTCTTGGGCAGATTTGATGATTCTTACAGGCAATTGTGCCTTAGAATCCATGGGTTTCAAGACATTTGGCTTTGCCGGTGGCCGTGAAGACATTTGGCAACCTGAAGAAGATATCTACTGGGGTTCAGAAACCGAATGGATGGGTAACGAAGAGCGTTTTTCCGATGGAGAGTATGTCTTAGAAGCGAACCTTGGCGCCTCTCATATGGGATTGATATATGTGAACCCAGAAGGACCCAACGGTGAATCTAACCCGCTCGGAACAGCCAAGTTGATGAAAGAGACCTTTGGCCGTATGGCTATGAACGATGAGGAAACCGTGGCCTTGACCATCGGAGGTCATACCTTTGGTAAAGCCCATGGTGCAGCCAACCCAGATGAGTATGTAGGTCCTGAGCCAGCAGGGGCATCTATCGCAGAACAAAGTATGGGCTGGAAAAACTCATATGGCACTGGGGTTTTAGATGATACCATAACAAGCGGTTTGGAAGGAGCATGGACACCCAACCCAACCCAATGGGATCATGATTATTTGAAAGTATTATTAGGCTATGATTGGGAACAGACAAAAAGCCCTGCTGGAGCAAATCAATGGAGGCCAACCGCTGAATCTGCCGCCAAGAAAGCCCCTCGTGCCGGGGATGCTTCTCAAACACAGGAGTTGATGATGACCGACGCGGATATGGCATTGAAAATGGATCCGGACTATCTTAAAATTTCGCAGCGATTCCGTGACAACCCGGCAGAATTGGAAGATGCCTTTGCCCGTGCCTGGTTTAAATTAACGCATCGGGATATGGGGCCAATTTCTCGTTATTTAGGTTCTGAAGTTCCTCAAGAGGAATTGATTTGGCAAGATCCTGTGCCAGCTGTTGACCATGAATTGGTCAATGATAGTGATGTAGTCGAATTGAAAAAGAGACTATTAGCATCAGGATTGTCCATTTCCCAGTTAGTAACCACTGCTTGGGCATCCGCCTCTACCTATCGTGATTCGGATAAAAGAGGTGGAGCTAATGGCGCCCGTATTCGTTTGGAACCACAAAAAAATTGGGAGGTAAACAACCCTAATGAGCTCTCCAAAGTTTTAGATGTCTTGGAGGGGGTTCAAAAAGAATTCAATGAAGCACAAACTGGAAATAAAAAGATCTCTTTGGCTGACTTAATCGTTCTTGGTGGAAGTGCCGCTATTGAAGAAGCTGCTAGAAATGCTGAGCATGCTATTAAAGTGCCATTTACTGCCGGTCGTACGGATGCCTCACAGGAGCAAACAGACGCCTATTCTTTTGAAGCACTTGAGCCTGCTGCGGATGGATTCAGAAATTATAAGAACCCGGATTACAAAGCTTCCGCAGAAGCGTTATTGGTAGATAGGGCCCAATTGATGAAGCTTACAGCTCCTGAAATGACGGTTTTAATCGGTGGCATGCGTGTTCTTGACACCAACTTTGATCAATCAAGACATGGTGTAATGACCGATCGGCGTGGCGTATTGACCAATGATTTCTTTGTGAATCTACTTGACTTAAGCGTGAAATGGGAAGACACTTCGGACGATGAAACGCTGTTTGCAGGACGTGACCGCATGTCTGGTAACATCAAATGGACCGGTACACGAGCCGACCTTATCTTTGGTTCTAACACGGAGTTACGCTCTTACGCCGAGGTTTACGCATGTAACGATTCGGAAGATAAGTTTATAACGGATTTTGTAGCCGCTTGGACGAAAGTCATGGATTTAGATCGTTTTGATTTGGTGTAGATTGCTTCTACAAAGTATTGTTTACTTACTGGAAAGCAGCCTCAATGAGGCTGCTTTTTAGCTGATTACTATGTCATAGTACCCTAACTTCGTTAATAAATAGTTGATAATTGGTTCATGTTGTAAGATTGTCTGTTTCAAGATTAGGTGTAACTTCAAATTATGAAACTCACTGACCAAACCAACTCCATCGCTTTAAAAAATATTAAAAAACCCATTGATTTATCTGATATTCAGATACGTACAATCACCAAATGCTCCTTTACGGGAAACAAAGCAGACTATTATATCGGGCTTTCCTCTGCCGTTTCGGACGACGAAGTGCGTATTATGGGGTCCGTTTCCAACGAGATGGTTGAAACCGGCATCAACAAATTGCTAGGTCAAGGTTGGGATGATATCAAATGGCCAGTAGTACTTAACATGAACAAGAAAGTGCTCTATCATTCTTACAAGGCCCATAAAAAAGGAGCTTCGGCTATTCTAGGTTGGCAAGAATATATTTCACAATTGTAAAGGGTGTTTAATTTCTAATTCCCGGGGTAAAATCTTCTGGGGCAATTTGTGGTTGTTGTATTGTACCCGAATCTCCGGTATCATTGTAAATCGTCCATTCGGTCAAAGTATAGACTGGATTGCCTTCGAGTACGGCAGAATTTCTAAAGGCCCTACCATTTTGAAAGTCATGGTCGGTACCACTTCCATCTTCTCCTATTACACCAAAAGTGTCCACTATGTCTCCAAAGGGGTCTAGAAGTACCAGATTGTCATCACCATTGGAATCTGCAGGAGAGTTCCTCCCTACTTCCATATCAGGTGGGAAACCATAAACAGCTTCAAATTCCTCTGCATTAGGCGAAATGACCAAAGTAGATTGGGATTCAATAACAAAATTCGATAAATCAATAACGGAACTTATGGCTACATTTGAATTGGTGTAGCGCTGCAGTGTCCAACCCTTCAAAAGCAAAGACGTATCAGACCCATTGTATAATTCGACAAAACGGGCCTTGGAGTTATTCTCAGGGTCTGCCAATTCTGAAATAAAAATATTCTTTGAGCTGAACCCATTAAGTTCTTCTTCACATCTAACCCGCATAAAATCAATATCGTCCAAACTTCGTATGGCCAATTTATAGTTGTCTTTTTCGCGGAGTAGTACTCCAGTTATTGTTCCATTTTCCCTGGGTAAATCCTCCGATTGAAAGTCTGAAAATCCACTATTCAATAATATAATTTGATTGTTCTTGCAGTCTATTAAAGTGCGTTCTGTCTCTTTCCTGAGATCTGCGAAAGTTTCTCCCAGTTCCTCCTCCAAAACTTGGACATTGGAAAATTGCACAAGGGTATTTGTTAAACTCTCGTTCAATTCTCCAATTGAAACTTTCGCAGGTTCTAAAATTGACTGCGCTCCACAAGAAACAAAAATATGCTGGTCCACTATTGCTGCAGGCAACCTTCCTACGGATACATTACCAAATGAAGTGAAAGTTCCACCTAGCTTAAAAACGTCCTTGCTTTTTCCAAGATATAGTCCTTTTAACTTGATATATATTTTGCTTCCTACTGGATAGAACAAATGAGCGTCTCGTATATCGATTTCAATTTGAAAACCCTCCGTTGGACGTATTGGGTTATTTTGAAAATGAAGTACGCTGAAGAAGTTGCCAGCCTCATCGGAGGAAACAACATAGCCTTCTATTATTAAATCTTCTTGAATTTGGAAGGTATTGTCTGTGTATCGATTTTTGACTTCACTGTAGGTAGTGTTTGCTGGCAGGGTTTCTTGGCATTCAGGTTCTGACAGGTCAAAATTTCTATCCTTCACACAGGCGAATAGCAATACAAGGCCTAAAAGTGCTATGAACCTACTAGTTTTGATTTCTGTTCCCATAACTATTTTTCAAGTATTTAAATCACACCCCTTAATCACAGTGTACAGTGTAATTGTATCTCTCTTCTCAAAAACTATATGCCAAATTCAAAAAGAAGGTTCTTCCGTACCCATACCAATATTTGGGTGCGAAGGAAGGTGTTCCGCTCAAATTATCTTGTTGAAGCTGCCCAAAATTCCCATTTCTACTTTGCTCGTAACCCCCCGTTCTAAAAGTGGTATCGAATACATTGTTAACGCTTGCAAAAATGCTGATGTACTTTCCTTTTTTAAGCCACGACTTTCCTCCTATCAGATTTAGTAGGTAGAAATTATCCAAGGGGTATTGGGTCAAAAGCGTATTTACATTTTCTTCTGTAGCATTCGGAAAAGGTGTGCTTGTTTCCGGGTCTAAATAGAAACTTTGCGTTCTGGTTATTGTAGAAATATTGGCATAGTTGTCAGCTAAGTAATTCACTGTTGCACTCACCCACCAATACTTGGGGTCTCGGTAATTGATTCCAAAAGCATAGGCCTGTTGAGGTCCTTGGGCAAGTCGGTAGTCTTTCAAATTGGCCCGACCCAAAGCTATGGTCCCCTCTGGGTTAATTAAATCTTCTTCTATTCCGGCGGTGTCAAAGTTTATGGAGACAAATGGATCGCTTGCATAACTGTAGCTGCCAATAGCAGCCACAGCCGATAATTGAACCGATGATGAAACTTGGTATTCAACGCCAATCTCCGTTCCCTTATGCAGTTTATCCAAATCTGTGATTACCTCTTGAACAAAATCAGAACCTACACCGGCATCAACGAAAAAGAAATTGACATCAGTAACATCTTGAAATCTTGTATAAAAACCCGTGAATCGCGCCGTGAGTTTGGGTAAACGTATATAGTAGTTAATATCAAAAGCGGTTATTCGCTCCTTTTTTAGGTCGGGTACTATTTGATTGTTTTCCCTTGGATTGATAAAAACATTTTGAAGAACAGGAGGTCTATTTAAATTGGCGCCATGAATTACGAACGAATGCCTTCCGTTAAGTATATAGGTAGCGCCTCCTTTGAAACCAGTAGTGGAAAAATTGACCTCCTTACTATTACCCAATGAATTTGATACGAAGCGTTCATTTTGAAATATTCCCACACGGTGGTAGTTACTATTGGAATACATGGTCGCTAAAAATATATCCCATCTTTTTTGCGAAAATCTCAACTGAGCAAACGCTTCAAAATTCGACGCCTCCATACTATAATTATAGCTGAATACATCACCCTCCTTTTTGTCAATCGTTCCATAGGTGTCATTTCGAGTATCTGAAAAAGGGTCGATGTCCCGATGGAAATCTGCACCTAATAGGTCTTCTATTTTTGCGTAATTCTCTGATTGCAAATGTTGATATGTACCGCCAAAATCAAGACGGAATGAGCTGCTTAATTCTAAATTTCCATTCGTATTCAAAATGAACTTTTTGGTATTCATCACATCATCATAAAATACATAGGCCGCCGTACCATCCTCATTTGCTTTGTAGACACGATTCCAATTTAATTGGGGATTGTTAAGAAAACCCTCTTTAGCGGCATTCGCACTAGAAAAATTGGCTCCAATAGGACTATTCACATAAAAACTAGGCAGGTATCGATAGTACGTAGGGTCTGGGTTAGGTGCATTGAAATAAGCCAGGCGACTTCTTTTATTTGAGCCCCATTGAAACCCTATTCCTGTATTTAGCGTAAAGTTGCCGGATTTGAAAAAATGATTCAACATTAAAATGGGTTCTTCGATTTTCCGTTCTCGGGAATTCCGAATTTCACCATCTTGTGTGCCCCAATAGGGATTGTATCCTTTTCCTGCCAAATCGAAAACTTCTTCGGTAAGGGCAGAAGAACGTCCGCGCCGATTCGAAGCCCAAATTCCTGTAAAGTTGATACTGTTCTTTTTATTGAAACGATACGCTATAGCTCCGAATACCGAGAACGCATCGTAAAGAGTGCCCTCATTATAACCTTGTTTCGCCCATCTTCGCGAGGCGGAAATACTATAGGCTAGACCATTTTTATCGACTAATGAAGTATGCGTCAGCATCAATCTTCCCCCGTATGATCTATTTGCAAAGGAAGAAGACAATCGTGTTCCCGGTCGCAGTCTGGAAGGACGGGTATCAATATTGGTAGTGCCCAGAATTCCACCAAAATAATATCCTGATGGTTGTAGGCCATGCGTAAATTGTTGATTTCGTGTGGCGTCATTCAGTCCGCCCCAGTTATTCCATTGTGGTCTACCATCTAGGAATTTATTCATGGGCATTCCGTTGAGCAGCACTTTCCCATTTTGTGAATCGTACCCGCGGACCCTAAAGAAAGCTTGTCCGAAATCAAAAGCAGCTCTACTCAGAAAGACATCTCGGGTGGCCTGCAACAAACCTGGGGTCATTGAAGAACGCTCATCATCAAGATCAGTATCGGTCAAAGTAAGCAGATTATCTGTTTTCTCCAAAGTGAACTCCTGATCTAGAAAAAGGGTGCCGAGATCCAAGTCACTATGTTCCAAATAAACTGGAATACGTTTAGTCACATAGTTAGCTGCGGAAATATTTATAATATGATCTCCAAATAATAGCGTCGATAATTGAAAAAATCCTCCGGAAGAAATGGTCGTGGCAACTAGTGTTCCTTCTATCGATACCCTGAATTGGGTAATTTCCCTTTTTGATCGGGCATCCAAAACGTTGCCCTCGATTACCGATTTTACCTGTCCACTGACAAAAACAGGTAGAATTGAAAGCGCCATACGAAGCAGAAGAGGCATTTGTACAAGTATTGATTACCGCGGTAGCGGGAAAGAATTTTAAATATAGTAGCAGGCACTGCAGTAAACATGCAGCGTAGCTATTTAACTTGCCATCGTTTTTGAGCATTATAATCAACTAGAAATGGAAACGAGGTGAACCATATATTACTTTTTCTCATTTTTTTCTGCATGCACTGCATTCGCCTAGAGTCACAGACGCAATACCTCGTTAGAACAATAGCATTTTATAATGTTGAAAACCTCTTCGATACAAAAAACGATTCATTGACCTTTGATGACGACAGAACCCCAGAAGGAAAAGACAATTGGACGATCAGTAGATATGAGAATAAGATTGACAAGATATCAATGGTCCTTTCAGGGATAGGCTCTGGAATGACCAAGACCTCTCCTGATATCATCGGACTTTGCGAAGTAGAAAATAAATTGGTCCTAGAAGATTTGATTCATCATAAGAATCTAAATGACAAGAACTATGGAATAATTCATTTCGATTCACCCGATGAACGAGGTATAGATGTTGCACTGCTTTATAAAAAATCGGTTTTTATCCCGAACTCCTTTATAAGTCACAGGCTCTTGCTCTTCGATGATAATGGATTCCGCGATTATTCGCGTGACCAATTGGTGGTAAGTGGATTTTTGGATAATGAGGAAGTCCATTTCATTGTCAATCATTGGCCCTCTCGAAGTGGGGGAGAAGCTCGAAGTAGACCGAACCGAATTGCAGCGGCAAAACTCAATAAGCGAATCATCGACTCAATACAAACCTCGAATGCCGATTCAAAAATCATCAGTATGGGCGATTTCAATGATGACCCCATAAATGACAGCTTTAAAAAAATTTTAAAGACCAATGGAAGCGTTGAAAATCTAGAAGAAAACAGCTTATTCAACCCTATGGAAAAGTTGTTTCGAAAAGGGATAGGTTCATTGGCATATCGTGATAAGTGGAACTTATTTGACCAGTTCTATTTTACTTGCAACTTTGTTTCGAAGAAGAAGGAGACCTATTCATTTTGGAAAGCGGATGTTCACAGTCCTTCTTACTTATTGGACCCCAAGGGAAGATACAAGGGCTATCCATTACGGACCTATGCAGGTGGAAGTTATGTGGGCGGGTATAGTGACCACTTTCCGGTATATTTGTATTTGATAAGAGCGGTTATGCATTGAAGGTTTCTTGAAAAAATCCATAACTCAAGATTCGCCGATAGCACCCGGGGTTACCTTATCAGGGGTGGACCAAATATTTTACAACTCCGTTATTTCAAGGTTCTTCCATTTAACTTTAATCCCACCACCATCATGAATTTGAAGGGCTACTGAACCTTCCCCTTGCCCGATTTTCTCATCGGTTAAGGTTATCATTTCGGTACCGTTGAGCCATGACGTAATGGTATCCCCATCAACGCGTATTTTCATTGTATTCCATTCGCCCATTTTCAAAGCCTTGTCTTTTGCTGGGTCCGGTTTAATGAGCCAACCTCGACCATAGGACTCATATACGCCACCCGTATCATGACCTGGGGGTGCTACTTCTACTTGCCAACCACTGACTTTGGTGCCTTCAACGGTTGAGCGAATAAAAACACCGCTGTTACCATTGGCTTCTTGTTTGAACTCCAAGGTCAACTCAAAATTTTTGTAGTGTTCATTCGTGCCTAAATAACCATATTGCTTATCAGGGCCGCTTTCGCAGATTAAAAGTCCATCCTCAACGTACCATTTTTCGGTACCATAGATCGTCCACCCGTCAAGGTTTTCACCATTGAAAAGGGGTTTTTGGGCGCTCAGGTTCATCGCTGTCAAAATAGTTGCAAATAGTAGTATTGTTTTTTTCATTATAAAAGATTAGGTGAAACAAAGAGATTGCGGCCTTATTAGGAATGAAAATATGTTTTAATTTAATCGAACCACTGTCCCCATGGAATGCGACTTAAAATCAAGACCAGGCCGAGACCGTAAAATATGGCGATACTTTTGAACTTCTTTTTTCCTTCCAAGAATTTCTTATGTCGAGACCATCCTACGGTAATCAATACAATGGCAATGATATTGATAAAAGGGTGTTCTACGGCCAATAAGCGAGCTGCAGCGTTCATACCTCCCATTCCCAGTTCTTGAATCGCCTTTAAACCATTCGCAGACACAAAAAAGAGAATGAGGCCCAAGACCAACTGAATATGTGAAAGTATCAATGCAAAGAGGCTAATTCGATAATCTTTTTCTATAGTGAACATCTTATTCCCCATAAGGCCACTAATAGCATTTAATACGGCGAGAACAAGAACGGCAAGAACGGCATAGGCAAAATAGGAATGAACGATCTGTAGAATTTCCATGGGTTTATTTTAGCGATGTAAAATACGAAATCTTTGGGCATAAAAAAACCCTGACTTCAAAGTCAGGGTTTTTCTATACGTATTAGCTTTCTATTAAAAATTGTAACGCAATGAGACATTATAGGTCAAGCCATTGGTATTGAAAAACCCGAACCTATCCGATTGCTGAATTCTCACTTCGTCAAAAAGGTTAAATACATTTCCACGCAAGCTCAATTGATTTTCACCCAAATCGAAATTGTAGGTGAACCCTAAGTCTGTCAAAGAATAAGAGTCGATATAACCAACATTCTCCACTTGTACAGCAGCACCGTCATTGAACCATAGACGATCAAAATAATTCAGATTACCATCAAAAGACAAGTTTTTAAGCGCTTGGTATCTAAACGTTAATCCAGCAGTGAATTGAGGAGCTTGGGCAACTTTAACACCATCTCTATTTGTACCTGGGTTACTAGAAACTAGTGCTCCGGTATCATCATTGTATATAGACACGTCAGAGGAACCATCATACTGCCAACTACCCGCCGAAACATAACCGTTGATCTTTAACTTATTTCCCAAAGAATATTCCAAGTCCAATTCCGCTCCACGATGAATTTGACGAACACCTCTATCGAAAATATTCAAAAATATATCATCGCTATCATCATCGGGAGTGCCGTTTTCATCTACATCGGTTCCCGTTATTACTCGATTATTCCAATCGGTAATATAGAAGTTAAAATTAGCCTTAAATCCTCCTGAAAAGTATTTATACCCAAACTCGATACCTGTTATATCCTCGTTATCAACTTCAGGATTATCAAAAATCTCATTCGATTCTCTAATGTTTACAAATATATTATCTAAGAAAGGTTGTCTTGAATAATAGCCTACGTTGGAAAATATTTTATGGTTCTCGGCCAAATCGAATGACCAACCGGCCTTAAGGTTATAGCCAATTTTCGCTAGTTTTTCCGATTCTCCCAGGCCTTCACCTTCAAACCTGCCAGTTCTCTGATAAGACTGATTTGAAAGAGCTCCTTGGGCATATACGCTAAAGCGGTCACCTGCATATTCCAGTTGGGAGAAAATACCTTGATAATTGATATTCTCTGAATAGTCATACGCCACTCGTTGTCCCTCATCTGCAAAATTGAACAATGACGCCCATGGAGTCGGCTTAAAAGTCTCTGTGACAATAGCATTATCAGGTCTATCGTTGTTCCAGCCGGATAGGCCGTATAAATCAGCAATTTGCCTAAAATGATCTCCCGTATAAAAACGAAGGTCCGTACCAACACTGAAATTAACTCTCTCACTCAATTGGGAGTTAAAATTCGAGACCAATCCATACCATTGATGATTGTTTACCGAAGATCTACGTACGTATCCAGCACCTAAAGGGCCACCGTAGTCACCGCCTACACCGATTTGTGAATTTTGCGCCTCAATCGCAGCATAATCGATTTGACCCGATAATGGCCCAGCTCCATCTGGATCTGTTGCTCTGATCCTACCATTACCTAAAGGGCCTGTACCTCCACCACGCCCCCAAGAGGCATAAACCACTGTTGACAATTCCGAGTTATCCGAAATGTTATAATCCCAGTTAAAATTGAAAACAGGTTTGTGGTAGTAATTGGTTCTTTCAGATTCAATACCATCTTCGGTGAAGCCCCAATGCTGATTATATTTAGGGTTTGCATCCAATATCTCACGACTTTGTGACCATCGTTGACCATGCTGCTGTGGTGCTCCAGTAAGAAGAACATTGAATGCGTGGGTATCATTGGGCTTGTATCCAGCAGCGAAATAATATGTTTGGCCGCTACCAAAAGTTCCTTCGGCCCATTTTCTATGACCTTGCCAGTGATCTAATAAAACCGAAAAAGACCAACCTTTATCATTGATCCCTGAGTCATAAGAAGCTGTAGTTTTAAAATAACTATCGTTTGCCCCCATCATTCTCACAAAACCTCCTTTTTCACGCTCAGCAGATTTCATTACTAAGTTGATGGTCCCCCCGACAGAAGAAATTGCCAATCTCGAAGATCCGAGCCCTCGTTGAACCTGAACTCCATTCGCTATATCCGCTATACCTGCCCAGTTCGACCAATAGACTCTACCGTCTTCCATTCCGTTTACGGGCTGGCCGTTAAGCAGCGTTGCGATATTAATCTGATCAAACCCTCTTAAGAACAATTGTGAGTCGCCAAAACCTGTCTGTCCTGAAACGAAAGCTGAAGGTGTACTTTTGATTATTTCAGGTACTTCGACATTACCAACGGCTTTCTCTTGAATGACACTCTTAGTTATAGTGGAAACTGCAACCGGCGTACTTCTTTTTTCGGCTAAATCGATTAGTCCTGAACCAATGACAACAACACCCTCCAGCTCTTCGGCACTAGGTTGTAAAACAATTTGTGGCAGCGCACCTGTATTTGTAAAGGCCACTCTTTGTGTTACAAAGCCGATATAAGAAACCACTAGGGTTCCAGTACTTTCAGAAACTTCTAAAGTGAAATTTCCATCAAAATCGGTAGAAGTCCCAACAGAGGTCCCCTGCACAACTACACTTGCTCCTGGTAACGGCTCATTGAGCTCTCCATCAAGTACGGTACCGGTAATCGTTCCTTGTGAAAATGCAACGGCAGTCATTAAAAACGCAACCATCGCGACGTACATTTTTTTCATTGTTCTCGTGTTTATTTAGTTCTCGAATTTGCTGCAAAAGTGTCACTTTATTCGCTGCCCGACATTAAGACAAGGTTAAATTCGTAACATGTAAATTTAACACATATTTAACATTTTGAGCTTTTTAATCCAACGGAGTTATTAGATTGTTTTAAAAATTAGCAGAATATCAATTTAGCCCTTAAAAGATTGCAAAAGTTGTAGTGTAGAACTATCATGTTTGCTGATTTCCGAACCTTCGATATCCTTCAAAGTAGCACCTGCTAGTTGTTTTCCTAATTCTACGCCCCATTGGTCCTGTCTCTTATACACATCTGACGCTGCCGACGATCCAACTCTAGTGTAGA
>JARFRH010000099.1 GCA_029287355.1 Maribacter sp. | reverse complement strand
CGATAGTCCGTGGTTTTCTATTTGCAAAGGGGAGCGCAATTGGGGCATGCAATCCCTTCGCGGTCACTCTATTTAAACTTTAACTAATTGATATTCAATTTGTTGAGGTTTTTTTTAACTCCAAAAAATTTAATTATGGTACGATAATGTTTTATGTTAGTCTGCCAATTGTCGTGCTTCATCTGTTACCGTATTGACCTTTAGTAAAAATTAAATCATAGTTATCATGTTTCAAAAGTGCCTTAAATTCAAAGATTCCAATTGCTAAATGTTTAAAGGCATTCCTTCTAATGATTCCAGCATCATTTTGAGTTCATGAAGTCGATTCTTTAGGCTATCAACTTTTTATTTTAACTAGTATTTTCTTCTTTTTAAGACGGTTTGGGATTATTACAAAAAAATCATTTCAGACTATGCTATAAAAGGGTTTACAATAATTATTGCTATGCTCACTTTAATCCGGCGCACGTGGTATTCTTCGAATGGCCCATCCACCCATAAACCATAAATGCCAATAGCAGTGATTTTATAACCTCTAGAAACAGGGATTGGAAATTATGGATCTACTTGAACGGTAGATTTATTCTTGATGTGTTGGATGATAATTTTGGCATGAATTCTCGAATTCTCAATGAACCATTTATGTGTTTCCATTCCTCCACAAATGACTCCAGCCAGATAAAGACCTGAAACATTACTTTCCATGGATTCAGGATTGTAGTTGGGAAGCTTTTTCTCATCTTTTGAAAGCTCAATGCCCAGTTTTTCCAAAAACTCAAAATTTGGCATATAGCCAGTGAGGGCCAGCACAAAGTCATTTTCAATGGCGACTTCCCCTTCTGGGGATTCAATGATGATTTTATCTTCCAATATCTCTTTTACACGGGAATTGTAGTAGGGTTTAATGCTTCCTTCTGCTATGCGATTGATAATATCTGGGCGAACCCAATATTTGACCCGGCGACCCACCTCAGGTCCTCTGATAATCAGACTGACTTCCGATCCCTTTCGCCAACATTCCAAGGCAGCATCGATAGCTGAATTACTCGCACCCACAACGGCTAATTTTTGGCTAGCATAGAAGTGCGGGTCTTTATAGTAGTGAGATACTTTAGGAAGGTTTTCCCCAGGAACATTTAAAAGATTCGGTAAGTCGTAGAATCCCGTAGCGACAATGACATTTTCAGTTTGATACCTAGTCTTAGCGGTGGCGACCGAGAAATTTCCTCCCTTCTTTTTTACATCGGTTACCTTTTCAAAAAGCCGGATATTCAATTTGTTGGAAGTAACGATCCTTCGATAGTATTCAAGGGCCTCATTACGTTTAGGTTTGGCCTCTTTGCTGATAAAAGGAATTTCATCTATTTCCAACTTTTCAGAGGATGAAAAGAATTGCATGTTCGATGGATAGTTAAAAAGTGAGTTTACGATGGGTCCTTTCTCCAATATGACATAAGACAAGCCTTGCTTTTTGGCTTCCAAACCACAAGCTATGCCTATCGGACCACCTCCAATAATAACAATATCCAATGTGTCCATTACTACGGTTTTGTGTTTTTAACGATACTTCTTACTAAAACAAAGCTAGCCAATTTAGAGAAGAACATAGTATTCAAGACCAATAGAAATTATGAGAATGTGTGGAGTTCAAATATGACTTTTATCATTCTTTTGCCAGATACAGAATACGAACTTTAGGATATCATCTAAAACAAAAGAATTATGAGCTTAAGACATAGAGTACCCGTATCAACAATAATGACAAAGAACATTATATCATTAAATAGCACGGATAAATTAGATACCGCTGAGAAACTTTTCAAGGAGCATCATATTCGTCATATTCCTGTGGTCGACGGAAGTAAAATCATAGGAATGCTGAGTTTGACCGATTTACTTAGAATCAGTTTTGCTGATGGCGCATACCAAGACGAGAGTGAAGTAGAGACTATTGTGTACAATATGTTTACCATTCCTCAGGTCATGGCCAAAAATTTGAAAAGTGTTTCTACGAATACCACTATTAAAGAGGTTGCGCAAATCTTGGCCAAAAACGAATTTCATGCTTTGCCCGTAATAGAAGATGGCAATCTAGTCGGTATTGTTACGACTACCGACCTAATTAACTATCTGTTGGAACAGTATTGATAAAATTAATTAGTGAATATGCCTAAAGCTGGTAGTTCAATAGGCTACGATAACGTGTTCTTGCCACCTTGCCTACCCTAAGAAAAGGCTCTATTTAACCCGCTATTTTCTTTAAATCTGCGATAGTTTGGGTCGGGATTGCACTTTTGAAGACAAAACTTCCGGCGACCAAAACATCAGCTCCGGCATCCGTCAATAATTTGGCATTTAGTGAGGTAACCCCACCATCAATCTCAATGAGTGTCTTCGCATCTTTCTTTTCGATAAGCGCTTTTAAGGCCATAACCTTTTTATAGGTGTTTTCTATAAAAGATTGCCCACCAAAACCAGGGTTAACACTCATCATACAGACTAGGTCAATATCTTGAATGGTATCTTCTAATAGGTGAATGCTTGTGTGCGGATTCAGAGCTACTCCAGCTTGCATGCCTTCTGCTTTTATAGCCTGTAAGGTTCTGTGTAAATGAGTACAAGCTTCGTAATGAACGCTTAGTACAGCAGCTCCCAAATCAGCGAAAGCTTTGATATAACGATCAGGGTCTACAATCATCAAGTGAACATCCAATGGCTTTGTGGCGTATTTCGAAATGGCCTTTATTACGGGCATTCCATAAGAGATATTAGGAACAAATACACCGTCCATCACATCAATATGATGCCAATCGGCTTCACTATTATTGACCATTTCAACATCTCTTTGAAGATTGCCAAAATCAGCGGCAAGAAGTGAAGGAGCTATTTTTGTTTTTTGCATTTTAATATTAACTAAAACTATGGCTACAAAAGTAGTGATTTGAGTTGTTCTGGAGCTAATGGTTACACCTGTTACCGATTTACTTTTCCATAATAGTGCAAAAGATCACTTTCAGCGGCAATATATCCAAAAGAACTCCAAGAAGGACTTGCTACTAAATCCTCCATGATTTTGGCTGCTTTTTCCTTTTCATTATGGTAAAAATACCAATTGGCTATTCCGTAGGATACGGCATCGTTCGAAGGATTTCCAGGTCCTTTTTGCAATAAGGAATCAACCGGTACAAGGCCTTTATATAACTTGCACAGGTCATGATAACTTTGGTTTTCGATAACATCCATCGCAATTGATATTGGTTCCAGCAATTCATTTGCCAAGTCTGTATTGCCAAGTCGGCGCTGAATCATATAGAGCCAATGTGTACTTGAAACCATATTATCAGGTAGTTCTCCCGAATCCCTGCACTTGAGGTAAGCATCAAATGCTTTTTCATAATCATGCTTCAGATAATGAGCGAGCCCCAAATGATACCAAATGTTACCATGCAAGGTACTTACAGGAATATTTTGGGCATTCGGCATACCATCGGGTTCTACTTCATTTTTGGTGCCCTGTATCAACTGACCTGCTTTTTCCAAATCGGCAATGGCTTTATTGAATTGGCGTATGGAAATATACCGATGCCCACGATGCCGGTATAGTCGTGGTTCATCCGGAAATTGATCAATACCTTCGGAATAAATGGCAATAGCATCATCATATCGTCCCAGATAAGCAGTTCTTCGACCATGCCAAATAATCGCATCTATATCATTAGGGTTTGCCTCATGGGCGTTCTTTGCCTCCTCATATTGGTTCAAGAGTTTTTGGGAAGGTTGCGTTAGTATAAACTCCTTGCCCAAAGGAGTGGTAAATATCAGCTGTTTTTCAGCTACATTTTCTTCTTGAACGCGTTCGCTTTTTTTATCGCTTTTACAGTTGATAAAAAGAACAAAGGCGGTAATTAAACACATTCCAATACTTGCGTGACTTGTCATCGTGTTGAATTTATGTTTTCATTATTCAGAAGCTGTGATTTCTTCAATTCCCATGTTTTTTAAGGTGGTATTGACTTGCGGGAGTTGGGTTTGTATCACCGATTTCAGTTCACTTAGATGTTTTTCTAATTCGGCGGATAATTCCTTGAATACCTTGTATGCGCCATCCGTTGGTTTCGCCTCACCCGATTCTACACTTCTTCTCAGTGAAGCCAATCTGTTGTTCAATTTTATAGGAAAGTTCAAGGGATCTTGATTCGATTGATTCTTGACCTGATATAATTCCTCCTCAATGGCCGATAACTTTGATAGGAATGGGGTCACGGTTTTTTTCAAATCGGAAGCCGACAGTTTCTCCTTACTCGAATCTAGCTGTGATTTTATCTCTCTAATACGAATAACAGCTTCGTTTGCGGCCGTTGTTTTTTGCATGATTCGATTGGCTAGTTCAAATTGTTCATCCAAATCTTCTTTGGTGATTCCTTTTAAATTTGGGTCCATTTGTACTTGAAAAGAATAGGTCTTCTCATAGTTTTTGCTCTTCATACGAACCTTATAGCTTCCGATAGGTGCTTTTGGTCCGCGTTGCGGTCTTGCACTCCATATAATCATACCTTCAAATTCTGTAGCGCCAGGATATCTCAAATCCCAGGTAAAGGTATTGAGGCCCTTTGCCGTGGTAGGTTTTGAAGAACCTCCTTTTTGCCACCATGGTACATCGGGATCTATTTCGTATTCTGGTTTACTTCCTGTAAATGTATTGATCAATTTATCGTTAGCATCAAGAATCTCAAAAGTGATCGTATCTTGTTGTTCTTGTAAGTAGTATTGGATGGATGCCTCTGAAATTCCCCGAATGGCATCCGTAGGTTCGAAAAGAACAGCGGATTGATTTTTCATTTCCGCTTTGTACTGGCGAAGGGGCTGAATATCATCCAAAATCCAGAATCCCCTTCCATGGGAACCTAGAACCACGTCATTGTCTTTGACGACCAAATCACGAATTGGAGTATCAGGAAGCTCTAACTGTAGACTTTGCCATAGGGCTCCATCGTTCAACGAAAAATAGACACCATGTTCCGTGGCTAAAAATAACAGGCCTTGACGAATGGGGTCTTCTCGCACAGCTCGTGCAAAATGACCATCTTCGATTCCATTGATGATTTTCGTCCATGTTTTGCCGTAGTCATGCGTTTTGAACACATAGGGCTGGCGATCATCTACCTGATATCTATTTGCCGCAATAAAGAGCGTTCCTGGTCGGTGTTTTGATTCATCGATGATACTGACACGTGAGAACTTCGGTAGGTCTTTCGGAGTGATGTCCTCCCAATTTTTTCCACTATCACGAGTAATATGAATTTTTCCATCGTCTGAACCCGACCAGATAGTATTGATGTCATGATAGGATGGTGCCAAAGCAAAGACCGTTGCATAGATCTCTGGTCCGTTCATATCCATCGTAATGACACCTCCGGTTTTTCCTAAAGTTTCAGGGTCCGCATAGGTCAAATCAGGACTAATTTTTTCCCATGACTGCCCATCATCGGTAGTCTTCCATACATGCTGCGAACAGGTGTACATTATTTTTGAATCTTGCGGGGCAAACATTATTGGGAAGGTCCATTGCCAACGCTCAGGAAGAGCGCTTGCCGGTTCTCCAGAAAAGAATCTGGGATAGACCTGAATATCCCTACTCTGACCGTTGCTTCTATCATATCTAGTCAAAAGTGCACCTTGACTCCCTGCATAGAAGATGTCTTTCTTTTCAGGATGTTGAGTAATCCATCCGCTTTCACCACCACCTACGGCATAATACCATCCATGGTTAGGTCCGCGGGCTTGTCTATGGTCCCAACCATCACTCGGCATGGCCAAAGTACTGTTGTCTTGCTGTGCACCTGCTACGTGATAGGGCACATCACTAGTGGTCATGACATGATAAAATTGAGTGGTTATATAATCTTGTTCGGTCCAACTTTTTCCTCCATTAATACTCACGTTGCCACCTCCATCATTTGAGTTGATCATACGGTCGGGATTGTTCGGGTCAATCCATAAATCGTGGTTGTCGCCATGTGGAACTTTAATCGTAGTGTCAAAGGTTTTTCCTCCATCGGTGGACTTGTAAAAGCCTGTATTTAGACAATAGACCGTTTCTTTATCCCATGGATCCGCATATATTCTGGAATAGTAAAAAGCGCGTTGTCTGAGTTTACGTTCGTCATTGGTGCGTTCCCAAGTTTTACCTCCATTATCAGAACGAAAAACACCTCCTTCATTTGCTTCAACAATGGCCCAAACACGATTGGAATCCGCAGGGGAAACAGTCACGCCTATTTTGCCAATCGGTGGTGCGGGCATTCCCGTGTTGCTAGTTAAATCGCTCCAAGTATCACCGCCATCCGTTGATTTCCATAATTTGGAGTCGCCACCGCCACCCCACATTTTCCATGCTTTTCGTTGTACTTCCCAAGTACTGGCATACAATACCTTCGGATTGTTGCGGTCGATGATGAGGTCAACCGCACCCGCTTTCGGACTAACATACAATACCTTTTTCCAGTTATTTCCTCCATCCGTACTTCGGAACACACCTCGTTCCTCATTATCACCATAAGGATGGCCTAAAGCAGCTACATAGACAATATCAGGATTTGTGGGATGTATTCGAATTCGTGCTACGGCCTGCGTTTCCTTGAGGCCCAAATGCCGCCAGGTTTTGCCACCATCCTTGGTTTTGTAAACACCATCACCTTGGGTAATACTACCACGCAATTGTACTTCGCCCATACCTATGTAAACTATATCAGGATTGGTTTCCGCAACTGCCACCGCACCAACGGAAGAACTGGTGACTTGACCATCGGTGACGGGTTTCCATTCCGTTCCTCCGTCGATAGTTTTCCATAGCCCACCGCCTGTAGCACCGAAATAATATTCGTTAGGCCTGCCCGGGCTACCTGCCGATCCTAAAGAACGCCCACCGCGATTTGGTCCAATATTTCGCCATTCCAGGCCCTCGTAAAATGAGGCGTCCAAAGTTTCAAATGGACTTTTTGTTGTATTCGATTTTTTTTGGGAAAATGCAAATGGCGCACTACCGGCTAGGAAAAGTATCAATAAATATTTGATGGAATGATTCATAATGTGTTCTTTTAGGTTGGGTGAAAAAACGAAATTATTCTATAAATGTAATAAAATGAAGCAGCCTATTTACAAGCTTTTCATAAATCCTATATTTTCGATGACGACCACTCCGTTTTCGCTTCTGTCGAAAATGAATTTGATGGTTTCAATACTGGATGGGTTGAAATTTGGATTGATTTTTCGCAGGTCGCTTAAGGGAAAATAGAATAACTGAAACACCTGTTCCGAGGAGGTATTCCCCGTCAAAAAATCCATTTTCCAGAGTACGGGTTCAATTTCACGTTGCAGGGCAGCAAAGTCGCTTAAAGGAAAGCGAACTAACTGACCGGTACTATCTTTCAGTGAAATCGAAAAATCGAGTGGTTTTTTTGGTTCATCATCTTCGTCTTTATCTTCATCGTTACCATTTTTTTCTTCTGTTTCTTCATTTTCCGCTACATCTTCTTCATCGTCATTGACCCATTTTCCCTTTGATTTTGGGTTAGAGGCTTCTGTAGATTCAGCCATGGAGAATATGAAAACGGAGGTGGAGTCAATATGTGCAATGGGTCTTTCCACCTGAATCGAATATGTCGCCAGCAATGATTCCGACATCGTATCCATGGTCTTTTCATTTTCCTCTAGGTCATAATCCCATCCGATAAACAGCGCTCGACTACCTTTTTTATCCCATTTTAGCTGTATTTCCTGCTCTCGCCAAACGGTAAGATTTTCAGAGGAAATCATACCTGCATCCTCCGTAGCACTGGTCACGTCAAAATCTTCATCGAAGGTGCAAAGGAGCTCGGTGTTGGAGTCTTGAAATTGGTTGAGGTAAATGGTTTCCGGAAGCCAATCCTGTGCTTTTCTTGCATCGGTAAACATTGGAAGGTATTCGTATCTATTTCTTAGGGTAGCTTCTAGAAAAGCAGTGATATACACTTCTGCGATTTTCCGCTGCTCATCAGCTGCCAGCAACTGCTTTAAATTGAGAAGGCCGGTAAATGGATTGCCCACATCGTTATTTCCCCAACTGGTATTGAATTGGCCATGGTTAGCGCCGTAGATATATAAACCTGATTTAAAGTGGTATAGACTGTCATTAAATGTGATTCGTTCATATTGTTGTGAACCTGCAAAAGAACTGACATCCGAATCTTGAGCACCATGTAGCACAAAATAATTGACATCTTCAATTTCGGTACCACTGTCCCCTGGCTCGTACTGGCCATCCACAGGTGCTATAGCCACGATGGATTGAATGTCATAGTTATAATCAAATTTCATCGAGGCATCATCGGGATAAAAAGGCAAGGTGTTGAACATAGCTGCATGACCAACGGCTTCACCCCCTCTAGAATGCCCAATGAGCGCCAACTTTGAAGTATCGATTTTGTTTTGAAATTGATGCCCTGCTTCTTCATTCCACTGATGCCAAAGCTTTAAGTGTTCAAGTAGTAGCCAGCCCCTGGCGTCATTTTCTTCATCAAGACCGCCAAAAATATCAGACCAAGATGAATTGATGAAATTTTCATCGACAGAGGCGAGAATGATGCCTTTCGACGCCAAAAGTTCTCCTAGATAGGCATAGCCTACATCTGAATAGTCTTGCATACTATGATTTCCGTGAACGATTAGTGTCAAAGGAAATGGTCCTTCGCCTTCAGGATACCAAACTCGGGCATTGAGCGGAAGTGATTTGGCATCGAATCCCCAATATTTTTCACGCCACCAGCCGCCAAAACCATCCCAAGCGTCAATGAAAGCCAAGCCATTAACTGCCTCGGTTTTTATGGCTACGGAATCTCCATATTCAAGTCGATGGAGGTCTTCTCCACTGCCATAGGTTAAGGTCAAAACTTCATGAGGCCCTCTATTGGCAGGTGATTCAGCCATGATTTGTTCACTATTCGATTCGGATGTCAATGCAGCATTGACAAGAGGGTCCACATCAAAACCGTTGGGAATATATGTGGCAATACCAAAGATAACACCTCCAAGACCTAGCAACAGGCCTAAAATTGTCACTATCTTTTTTGGTAAGGATAAATTTTTGAATCCCGTATTTTTTAGCACAAAAATGGCAGCTCCGAGTAGGGAGGTCAAAATCACCATCAAACTTGGAAGTAACCATTCAAAATTCATGATAAAAAGAAGGGGAAATGCAATCAACACGGCTAATTTATATACCCTCGGAATCTTATCTAATCTCTTGATCAGCCCTACGGTTAAAAGACCAGAGAGTAAGGCAGCAAGTGCAAAGCCCAGAAATAGTAGCATAATCCATGGGTCGCGGATGTTTTTTGCAATAAGGACAGCGAAGAGTAGCCAAAGAAGCCCTGTAATAGACAACAGCCCTATGGCAGCGCCTTTTACAGCATTCTTACCAGGGGTAATGGTCTTGATTTTGGTTTTGCACCAATGGATTATCTGACGGTATTTTTTTTTCACGAGCTTGGTTTTGAAAATCTAAACAGAACATAGGGAAAGAAATGGAACTTTTGGATTCCTTTTAAAAGTAATAAAATGGTTTCGCAAATGAAGAAAACTCCTTTTGGCGGTAATCATAAACACCCAGTTCAAATCTTTTCCGCAATAATTTCTACCATCAAGGGAGTGCAAATCGTTGCTCCATCGATTTTTTCCAAGCCCTCTAATTCAATAAGTGCTTCTTTCACTTCTTCCGATGTAAGGTAGTTCTGGGCAACAAGTCTTGGAAAGTAACTTTGAAAGAATGTTTTGGGCCATTGCCAAACCCCATTTTTTGGAGTAGCGATTTTGGCCATAGGTCGAAAGCCTATGACTTTCATTCCTATTTCAGGGAGCATGGTTGATAAATGCTTGCCAATGTCTATTTCATTGTTTGTATCCTTGAAGCTTTTTAATGCCATTGTAGTAGCTTTGGCCAATGCCTCTTTTCTAGGTTCCGTCTGTAACAAACCCCAATCAAAGTATTCATGAAGAACCATTCTTCCACCCCGTTTTAATGAAGTAGCAACTTTTATGAGTATTTCTTTGGGATTTGGTATCCAAGCTAAAGCCCATCTGCAATACATGCCATCTAAGCTTGACGGCTGTAATTTCATCGTATCAAAATCAGCGTGGATTGCCTCAATATTCAAACCATACCCTTTAGCCAATTCATCCAGGAATTTGATATACTTCCCCGATTTGTCGATTCCGATTACCTTGCCTTCCTTTCCAGCAATAAATGCAAGTTCTTTGGTGCAATATCCGGGCCCACAACCTAAGTCAAGAATGGTTTGCCCAGCGCTAAAATTTGCCAAACGCCACCCTTTTTGCGCTTCCTCTGCCCAGACTTGGTGTTGAACACCTAAGCGGAAAAGTTCTTCATCATCCGCTCCTAAAATATAGGCTTGCTCTTTCTCCAATTCTACAATTCTTTTTTCTGTTGGTAGACTTCATGATTTTCGTCTCCCCCAGCTTGCAAAAAAGCAAATAAATCTTTTATCTCTTTGGGGTTGAGGCGGTTTAGTAGTCCTGAGGGCATAGGAGATAGGGGGGATAGCTCTTGTTTGGTGATATCCTCTTTTGCCACCTCGACAGTATACGTGTCATTAAAAGGGTTCGGCATCAAGATAACTTTGTCATCAGTTTCCGATTTGATACGACCTGATATCTTTTTGCCATCTTTTAAATGAAACAAAGTATTTGCGTATTGGTCCGAGATTTCATCATTCGGACTATAGGTGGCGAACAATATTTCATAGTTGTTGAACTTTGTATGTGCCTGCGTTAAATCAGGTCCAACGCCTGCCCCTTCGCCTCGTATACGGTGGCATAAGAAGCACATACCTGCCTGAAAGGCCCGTTTGCCTTTTTCATAATCTACCTTGTAGTCAGCAAGCTCATCGCCCCAGACCATTTCGCCGATTTCACGACCTCCGTATTCGTTTCCGGGCCCTATAGGTTGTGGCAAGTCTGCAAGGGCCGTCTCGGGAGAATAGACACCCGACATTTCTTGAAAATACTCTTTTTCATCGTCAGGCACATTTTTCATAGCGGCTAAACGAATATTTTCCATACCTGGTTTAAAACTGAGCCCACCTTTAGCACTGAGCACATCATAAAACCAGTTAAAGTATTTTTCGCGCGCTTCTTTAGTCCAGCCTTCATCAGCATGGCTTAGCAGTACACCGTAGTAGATGGCCTCACTAGGGGGCATTTTTGCCAAAATCTCGCGAATTAACGGTCCGTACTGTTCGCTTCGTTCCGTTATTTCTTTAGATAAGAAATCTTTTGAGAGCGTGGTGCCTTCCTTGGTATGCTTGTCGAGTAGCGCTACCAATTCTTCCGTAACTCCATCGGCATCCAAGTACAATAATAATTGCCCCAATTCGCGGTTCATTTCATCACTAGCATGAGGAAAATAGGCTTTTAGTTTTTTGGCTGTCCCCAATTTATCAGAGGCATTGGGTTCACCCATTCGAATAAAAAGTAATTCATAACTGCGGAGCATATTCAATTGTTGCTCTGCCAGCTGTGTTTCTAATGTAATCGGCTGTAGTTTTTTTAGAATTTTCGACTGCATAGCTGCATTACCCTGTCGAGCCAGTGCAATGCTCGCCTCGATGATTTTTTTAGATTCCTTTTCATTCAAAAAGGTATTGAACCATTGGTCGATCGGTTGATGTTCCAAAGCTATACGCGCAGCATATCTAATAAATCGGTCTTCATGGTCTAAATTGGCCCAAGCCAGGGAAATTGCTTCTGGCGACTGCTCAGAATGATATTTTTCAAGGCTTTGGCGCAATTTTCTAAGTTCCTCAGCTTCGGTATCAACCTTCACCGGTCGCTCTTTGGAATCTGAGCCAACATAGCGAAGGCGGAATAAATGCGAATCGATTCTTCGTCCTCCTGATGCGAAATACAGATTGCCATCCGCACCTGCAATCATATCGGTTAGTGGTAGGGGAGTGCCAGACAGAAATTCTTTCCTTTCGGCTGTATAACTACTTCCTTTCGCTTTTAGGTCTGCAAAATAGAGGGTTCCGAAGCTCCAGTCCATGACGAAAATGCCATTCTTATAACTTCCGGGGAAGTCCAACTCGGCTCCGGAGAGCACTGCTGTCGGGGATCCTTGTTCGAGATTGTGAATCGCTGGTAACGCATCAGGATAATAGGCAGGCCATTTGCCTGACCCCGTACGCCAGCCATATTCGCTGCCACTGGTTACATGACAGATTCTTGTAGGGCGGTACCAAGGCATTCCGATATCCCATTCCATATCGGCATCATAGGTGAACAGTTCGCCATCTTCGTTAAATGCCATGTCAAATGGATTTCGATATCCAGCGGAAATTAATTCCCAATTTGTGCCTTCAGGATTGAATTTACAAATCCAACCACCTGGGGCCTTGATGTCATTGGCATGCCCCCTAGCATCCAAATATGGTTCGAACAAATTATCCTCACCCCAATTAATCGGCAATCGACTTTTCTCTTTTATTTTTTCAGGAATGAGTGTATGATTACCAGCAATAAAATAGATTTCTTTTCCATCAGGCGATGTTACAAAACTATGTGGCCCATGCTCACCAGCACCATCTAGTTTCATGAGCATCTCAACCTTGTCCAACATACCATCGTGATTGTTATCTGTGATGCGATATATACCACTTCCTTTTTCCTCCTCATCAGGTACATCGTCTTTCCATCTTTTATTAACGGCGACATAGAGACTATTGAATGCCCAATGAAGGCCATGGGCTTCACCGATTTCCAAATCCAAGGGCATTACGTCTTTCGGTTTTAGGGTTTGGTCTATTTCAGGGGCATTGAAGTAATAAATTTTTCCGTATTGATCACAAGCATAAATGATATTCTTGGGTCCCTGCGCCATGGCTACCCATGATCCCTGCTCATTTTCACTGGGTTGGTACAGGTCTTCCAAAACAAAACCTTCGGGAAGATTGAAAGCAATCTCTTTTTTATTTTCATTGGATTTAGTTGATGTGGTATCTCGCTCACAGGAAATAAGAACAAAATTGAGAATAAATAGTGAAATGAAGATTTTTTGCATGATACTAGTAAATAAGTGGTTTCCGATAAAAATACTAAAAACCTTCCTATTACGGTAACGATAACATTATTGCGATGAATTGTTAAAACGCGATTGCTAATGGATATTTCTCAATCCCTCATAAACTGTTATACCCACGGCATTTGCTAAATTCAAACTGCGAATGTGTTCGCTGTATAGGGGTATTTTGTATAGTTTGTCTTGGTTGTTTTCAATGATTTCCTTGGACAAACCAACCGATTCCTTTCCAAATATGAAGAACATTTCATCTTCGAAGGCTATTGACCAATGGTCTTGTGTTCCCTGACTTGAGAAAAATACCATATTCTTTTCTTTTTGAACGACAAAAAAATCGTCTATACTGTCGTAAATATGTACTGAAAGGTGTCGCCAGTAATCCAATCCCGCTCGCTTTAGGCGTTTATCGTTCAATTCGAAGCCGAACGGTTTTACCAAATGGAGCTGCGAACCAGTTGCTAAGGCCAGTCTGCCAATATTACCGGTATTGTTGGGTATTTCAGGTTCAATAAGTACAATGTTGAATCCCATTTACTTCTTTATGGATTTTAGGTATAGCTGCTCTACTTTTTCTCTGGCCCATGGTGTTCGACGTAAAAATTTTAAGGAAGATTTTATCGAGGGATTACTTTTAAAGCAGTTTATGTTAATGCTATTGGCTAATTCTTCCCATGTATAGTTTTGGGTAAGATATTCTAAAATGTCAACCAGTTTTACCGCGTGTAGTGGATTATTTGGCTGTTCCATAGGGAGTCTTTTATCCTTCATATCAATTTTAAAAATACTTTTTCGACACGCAAAAATTATAGGTTCAATAGCAACGGATTAATCAAGTGCAAAAGGAATCCGTTTTAAGGCTAATTGTCCATTGCTGATAACCATCAAAACATCTTGCAGGGCCATAATATCCTCAAGAGGATTTTTAGGGAGTAAGATCAAATCGGCTTCCTTGCCGATTTCTATGGTGCCTGTCTTTTGTTCTATGCCTAATAAATCGGCACCATTGATGGTAGCAGCTTGCAGCGCTTGAAATTTTGACATACCAAGGCGAACAAAGTGTTCCGCTTCAAGCGATACTCGTGTCGTACTTTCCGCACTGTAATCGTTATCGGCACCTGTAGCCATTTTGACTCCCAAGGCAAGGGCATCTTGAAACGTTCGTTCCGCTTCTTTCATCATGAATTTTCCTCTTAATTCAAGCACGGGGTTACTGTATTCGCCACCTGGAATTTTTAAATCCTCAATAGTTATGATAGTTGGAACTAAATATGTGCCTTTGGATTTCATTAGTTTCAAGGTCTCTATGCTTAGAAACGTTCCATGTTCGATGCTTATGGCGCCAGCTTCAACTGCAGCGCGCCCTCCTTCATCACCATGGGCATGTACCATCACCCCGAGCTTATGTTTTGAAGCTTCATCAATTACGATTTTGAGTTGCTCCAAGGTATAGGTTTGTTGTCTTGGATCGGTCTCCGGTAGACCTGCGCGTTCCGTACCTCTTGTTTTAATGACTCCTGTACCTCTATCCGCATTGATTTTTACCACTTGTCTTAGTTCTTCTTCTGAATTTACCCCAGCACTAAGGTTTGCTAGTCTAGAATCGGCAAGAATGGTTTCACCCAAGTTGGGCGTCACATAGATGCCAGCACTGATGAAGTCTGGCCCGGCAATTACCCCCTTTTCTGCTAGATTCGCCAGTGATACGTCTTGAAAGGAACTGGTGCTAGCTGAACGTACCGTAGTGACTCCGGAGAGCAATGCTCTTTTTGCCGCGTTTAAATCGCTAATATGGGTATGGGCATCAATCATGCCCGACATGATATAAAAACCTTGACCATCAATAATTTGGTACTCTTTAGGGTCATCTTTAAGTTGTGTGCCAATCCATTCTATTGTTCGTCCTTTAACTTTAATGGCTGACCCTTTCTGGATGGTTTCACTTGTACTGTCAAAAATTTTGACATTTTTGACATAGAGATTTTGCGAAAAGGCTTGGGAGGTAATTCCTAATATTAGTGTTAAAACTACATATTTCATATCAAGAAGTTTTGGTTGGTAGATTACATATTTAGTTGATAAAGTACCGTAATCAATAAAAGTACTGTTTTATAATGAGGTCTGAACGTCAGTAGGGCAGAGGATTGGCTCTTTTCACAATCTTTGAAGAAGGGAATTGCTTTGATTGTATAAAATGAAAAACTCCGGTAATCAGCCGGAGTTTATTCATCAATCAAAAAACGAACAGTCATGATAAACTGTTGTTAACCATAAAATTACAATATATATGCCAAATTTCCAATTTAAGGAGAGTTTAACATATAAATATTTTATCCCGATAGCTATCCTAGATAGGTTTTCAAGATTTTACTTCTTGAGGTGTGCTTTAAACGTCGAATCGCTTTTTCCTTAATTTGACGAACTCGTTCTCTTGTCAAGTCGAAAGTCTCACCAATTTCTTCCAAAGTCATCGAATGTTGACCTGCCAAACCGAAGTATAGACGAATGACATCCGCTTCTCTTGGCGTCAAGGTTTCCAAAGCTCTTTCAATTTCTGTACGCAAGGATTCATGCAATAACTCTTTATCTGGATTAGGAGACTCACCACTACGAAGTACATCGTATAGGTTAGAATCTTCCCCGTCGATCAAGGGTGCATCCATCGATACGTGGCGACCTGAGTTTTTCAAGGATTGTTTTACATCCTCAACGGTCATATCCAATTCTTTTGCAATTTCTTCAGGCGAAGGCATACGTTCATGCGCTTGCTCAAGAAAGGCAAAGGTTTTATTGATCTTGTTAATCGAACCAATTTTGTTCAATGGCAAACGAACAATACGCGATTGTTCTGCCAAAGCTTGCAAAATTGATTGACGAATCCACCATACGGCGTAGGATATAAATTTGAATCCACGTGTTTCGTCAAAACGCTGTGCCGCTTTTATCAACCCAAGGTTTCCCTCGTTGATTAAGTCTGGCAGTGTAAGGCCTTGGTTTTGGTACTGCTTGGCCACCGATACAACGAATCGAAGATTGGCTTTAGTAAGTTTTTCAAGAGCGCCCTGGTCGCCTGCCTTGATACGTTGTGCCAATTCTACTTCTTCATCTGCTGTAATCAAGTCTACTTTGCCGATTTCTTGCAAGTACTTGTCCAAAGATGCGGTCTCTCTATTAGTGACCTGTTTTGTTATCTTAAGCTGTCTCATGTAAGGGGATTAAATTGTTAATTCAATAGACTGCATATACTTATACGTAAAAAGAACAGAAAAGTTACAAAAGAGTCCATAAAAGTTTGTTTTTCCGTTAAAGGGCACAAAAAAAGGCCCCGATATTCATATCGAGGCCTTTTAAATAGTATTTAGAAGTCTTAGTCCCTTCTAGGTTTACGATCTCTATTTCTATCGTTTCTTCCACGATCGCGATCATTGTTTCTACGTGGCGGTCTTTCAACATAACCTTCTGGTTTTTCCAACAATGCTTTACGAGAAACTTTCTCTTTGCGTGTTCTTGGGTCAGTACCTAAATACTTCACTTCAAACTCGTCACCCATATTGACCACGTCGGATACATTCTCCGTGCGTTCCCATGCCAATTCAGATACATGTAACAAGGTCTCGTTGCCTGGAGCATCCAGATATTCTACCACGGCGCCGAAATCAAGCATCTTGATGACTTTTACCTGGTAAGACTCGTTCAGTTGAGGTTTGAACATTAAGGAATCGATTTTCGTTAATACGGCATCTATTCCGTCTTGATCCGTTCCTAAGATTTCCACAATTCCTTCTTCAGTAACAGGGTCTTCATTAATAACGATTGTTGTACCTGTTTCTTTTTGAAGTTCTTGAATCACTTTTCCACCAGGTCCGATAAGGGCCCCTATGAATTCGTTCGGAATCGTACGTGTTACCATTTTTGGTGAATGAGGTTTCACATCCGCTGCTGGCTCAGCAATAGTATCTGTCAATTTCGTTAGAATATGCAAACGACCATCTCTAGCTTGCTTTAACGCATTTACCAAAATTTCGTAAGACAAGCCTTTTACTTTGATATCCATTTGGCAAGCGGTGATGCCATCTGCGGTAACCGTTACTTTAAAATCCATGTCTCCTAAGTGATCTTCATCACCTAAGATATCGGAAAGCACAGCATATTTTCCAGAATCAGCATCTGAGATTAAACCCATAGCGATACCAGAGACTGGTTTTTTCAATTGAACACCAGCATCCATTAAGGCCATTGTACCTGAACAAACAGTTGCCATAGAAGAAGAACCGTTAGATTCCAATACCTCGGATACAACACGCACGGTATATGGACAATCTGCGGGAATCATTCCTTTTAAAGCACGTTGTGCCAAGTTACCGTGACCAACTTCTCTACGGGATGTTCCGCGGATAGGTCGTGCTTCCCCAGGACAAAAAGGAGGGAAGTTATAATGCAAATAGAAATTCTCTTCCCCTTCATGGGATGGCATATCTATTTTATTTGCATCTCTAGACGTTCCTAATGTTACGGTTGCCAATGCCTGGGTTTCCCCACGTGTAAAGATTGCTGAGCCGTGCGTTGACGGTAAATAATCAATCTCACACCAAATCGGGCGAATTTCATCAGTCTTTCTTCCGTCTAAACGCATACCTTCATTTAGGGTCAGATCTCGTACCGCGGCTTTTTCGGCTTTACGGTAGTAATCGGAAATCAACCCTCCTTTTTCTTCCAATTCTTCCTCGGAATAGGTTGCTTTGATTTCATCTTTGATAGCTGCAAAGGCCTCGCTTCGCTCGTGCTTTGCAGAACCGGCTTTGGCTACTGCATAAACTTTGTCGTAAGCCAATTCGTGGATTTTCTTCTCCAGTTCCTCGTCTTCGGTACCTTGCTCATATTCACGCACTTCCTTTCTTCCGAAAGCGTCGGCCAATTTCATTTGAGCGTCAATCTGTTTTTTAATGGCTTCGTGAGCGAATTTAATAGCCTCGATCATATCCTCTTCGGAAATCTCATCCATCTCACCTTCGACCATCATAACGGAGTCTGCTGATGCACCGATCATCATTTCGATGTCTGATTCGGCCAACTGCGTTCTAGTTGGGTTGATAACGAACTCGCCATTAACACGACCAACTCTGGCCTCGGAAATAGCACATTCGAATGGAAAATCGGACAACTGAATAGCTGCCGATGCCGCCAAACCGGCCATTGCATCAGGCATGACATCATCGTCATGGGACATCAATTGGATCATTACCTGGGTTTCGGCACTATAATCTTTCGGAAAAAGGGGGCGCAAAACGCGGTCTACCAAACGCATGGTCAATACTTCGCCATCGCTGGGTCGGGCTTCTCTTTTGAAGAAACCACCTGGGTAACGACCAGCTGCCGCGAACTTTTCGCGATAGTCTACAGTAAGCGGTAGAAAAGGCAAATCTTTTTGCTCGTAATTGGAAACAACCGTACACAGTAGCATACATTTTCCGGATTGTACAACAACAGAACCGTGTGCCTGCTTTGCCAATTTTCCGGTTTCGATAGAAATCTCTCTACCGTCGCCAAGGTCTATGACCTCTCTAAATACTTTTGGAATCATAAAATTGATTTTTACCCGATTCTAATTTCGGGGTTTCGTTAAACAATGGTCACTCCGACATTTTCTCTGGTCGGAGTTGTTGTGTGTGTTGTGTTGACCAATGAAAAACCGTGTGCAGCTTTTAGTTTCGCCAGACTAAAGTTCCGCAAGGACTTTATATAAAAATAGGGGTTGATAAATTTCAACCCCTACGAATATTACTTTCTAATGTTCAATTCTTTGATAAGCTCACGATATTTTACAATATCCTTCTTTTTCAAATAATCTAGAAGACTTCTTCTTTTACCCACCAATTTCACCAATGAGCGTTCTGTGTTGAAATCTTTGTGATTCTTCTTTAAATGGCCTGTTAGGTGATTGATGCGATGTGTAAACAAGGCAACTTGACCTTCAGTAGAACCTGTGTTTTCTTCTTTTCCGCCGTGTTTCTTAAAGATTTCGGCTTTGACTTCTTTTGTTAAGTACATGCTAATATTATTGTAAATGATTATTATGTATCTGACTGATTTTCAATCAGGCTGCAAAGATAAAAATATTTTTCCTATTCAGCCTCATTAACTCACCGGATCTTTTTGTTTGGTCAAGGCTTCCCAACTTCCCTTAAACATTACGTTAATGACTTTTCTCCAAAGGTATCGGCAATACTATGGAAGTAGGGTATTTGGCACATTGAATGTTTTAGGATAGAATTCACATTAATTGCAAATAGATTTTGCCCCTGATTAAACCTTTGTTTTTTATGAAGGTCATATATCAACAAACTTTAAAAAAAATTGTTATGAAAAAGAATTTTGGAATGTCTAGTTGTGCAGGACTGTTGTTGGCAACAAGCTTATTTATTGTTTCCTGTACTAAAAACGAATCGACAGATATTGTTGATGATCTTGCTAATAGTGAAGTGCTTAGTGCCGCCGAACTTAATTCAAGTGACGAGATTGAGCTTATTTCCGAGGAGATAACTACACTAGCGGAAGATGTTTACACCGTTGATGAAATTTCATTTTCCTCCAAATCGGCATTTACTTCAGATTATCTTCCGGATTGTGTTACGATTACCACTGTGGTAACCGATACAAGCAAGGAAAAGACCATTGATTTCGGCGAAGGATGCGAATTACGCAATGGCAATGTCTTAAGCGGAATCATCATTTTGACGTATTCAAAAGATATGGAGGCCGCTACAAAAATGTTAAGTTTATCTTTAGAGAACTTTACCTTCAACAAGGTAGCAGTAGAAGGAAGTGCCAACATTGTTCGTATGCGCGCTAATGATAATGGTAATCCACAATCGGTCGCTGAGGCTAATTTTGATGCTGAATGGCCCGAAGGTGAAACTGTAGCATATGCAGCTAACAGAACCAGAGAGTGGATAGAAGGATATGGATCCGGTTTTTGGGGAGACAATGTTTTCTTGATATCAGGCATGGCGACATACGAAGGAAAACTTGGAAATGTTTTTTCGAAAAATATCGTTGAACCGTTACGAAGGGAAATGGCCTGCAGGTTTATCGTTAGTGGCGTAGTGGAAATTTCAAGAAATGACACAAAAGTCAGCCTTGATTTTGGTGATGGTAGTTGTGATGCTATAGGCTTCTTAACCTATCCTGATGGAACAACCGAGGAGATTACATTAAGAAGATTTCATAAAAAATTCCCTCCAAAGTTTCCATTTTAAATTTTAAACAGCAGCTATATACCTTCGCACACCCTGAAGATTTTTAATGTCTATTTTCGACATCAACTCAAAGGCATGCGAAGGTATTTTTTATGAAATATAAAGCTATAATCGCTTCAATTATAAGCGGGATTCTTATGTGCTTAAAAATCACACTTAGCAGGTAATGGTGCAATTTTCTCCAAGCCTATGGCAAATTCAACATCTAAATTCCCGGAAGTAAAGCCATTAGAAACAGAACCTTTAAAAACCTTGTTTCCGTAACTAGTAGTATTCATGTGGGCCCTTATGTAAACTTCGTCAGTTGAGGAGATAGCAACAGGTCCGCCAGTGCGGGTAAAAGGTTGTTCGGTCACGTGACTATGTGTAAGAATTCTTCGATAGATAAGATTACCATCCAAATCGATAACTTCCCACCAATCCGCATATTGCTGACACCCGAGATCAGGACTTGAGATGGTGACACTAAAGGTATATTGGTTTTCTTCGCCGGAAACCGAAACATCGGTCACTTCTGCAACGCCTTCCGTTGTTTCTTGCATTTCTTCATCATTCATGCCTACGTTCGGATCAATAGTTTCATCCGCAGAAGAACAGCATGTCACCCAAAGGGCAAAAAGAAAAAAAAGTAAAGGTACTGGCGTTTTCATGCCAATCGAATTATGACCTTATCGGAATATTTTGGATGAGATCGATATAAAGGTTGATTTTCTTTTTCAGGTCTTTTCTATGGCTAATGAAATCTAAGAATCCATGTTCTTTCACGAATTCGGCAGATTGAAAACCTTCTGGAAGTTCTTTGCCTGTGGTGTCTTTAACAACGCGAGGCCCCGCGAAACCAATCAATGCACCTGGCTCTGAAATATTAATATCACCCAACATGGCATAAGATGCGGTGGTGCCGCCTGTCGTGGGGTCAGTACAAAGTGAAATATAGGGTAAGCCGGCTTCTGCCAATTGCGCCAACTTTGCAGAGGTTTTTGCTAATTGCATTAGCGAAAGTGCGGCTTCCATCATTCTGGCTCCACCTGATTTCGAAATCATTACAAAAGGCGTCTTCTTTTTAATGGCATGGTCAATGGCTCGTGCGATTTTTTCACCGACGACACTTCCCATAGAACCTCCTATAAATGCAAAATCCATACAGGCGACAGTTACATCTTTTCCGTATGATTTGCCCATAGCCGTTCGAACTGCATCTTTAAGTCCGGTCTTTTTCTGAGCTGCCTTCAAACGATCTGCATATTTTTTGGTATCCTCGAATTTCAAAGGGTCTTTTGAAGTCAGCTTGGCATCCAATTCCTTGAATGTATTCTCGTCGAAAAGAATCTCAAAATACTCTTTACTTCCAATACGAACGTGATAATCATCTTCTGGACTAACATAAAAGTTCTTTGCCAAATCATCTGACTCCACAATCTTACCTGTAGGAGACTTGTACCAAAGGCCTCTAGGGGTGTCTTTCTTTTCTTCTGTGGCTGTTTGAATTCCTTTTTCCGTTCTTTTAAACCAAGCTGTCATACTTCAGTATTATTAAGTTTGGACTAACTTTAAATTAGGCTTAAAGTGTATTTATATTATTGAGATCCTCAAAAGCCTTTTTCAGCCTTTCAACAAAAGTCTTTTCGCCTTCACGTAACCAGACCCTAGGGTCATAAAACTTTTTATTTGGTTCGTCTGAACCCATTGGGTTGCCAATCTGAGATTGAAGATAATCCTTTTTTTCTTGAACGTAATCTCTAATACCTGAAAGAAACGCGTATTGTAAATCGGTATCAATATTCATTTTGATAACACCATAACTGATGCCTTCACGAATTTCCTCAACAGTAGAACCCGAACCTCCGTGAAATACAAAATCGATATGATTGTGCTCAACACCATATTTTTCAGAGATGTACTCTTGTGAATTCTTTAAAATTTTCGGTGTCAATTTTACATTGCCTGGTTTGTAAACGCCGTGCACATTGCCAAATGCTGCTGCAATGGTGAACCGGTGACTCACTTTTGAAAGTTCTTCATAAGCATAGGCCACCTCTTCAGGCTGTGTGTATAATTTTGAATCATCTACATCGGAATTATCGACTCCATCTTCCTCACCACCAGTAATGCCCAATTCGATTTCAAGGGTCATATCCATTTTGGCCATTCTTTCTAAATAACCTTTACAGATTTCGATATTCTCTTCGATAGGTTCTTCAGATAAATCGATCATATGACTACTAAACAAAGATTTCCCTGTTTCCTTATAGTGCTTTTCACTGGCATCTAGAAGTCCGTCAATCCAGGGCAACAACTTTTTTGCGCAATGATCGGTATGAAGAATAACAGTAGCACCATAGGCCTCAGCTAATTGATGTATGTGTTTTGCTCCAGCGACCGCACCTTGAATAGCCGCGTTTTGACCCTCATTCGATAAGCCTTTACCAGCATTGAATTGTGCACCGCCATTTGAGAATTGGATAATTACAGGGGCATTTAAGGCCGCAGCTGTTTCTAAAACGCCATTGATGGTATTTGAACCGATAACATTTACAGCAGGCAGGGCGAAACCCTTCTCCTTCGCGTAGTTGAAAATTTCTTGAACTTCATCACCTGTGGCAACGCCTGGTTTAATATTGTGGGCCATACTCTAGTATCTGTTTAGTTTGTTAGTTCGAAGAGATTGTTTCAAAAAATCCCTGAAGGGCAAAAGTAAGAAATAAAGAAAGCCTAAAAAAGGACATTTCAAAAAACAACCTATTCATGTTTTATCGTTTCAGATATCAGATGACCCTTTTCCGAAAATCCCTGTATCGAAAATAGTAGCCCCTTCGGTTTGCGTTGCTTTAAGACTTTGAAAAATACCTCCCCATTTTTATTGGTTTTTAGGCTTGGTTTCCAGTCAATTTCCATCTCAGCCTTGCTCCCGATTGTATTCATATCGTGAATAGGGGAGTAGTATTCTATACCTTTGTCATAGCCATTAGTGATCATATGTTCATCAAAAAGTGCTATTGTTTTGTTACGATAGGCATCTGTTGTGAATACTTGGTAAATAGGGATAAAAAATAATTCACCATTTAATCTACCTCCATTTAAAACCATAACGTTAGCTATATCTTTCATGCTGATTGAAACCGCTGAGGGTAGTTCTTCGGGGAGTATCAAACGCCCATCAACAAATAAAAGCACCTCTGATTTGTCCATGCGTTCAAGAAAAACATCCATACTATTACTGTCGTTCAAACGGATACCTTCCTTGGCTTTTAGATAAGAAAGCAGATCGTAATCGTAGTTCGTAAAAACCTCTGGAACGGGAATATCATAATACCGTCCTATATCAGGAACGATGGGTTTGTATTTTTCGATTATTTTTCTTCTTTGCAGATAACGTTCGCTACGTTTCCTTTCGGTCAAAATAACTTCATCTAATGCGATGCCGCCTGCTGGGGTTGTGATGGCGATGGAGTCATTGCGGATATCTGAAGAATATGAATTCGGGGCACTCATATTTAACGGAGTCGTTTGGTCGGTGTTAATGGTTTCATTGTCCATTGAAAACTCCTCCTCGAACGGAATTCTCGCAATTGGAAAGTTTTTTTTAGTGATGGTATCGTAGCTAACCCCTTCAGGTTTGATAACCTTACCCAACCAGTTCAGATAAGCTACCTTGGCGGTATCACCTTTAAAAAGTAATAAGTCTTTGAAAACGAATTCAAGTTTATTGTCTAACCTTAGCTTATCAATGACCTTATAATCATCTGCAATAAGTGCCAACGTATTATACTTTCCCATAGATTTTAGCTTCCCCTTGAGTTCGAAACCATATTCAAATTCAAACTTTTGTTCCGGATTTAATTCGGCAATCATCTCGGGAAGCGCATATCTGGTCCATCCTTGAGTCAATAAGAGTAGGTCTAAATGCTCATTTCTGTTCTTGTTATATGGGTCGAAATAATAGGCAGGATTTTCAATGTGACCTCTTAAGAAAGGAGTTAATAAGAAAGCGGTTCGAATGTTTTGTTTTTCTTCCATGGCCTCTGAATTTGCCTGAAGTATGGAAAGACTTATTTCACCCTTCAAAGGTCTATTTCTATTTTGAAGTAGCATTTTGTAATTCAAAGAATCATTTTCAAGTCTTACTTCCTCTATGGTAATATCGGTTAGCTTGTGCTCATTTTCGATGAAAAATTGACGCGCTGCAATTGGGCGGTCATCTTCAAATAAAGTGACCGTATTCACACCGTCGAGAAAGATATCCTTGTTCGTTTTGATCGATCCCGTAAGCGAATCCATTTTATTTATTGAAATTAGACCGAAAATCTGACGATCTTGATGATAGAGTAAAGTATAATTCGAGTAAATCTGATTGTAGAATGTAGTTTCATTGGTTTTAATGGCCACTTCTAGGTAAGTCTTATCTGTGTTGTCAACTTGTATCGAAAGCCCTTTTTCTAAGGCTTTTGGAACTTTTATTTTTAGTAGGGTATCATTGATGGAAATGTATGCTGTATAGGTTTTGCCGATTTCGTAAATGAATTGACATTTGGCCATTCCCAAGTGTTGGTTTTTAAATGTGGTGATGGTATCTCCTTTGCCTTTTGTGATATTCCCGGAAAATTCAATTCCTTTTCCGTTGACAAGGGCCCTTATGCCAATGGTGTTTTGTATTCCTTCCAAAAGATGTCCACCTTCAGGAAACAGTTGTATATCATAGTTCACGATAGCAGTAGTAGTGCTCCGACCTGGGTTCTCCCCTACTACGATTACTTGCTGCAAATAATGATAAGCATCACCAAAATTACGCATGAAATTGGTATAAGCTTGTAGATAGTACCGACCAGGTATAACCGCATCGTTTAGCTCAAATTCCCCAGAGCCAGTGCCATTATTTATTAAGATAATCTTGCTATAAATTGTAGTTCCCTGATCGTCTAGGAGATTTACATAAAGCTTCGTGGTTTCTATAGATGGGAAGTTTATGCTGTCACTCACATAGGCTTTGAACCAAATCGTATCTTCTGTAAAATACGATGTTTTATTCGTGTGGACGTAAACCTTCTCTTTGAGGGTGGGATTTTGTTGTAATGGATGCAATTTGTCGACTAAGTTTTCTTGAGCCGCAAAATGAAAATGAAGAAGCAGAAAGAATAGGAAGCTACAGATTTTCATTCCATAAAATACTTACTCGAGGTACCGGAAAAATACCAGATCTGATACCAATATACTAAAACGGATAGTTGATACCAATTTGAAGCAGCGAATTGGCAAAATTGTATTCTCTGAACCATCTTTTTGACATTTCCTCAGCGGGATTGTATGTTTTGAAGCCTAAATCACCTCTTAAGACAAAATAGGTAAAATCATATCGTATGCCGAAGCCTGAACCCAATGCGATATCTTTTAGGGAGCTAAGGCCATTGAACGTCAAATCAGGATCATCTACGTTGTCAAAAACATTCCAAATGTTTCCGGCATCGACAAAGAGTGCCCCCTTGAAATTACCTGCTATAGGAAAACGGTATTCTAAATTTAAGGCCAATTTGAGATTCGCTTCATTAAAATCATTGACAGCGCTGCTTCTCCCAGGTCCAAGTGAATAGGGTCGCCACCCTCGGTTATCATTTGACCCCCCAGCAAAATAACTACGAACAAAAGGGATGTTGTCTGCATTGCCATAAGGTATTGCAATACCAAAAAAGCTACGCATTGCCAATACGTTGGCACGTGAGAGATCCCAATACTTTACAAAATCGAATTCGGTTTTAATGTATTGGGAATACGCTACGTCTAATATTTCTAAGTTATCGTTATTTTCATTTTGATTAAAAGGAATGAGGTAAGAAATTGCAGAGAGTAAATTGCCCGCACTCTCCGCTTTAAATCGGAATTGATAAAACTGATTGTCAGTAGGTCCTTGTCGGTTATTGATGTTAAACGTATAATTCGTTGCAAATATGAGGTTGTTTTCAGTTAATCTTTGTCGCCGCTCTTCTATACTTTTAACATCGTTGAAGTTATCTTGGGTAAATGCGTTAGCGGAAACAGGAATAGTGCCATCAATAACATCGTCTATAAAGCCATCTGTACCCGATAATTGGGTTTCATCAGTTAGTTCACTTGGTGTTGTCAAATTACCGTCTTCATTGAAATATAGGGGGTTAACTAGGCCAATAACCTCGTTTTCCGTTGCAATGGTATTGAGTTGGTTGTAGCTACTTTGATAAACATTGAAAAAACGAGTGGTGTTCAGGTTGTTTACAAATTGTATGTTTAGTAATTCTATGTTATGCTTCTTGAAATCATTAGGAGTCCAATTATAGCCAAGAACGCTATTCAAGGTACGTTTGTCCAATCCAATATTCGTTTGAGAACTTACACCTATACTTGCCCTTGTTTTGGGTAGCATATAATTAGGTATCAACTTTTTAGTGTTGATAAAGGGAAATAAAATTCTAGGGATATCCAGGTTAAGATCGGCTCCCCATTCCCATAAGTTGAAAAATTGTTTATCAGTAATGCTCTCATCTCGGGAGGAGCCAATATTAAAACGCAATGAAAGACTCAGATTTTCTCCACCCCTGAATATGTTGCGTGCTTGCAATGAAGGGCTAAAACCCAAGCCAACTTGTTGAATGCTTGAATGTGTGGCATCAAGATTCACGCGAAACGAGTATTTTGGTTTCGGTGTTAAATAGATATTCGAGGTCAGGTGAGTTCGTGAACTATCTTCCGCTATGTTTATGGAAGGATATTTGAAGACATTAAGGCTATTGATCTGTCTTAGGGTTCGTATTCGGTCTAAGTCGCGATAAATACTATCTTTTTTGAAAAATATCGCATCAGTCAAGGTGCTTGGCTTATAACGAAGTGTGCCTTTATAAAATAGAGTATAGTCTCCAAAGCGTTCAAACTGCATTTCGTCATCTCCTTCGTTAAAGAAGTCGGTGAAAATGTTGATTTTATCAAAAGAAGATACTTTATATTCTTGCGTGGTCACTGAATTTTCGCTCCTCTTTTTAAGGTCATCGATATTCAATTTGATGTTCATTTGCTGATCGTCAGCCAGCCTAGTGGTGTCCGTAACCACATCATAACTAATGGCACTTTCTTGAAAATTCCAAACCCCGTTATTCCTGAAAATCGAGGTAAGCCTTTCGCGTTCATGGTTGAAATCATCGATATCGAATTGTTCGCCTTCTTTGATAAAAGATAATTCTTTATTTAAGTTATACAGCGAATCAATCGCTTTGGAAGAGATGTTATGATAGACCGAATCCAACATAAAAGGTTTTCCTAAATCAATATCATAACGTACCGCTGCACGTTGTTTTCTTTTGAGACTGTCGATGGTAAAGGTGGTGCTATTATTGAAATACCCTTTGCTACTGTAATAGGCACTTAGCCGTTCCAATGATTTTTGTGTCAAAGTAGTGTCCAGAATTGTTGGGAGTTCACCTATTTCTTTAAGCCATTCGCTCAAGCCTTTTATTAAAAATGACTGGCCTAATCTATTCACCTGTTTTTCTGAAAAGAAATTATCCAAGCGCTTTTTTCTATTTTCTTTGCGGTATAACCAATCGTTGAAGGAAGAATCAGGATTTACCTTTGCTAAATTGTAGAGGTTCAAGCGAAGGGGATACCCCAGTAATGTAGTATTCGGTTTTTGAATGATTAGAGTTTCAATTGACTCGTCTGCGAGTTTTTCACCATCAGTGGAAATAACATTTTTGGTGATTAAAAGCTCATTGTCATCGACCCTGCGAAGTGAGTTGCACGACGTGATTGCAAAAGCTAGAAATAATACGCTTATTTTAGCTGTGTAGTTTGTTACGTGCAATACACTCCTCATAGAAATCAAAAATACATTA
>JARFRH010000035.1 GCA_029287355.1 Maribacter sp. | reverse complement strand
AAACAGCATGATGGCAAATATAAAACCTAACCCGCCCGTAAGCAGTCCATAGGTAAATGCTGTTTTTCCAGTTTTAGGTTGATTTTCTTCCATTTTAAATGTTTTAGTGGTTTACTTACAGTTAGTTGTTGAGGTCGTACTTTTGTTACAAATTAAAGTTACAAATTTTATCGTTCTTTTTTATTGATTTAGATTGTAGGTTTGCAAGAAATCATTAAATTTGCAGCCTTAAAAATAAGTGCCTGTTGGAATGGGCGCATGAAATTTATTACAATGAAAAAAGGCATACACCCAGAGAGTTATAGACTAGTAGCATTCAAAGACATGTCGAATGACGAAGTGTTTTTAACAAAATCTACCGCTGATACAAAGGAAACACTAGAGGTTGATGGTGTTGAATATCCTTTAGTAAAGTTGGAGATTTCAAGATTGTCTCATCCTTTCTACACAGGTAAGGCTAAATTTTTGGATACCGCCGGTCGAATCGATAAGTTCAAAAATAAGTACGATAAATTCAAAAAGAAAGCTGCTCCTGTAGCTGAAGAAGCTCCTAAAGAAGAAGCTCCTAAGGTTGACGTTGAGGCAAGCAAGGAAGAAGAATAACAAGTATCTTATAGATAATATATACCATACGCCTCTGATACTTAGTATCGGAGGCGTTTTTTGTTAATTTTGCCCAAAACCTGATTTGATGAACTATATTCTTTTTGACGGAAGCGTTAGAGCTGCTCTACTTCCCTTTACGTTCACCCGACCAGTGGCTGAAATTCGTGTGGGTATTTTGACTATCCGTGAGAAATGGGAAAAATATTTGGGCAATACGACGACAACGATTACGGAAGACTATCTTTCAGATAAATTTCCAATGGTAGAGATGCCTGAGAATGTTCTCATTAACGCATCTTTTTTACCCAACTCCGAATTGGTGAGCCTCGTTCAAGATTTGAGCGAGAACGAAGCCATTTTCTTTGAGGATGAGGTTGTTGCCTTTTACGCCAGGGAAACCCAAAAAGAAGTGGATTTTGATTCTTACAAATCCATTGAATATAAAGGACAGGTACTTCGGATTCAAAACACTTGGGATATTTTCTCTAAAAACGGGGAGGCCTTGCAAGCTGATTTTGATTTCATCACGGCAGGAAGAAAAAGCGCCGCGATTTCAGAAACCAATAATTTAATCAATGCGGATCAAATTTTTCTTGAGGAGGGCGCCAGTGTCGAATTTAGCATTTTGAACGCTACTGATGGCCCTATTTATATTGGAAAGAACGCTGAAGTTTGGGAAGGAAGTCTGATACGAGGTGCTTTCGCATTATGTGACAATGCAGTGGTGAAAATGGGAGGTAAAATGTACGGAGCGACGACCATTGGCCCTCATTCAAAAGTCTGCGGAGAAGTCAGTAATTCGGTGATTTTCGGTTATTCTAGTAAGGGCCATGAGGGGTATTTGGGTAATGCGGTATTAGGGGAATGGTGCAATATAGGTGCGGATTCCAATAATTCGAATTTAAAGAATAATTACGCTAAAGTGCGGATATGGAACTATGAAACGGAAAGCTTCGACCAAACCGGACTGCAATTTTGCGGACTCATGATGGGCGATCATAGCAAAACCGCGATCAATACCATGTTCAATACGGGCACGGTCATAGGTGTTAACTGTAATATTTATGTTCCGGGTTTTCCGAGAAATTTTGTACCTAGCTTTAGTTGGGGAGGCGCATCTGGGTTTACCGAATATTTACCAAAACGTGCTTTTGAAGCTGCAAAAGTTATGATGGCTCGAAGAGGAGTGGTGTTTAATGATGTCGAGGCTCGAATTTTAGAACATGTTTTCGAACTGACCAAGAAATGGAGGAATTACTAATTTGGGGAATACATTTACTGTGAAGAAAAAAGTCGCATTCTATACCTTAGGCTGTAAGCTGAACTTCTCTGAAACTTCTACTATTGCGAGGGGTTTCGTTGCCGAAGGGTTCGAACGTGTCGATTTTTCGGAGCATGCGGATATGTATGTCATCAATACTTGTTCGGTAACCGAGAATGCGGACAAACGTTTTAAGACTATAGTAAAGCAGGCGCAGAAAATGAACCCCGACGCATTCGTCGCCGCCATTGGATGTTATGCCCAATTAAAACCTGAGGATTTGGCCGCTGTAGATGGGGTTGATTTGGTTTTAGGAGCCACCGAAAAATTTAAGATTACGGATTACATCAATGATCTTTCCAAGAATGACATGGGCGAAGTTCATTCTTGTGAGATCGAAGATGCGGACTTCTACGTGGGAAGTTATGCAATTGGGGACCGTACAAGGGCTTTTTTAAAGGTGCAAGATGGTTGTGACTATAAATGTACCTATTGTACCATTCCCTTGGCCCGAGGTATATCACGCAGCGATACCTTACAAAATGTGTTGGATAATGCGGCAGAAATTTCTGCTCAGGGTATTAAGGAAATCGTCTTAACAGGGGTGAATATTGGCGATTATGGCAAAGGGGAATTCGGTAACAAGGAGCATGAACATACTTTTCTTGATTTGGTGAAGGCATTGGATGAAGTAACGGGTATACGCAGATTACGTATTTCATCCATTGAGCCCAATCTTTTGAAAAACGAAACAATAGAATTTGTAGCGAAAAGTCGATCTTTTGTTCCGCATTTTCATATTCCTTTACAAAGTGGTTCAGATGAAATCTTGAAACGTATGAGACGTCGTTATATGACTCATTTATATATCGACCGGGTCAAGAGAATCAAGAGAACCATGCCCCATGCTTGTATTGGAGTCGATGTCATAGTTGGTTTTCCCGGAGAGACGGATGAACATTTCTTGGAAACCTATCACTTTCTGAATGAACTTGATATTTCCTATTTACATGTTTTCACTTATTCCGAACGTGATAATACCCCAGCCGCTGCCATGGAAGGCGCAGTGCCTAAAAATGTTCGGAACAAAAGAAGTAAAATGCTTCGTGGGCTTTCAGTGAAAAAACGCAGGGCTTATTATGAAAGTCAATTGGGTTCCGTTAGAACTGTACTATTCGAAGGGGAAAACAAAGCGGGATATATTCATGGATTTACGGAGAACTACGTGAAGGTTAGGTCCCCTTGGCAGCCAGAACTGGTAAATACCCTACATAAAGTCGAATTGAAAGAAATCGATGAAGACGGATTGGTACGCTTTGAGTTTGTAAAAAAGACAGTAGGAGTATGAAAAAGGTAATGGAAACAATAGAAAACAAAAAATCCCGCGAAGCAGCGGGATTTTTCAATTTTGTCGTACAATGAATTAGATTCGAATGCCTACGGGCAACATTTCTTTGTACTGTCTGTTTTTTCGTAAAAAACCGGCTATTTGAGGGCTAGTTGGTACGACTCTTTGGTTTTTCTCTTGAATGTGGTGAAGAACCGATTTGATAAAATCTTCTTTAAATCCCTCTGTTGTAATAGCTTCTGGGATAACAAGTTTGGTTAAAAAAACCTTGCGCTCTTGTGATGAATATTCAATATTTGCTAAATGTCCATCAACATTATTTTCTAATTTTCGCAAGAAACTGTTGTCATAAAT
>JARFRH010000018.1 GCA_029287355.1 Maribacter sp. | reverse complement strand
ATTTTAATGGATATCAATCTCAAAGGAAAGTTGAACGGTATAGAAACGGTTTCCGCAATTCAAGGAAAAAATAATATACCGGTAATCTATCTTACGGCTAATAGTGACGAGACCACTTTTGCACGGGCAAAGAAAACCCATACATATGCCTATATTTCCAAGCCATTCAATAAACTGGATTTACACCGTACCATAGCCTTGCTCGCGAATCAGATTACTGAAAAGCCGGATCACCATAAAAATCAGAATGAAATAGAAGTGCTCGAGGATCGTATCTTTGTGCGCCATAACGGACGGATGCAAAAGTTGCTTTTGGAAGATATTCTATATATAGAGGCCGACCGAAACTATTGCACTTTGGTTACGAACCCGACCAAACATGTGCTTACAAATACGCTGAAAGTGATGGAGGAAAAACTCCCAAAATCCAGTTTCGTTCGTGTTCATCGTTCTTATATCATTAATATCTCCAAGTTGGATGTCGTGGCAGATGGGCATTTAGAGATCGGAAGAAAGGTAATTCCAATTGGTAAATCACATAAAGAACTGTTGTTGAATCGACTACATACCATTTGATATGATATGATCTGCCAAATAATACTTTCCGATAGCTTAAAGGATCATTTGGGACAACAAAAGCCTGCGTTTGTCCTGATTTCAGTTCTTAGATCAAAAAGCGGTCGACGCAGGTGAAAAGACCAGCCGCCGGATTAATTAGGTCCATAAACCCTATAGGTAGCGACACCTACGCCTCCCATATAACGGTGAGCACGTTCAAAGATTATAAGCAGGCTTTGTCAAAACATAAATTTCAACGAGGGGGTTTCTCCTGCAACGACCAAGTTGATGCAAGAGGGCATCGCGGCCAAGGATATGAAATATGTTTATGTGGCAAAATTGATTAGAATGGCGCGCTAATTTTTTTGGTGTCTAAATTAATAGGAACGAACCGCTAGAGTCTGATCTAGGGGTTCTTTTTTGTTTCGTTTATATTTTCGTCTTCCCGATTAGGTTGCTTTTGGAATATTTTTACAATCCATCCCTACTATTCTACAATTCGGTATTTCTTTTTTCTTTGAACCCAACTATGTGCTCAAATTTGCGCTGAACACAACCTGCCCAATTTCAAGTGGGTTATAAAAAGAAAGTAATGATTCATTTAGCGCGTATTCTACTATTATTATTGGTGACGGTAATTGCCCAGGCCCAAGAGGAAGGCGGTGCCATTGAAGTGAAAATCCTTCAAATAGAAAATGCAAAGGGACAAATGCTTATTGGACCATATGATTCCGAAGAAAGTTGGCTCAAGAAACCGGCAAAAGGGGTTTTCGGTAAAATTATAGATGGACAGAGCGAAGCAAACTCCACGAATTTACCTGACAGCACCTACGCCATTTCTGTCTATCATGATGCAGATGACGATGGTGAACTGGATACCTTATTAGGCATCCCTACGGAAGATACGGGAAGCTCGAATGACACGCCGGCAAGATTTGGCCCGCCAAAGTGGGAAGAGGCCAAATTTGAAGTAAAAGGGGGTACTGTAAAACAAATTATCAATTTATAAACCAACAGATTTCCTCCTTGGTTTATCCTAATCGGTGACGAAGAACGGGAATCTAAAACAAAAGAATCCAATGATGAAAAAAGGAATCGTAATTGCCCTGTTTTTAATTTCGAATATGGTATTTGCCCAAGACCAATACACAAAAGGAATGCAAAAGGCATTTCAACTTTGGGGTGACGGAAAATCGGCGGAAGCTTCCAATATGTTCGAACGTATCGCAAATGCCGAGATGGATAATTGGCTTCCTTACTATTATGTTGCACAAATCGATACGATCGTTTCCTTCGGAGAGAAGGATAAAGAAAAATTGACACAGCAATTAGAAAAGGCGCAAGCGTATCTTGATTTGGCAAAGAATATCGCACCAGACAATCCTGAAATTACCGTACAACAAGCCATGACCTATACGGCTTGGATTGCTTTTGATGGTGCAACCTACGGAATGACGCTTTCAGGCAAAGTAGCGGCACTTTATTCGAAAGCTTTGGCTATGGCCCCTGATAACCCCAGGGTAGTGTTTTCAAAGGCGGAATGGGATATGGGCTCAGCAGCTTATTTTGGTCAGGATACTACTCCTTATTGTAAAGATGTCGAGCGCGCATTGGAACTTTTTGATACCTTTAAGGCAGCGTCTGACTTTCATCCGAACTGGGGTAAGGATAGAGCGGAGATGACGCTTAAAAACTGTAATAAGTAATGACATTAAATGGCTTTTTAAAAGAACTCGTTAGGGCTTTCATTTTAGGCACGCTTCTATTTGTCGGTTTTATGACCTACTATTATATTACTGACGACCTGAGGTTCGATGCAATGATAGCCGATGTTTGGAAAGGGTATTATACCAATTTGGTGTTTTCAATGATTCTTTACGCGGTCAACGTATATTGGTTTTATTTTCTTTTAAAGAAATACGATAATTATTTATATACCACTAGGCGTATGACCATAGCAATAGCAGGCAACGTTTTGGTCTCTTGTATTGGGGTCTTTATTGCTCGTATGGTCATATTGCTCGCTTTTTACAATAGATCAGTTCAGCAAGTTTTAGATTCTGTGTCCCTAAAAGATTACCAAGAGCCTTTACTAATTGCTCTGGGTATTTCCTTGATTTTCTACGCCTTTTATTATTATAGGTATCGCCAGGAAAACAAGGTCAAGGAACAAAAAATAATTGCCGGCACGGCTTCTGCTAAATTCGATGCTTTAAAGAACCAGCTCGACCCACATTTTCTATTCAATAGTTTGAATGTTTTGACCAGTTTGATTGAAGAGGACCCATATCAGGCCCAAAAATTCACGACATCATTGTCAAAAGTGTATCGCTATGTTCTTGAGCAGAAGAACAAAGATTTGGTTTCGGTCGATGAAGAATTACAGTTTGCTAAAACGTATGTGCGTCTTTTAAAGATGCGATTCGAAGATAGTATCATCTTTGATATTCCGGAACAGAGTAGCAACCCTGAAGCAAAGATAATCCCATTGTCCCTTCAACTGCTTTTGGAAAATGCGGTAAAACATAATGTGGTGACCTCTGAAAAACCTTTACATATCAAAGTTTCGGAAGAAGATGGTGCACTAGTGGTGAGTAATAATTTACAAGAAAAACAAGTGGTTAAAAAGAGTAGTGGCGTCGGGCTTTCAAATATTCAACAACGTTACGGTATTTTGACGGATAGAAAGGTTCAAATTAGCAAATCGGCATCGGATTTTAGCGTAAAACTTCCTATGCTGACAAAACAAGTTTCAAAGATAGAAACGCAAAAAGTTTATATCGAAGATAAAAGATACGAAAAGGCAAAAGAGCGCGTAGAGGCCATCAAAGGCTTTTACGGTAACCTGACGGCCTATTGCATTGTTATTCCCGTTCTAATAATTATTAATTACAATACGACTAGCTTCCCATGGGCTATTTTTCCGGCGCTGGGTTGGGGGTTCGGTGTAACGG
>JARFRH010000007.1 GCA_029287355.1 Maribacter sp. | reverse complement strand
TTGACGCAAGGTCTAGGGTAACAACCCTTTTGCCATAAAGAATTCTTGACACCTTTTTATTGATTATCCGCAAGGCCAGCCCTTCGGCTATAGCACTTTTACCAACGCCAGGCTCACCAATTAAAAGCGGATTGTTCTTTTTTCGTCTACTTAAAATCTGAGAGACCCTTTCGATCTCCTTTTCTCTTCCTACCACCGGATCCAAACGATTCTCCTCGGCCATTTGAGTTAAATCACGCCCAAAATTATCGAGCACGGGAGTTTTTGATTTTTTGTTTCCTTTTGGATTCGAAGCACCTCCAAAAGTACTTTCCTTTCCTTCGTTTGCTTCGTCGCTATCACTAGGAAAAGATTCGGAAGTGGGTGCGTCGACAATATCATCATCGCTTGTGATCATGAACTTGAATTGCTCTTTGACTCCATCATAGTCCACTTTCAGTTTGTGGAGTAGCTTGGTCGTAGGGTCATTCTCATTTCTTAAAATACAAAGTAACAGGTGTGCGGTATTAATGGAAGAACTCTGAAAGAGCTTAGCTTCTAAAAAAGTGGTTTTCAAAGCGCGTTCTGCCTGTCTTGTTAAATGCAGGTTTTTCTTATCTTTTTGAACACTGCTTGGACTGGGATTCGAGGGGCTGAGAATTTCTACTTTTCTGCGAAGATGATCCAGATCAACATCAAGTGCATCCAAAATAGTGATTGCTTTTCCACTTCCATCCCGCAAGAGACCCAGCATCAAATGTTCGGTACCGATAAAATCGTGACCCAACCTCAATGCTTCCTCCTTGCTGTACGCAATTACATCCTTAACTCTAGGGGAAAAATTATCATCCATAAAACAATCCGTATAAGCTTTAAAATTAGTAAATCTAGAACAATCTAAGGCAAATACTGTACCCATATTCGATAATCTATGTCGAAATGACGAAAAAAGCACCGATTTACAAAATAATTAACAGTGTAATTATCAACTACCTACAACGCAAAAAGTGTTAATAAATTGTTGAATAAAGTAAGGTTTGTATTCTTTGAAGGTCAGTATTTTAAGTATATTGGCATACTTTTTTAATCATTTAAATACATAAGAATTTCATATGGCGGTAGGAGAAAAATTGATTCCCATTAACATCGAAGATGAGATGAAATCTGCCTACATTGATTATTCAATGTCGGTCATTGTGTCACGTGCGTTACCAGATGTCAGAGATGGCCTTAAACCTGTACACCGAAGAGTGCTCTATGGAATGTACGAATTGGGGGTGCGTAGTTCGAGTTCCCATAAGAAATCCGCCCGTATAGTAGGTGAGGTTTTGGGTAAGTACCACCCTCATGGCGATACCTCGGTTTATGACTCAATGGTGCGTATGGCACAAGAATGGAGTTTGCGCTACATGTTGGTAGATGGTCAAGGTAACTTTGGCTCCGTAGATGGAGACAGTCCGGCTGCGATGCGTTATATGGAGGCCCGTATGCGTAAAATCGCGGATGACATGTTGGCTGATATCGATAAGGATACCGTAGATCATCAACTCAATTTTGATGACTCTTTACAAGAACCAACGGTTTTACCAGCTCGGATTCCAAATCTTTTGATTAATGGTGCATCAGGTATAGCCGTGGGTATGGCGACGAATATGCCACCACACAACCTTTCTGAGGTTATAGACGGAACAATTGCATATATCGAAAATAATGATATTGAAATTGATGAGTTGATTACGCACATCAAGGCACCTGACTTCCCAACCGGAGGTATCATTTATGGTTATGATGGTGTTAAGGAGGCATTTCATACAGGAAGAGGGCGCGTGGTAATGCGAGCCAAAGCCACTTTTGAAGAGGTTCAGGGTCGAGAATGCATCATAGTTACCGAAATACCGTATCAGGTCAATAAGGCAGACATGATTAAAAAGACCGCCGATTCGGTCAATGAGAAAAAGATAGAGGGCATCTCAAGCATACGAGACGAGTCCGATAGAAAAGGTATGCGTATCGTTTACATCCTAAAAAGAGATGCTATTCCGAATATCGTTCTTAATACCTTATATAAGCATACGGCACTTCAATCTTCTTTTAGCGTCAATAATATTGCTTTGGTCAAAGGGCGACCACAACTTTTGAATGTGAAAGAGATGATTCACTATTTTGTGGAGCATCGCCATGAGGTGGTTGTACGGCGCACGAAGTTTGAGCTAAAAAAAGCGGAAGATAGAGCCCATATCTTAGAGGGGCTCATTATTGCTTCCGATAATATTGATGAGGTTATCAAAATCATTAGGGCATCTTCAAATGCAGATGAGGCACGGGAGAACTTGATGGAGCGATTTAAGCTTACCGAGATTCAGGCTAAGGCCATAGTTGAAATGCGTTTACGTCAACTAACGGGTCTGGAGCAAGATAAGCTAAGAAATGAGTTTGATGAAATCATCAAGACCATTGCGGACTTGAAGGATATTCTTGATCGAAAAGATCGAAGAATGCAGATTATCAAGGACGAACTTGCTGAAGTCAAAGAGAAATACGGTGATGAGAGACGTTCTGAAATCAATTTTGCAGGAGGTGATTTGAGTATGGAGGATATGATTCCTAATGAGCAGGTGGTCATTACCATTTCGCATGCGGGATATATCAAACGTACTCCTCTAACGGAATATAAGACCCAACATAGAGGAGGAGTGGGTCAAAAAGCATCCTCAACAAGAAACGAAGATTTCTTAGAGCATTTGTTTGTTGGTACTAACCACCAATATATGTTGTTCTTTACCCAGAAAGGTAAATGTTTCTGGATGCGGGTTTATGAAATACCTGAAGGAAGTAGGACCTCAAAAGGCAGAGCCATTCAAAACCTTATCAATATCGAGAATGACGATAAAGTAAAAGCTTTTATCTGTACGCAAGATTTAAAAGATGAGGACTATGTAAATAGCCATTATGTGATTATGGCCACTAAAAAAGGTACGGTTAAGAAAACGTCTTTGGAACAATACTCGAGACCAAGACAAAATGGAATCAATGCCATAGGCATTCGTGAGGATGATGAGCTCTTAGAGGCTAAACTGACAACCGGAACGAGTCAAATATTCTTAGGATTGAAATCTGGTAAAGCCATTCGTTTTGAGGAAGGCAAGACACGACCCATGGGTCGAAACGCTTCCGGAGTTCGGGGAATTAGGCTAGCAAATGATAATGACGAGGTCATTGGAATGGTTTCCGTTCACAATTTCGAGGACGAACTTCTCGTGGTGTCTGAAAATGGATATGGTAAAAGATCCAGTATTGAAGACTATAGAATTACCAATCGTGGTGGAAAAGGGGTGAAGACCATTTCCATTACCGATAAGACCGGTGGCTTGGTTGCCATAAAAAATGTGTGTGATTCAGATGATCTGATGATTATCAATAAATCGGGTATTGCCATACGAATGAGTGTGGAGGATCTGCGCGTAATGGGTAGAGCTACCCAAGGGGTCAAACTCATCAATATCAAAGGTGATGACAGTATTGCTGCCGTAGCTAAGGTCATGAAAGATGACGAAGAACTGGAGGAAGTTGATATCATGGATATTGAAGTTACCACAGAAGATGGCACGGCTATTGATAATGGAAGTGCGGATGCTACTGAAAATAGCTCCGAAGAAGAATAATTAACAATCATTTAAACTCTAACTTTTAATTATATTGAAGATGAAAACTAAAATTTTAATACTTGCAACAATGTCCTTTGCAATGGTCTCGTTTGCACAAAAAGCAGAGCTGAAGACTGCGGATAAGGCGGTCAAAAGTGGTGATATGGCAGCCGCGAAGACAGCATTGGATGGCATTTCGGGAATGATTTCCGGGGCGGATGAAAAATATCAGACGCAGTATCATTTTTTAAGAGGCCAGGCGTATGCCGATTTAGGAAAGAAAGGCGATAATGCGGCTTTTGAAGCAGCAGCGGAGTCTTTCAAGAAAGTTGTTGAAATCGAAGAGAAAAGCGGCAAAGCGAAGTATTCTGACGAAACGAAGCAACGAATCCAGGCACTTACGGCAGATATCGTCAATTCCGCGGTAGAAGACAATGGGAACAAGAACTTCGAAGAAGCAGCGACCAAATTGTACATGGCCTACAAAATTAGCCCACTAGACACTTCTTATCTCTATTATGCCGCGAGTAGTGCGGTAAACGGACAACATTTTGAGCAGGCCCTTACCTACTATAATGAATTACAGGAGTTGGGTTACGATGGTAGCGGAGAAGTGTTTAAAGCCACAAATATTGAAACCGGAGAAGTAGAGATTATGGATAAGGTGCAGCGTGATCTTATGGTGAAGTCAGGAACATTTAAGGATCCAGTAGATGAAAAAACACCATCGAAGTCAGCTGAAATTGTTAAAAATACCGCACTTATTTATACGCAATTAGGTCAAGATGATAAGGCTTTAGAAGCCTATAAAGCTGCAAGGGCCAATGATCCAAATGATGTGCAACTTATTTTAAACGAAGCGAACCTTCATTATAAATTGGGTGATAAAGAAAAGTTCAAGACCTTAATGGCCGAAGCTACTACTGTGGCTCCTGACAATCCGGATTTGCATTATAATATTGGTGTAATTAATATGGAACAGGGTAATGTAGAAGAGGCAAGAGCTTCTTATTTAAGGGCCTTAGAGATCAATCCGAAATACACCAATGCGCAACTGAATCTTTCGACGACTTATGTAAATGAAGGAAATAGCTTAATCGATGAAATGAATTCATTGGGCAATTCACGAAAAGACATTGCAAGATATGAAGAGTTGAAAAAGAAGAAAGATGATTTATTTGTGCAAGGTGCGCAAGTACTTGAAGATGCCTTGAAAGAAAGTCCGGATAATAAGAGTATACTTACACAATTGAAGAATATCTACGGGGCTATGGGCGATAATGAAAACTTCATGCGACTCAAAAAGCTATTGGGCGAATAACCAAGTTCCCCATCCAAACACAAAAAGACCCGCTTATCGAGCGGGTCTTTTTTATATGATTTTTTTGATGACCCTAAGTTTGTGGGTATAACGGTTCGATTCGGTATTGAAAATTCCGGTATGGTCTAGGCGGTCGATTCGAATTTTACCGTGACAATGTATGATATAGTTGTTTTCCATTACGATACCCACATGATCGATTAGTCCATCTTTGTTATCGAAAAAGGCGAGATCTCCAGGTTCGCTTTCTTCGATAAAACTTAGGGCTTCTCCCTGAGCGGATTGTTCTAATGCCGTTCGTTTCAAGCGATACCCATTTACTTTGTAGGTCATTTGTGTGAAGCCTGAACTGTCAAGCCCGAAAGGAGTTCTGCCTCCCCATAGATAAGGAGCATTAAGATATAACAATGCGATTCGGATTACATTTGGTTTGTCTTGTTGATTTTCAAGAAATGCCCCTTCAAAGTCGTGGCCTAATATTTTACTGAAATGCACTGAAGACCCCAATACAACAGGAAGCAGTTCGCCTTCGTTTGAAGACACAAAAGAAACGAGGTCTGAAGCATGTTTTATTCCTGCTGAAGTTTCCAACAAATCATAATCAACTTGCTCCACCAGAACCATTTGAGTATTGAGTACCCATCCTTCACACTTGTCGAAGGCCATGCGTATTTTGCTCCAAGACTTGCGCGCTTCAAGAATCTTAAACCGTTCTCCATATAATAATTGAGATACCATTTCGGCAGCGTCATCAGCAACTGATCGAACTGCAACAATACTAAGGTGACAAATACCGTACTGCATATATCTAGTTACCTACTTCAGAATTAGTTTCTTTCGATGACTATCGCCGAAGCTCCACCACCACCATTACAGATGGCCGCGGCACCAATTTTAGCATCTTTTTGTTGTAAAACATGAAGTAATGTGACCAAAATTCTGGCTCCCGAACAGCCTAATGGATGGCCCAAAGAGACGGCACCGCCATTTACATTTACGTTTTCACCGGTAAGTCCCAATAACTTCATATTGGCCAAACCAACTACTGCGAATGCTTCATTGAATTCAAAGAAATCAACATCCTCAATCGAAACTCCGGCTTTTGATAATGCCTTTGGCAAAGCTTTGGCCGGGGCAGTGGTAAACCATTTTGGTTCTTGGGCAGCGTCAGCATAGCCCTTTATTTTTGCAAGAGGCCTTAGGTTCAGTTCATTAGCTTTTTCAGCACTCATTAACACCAGAGCCGCAGCGCCATCATTTATGGTCGAAGCGTTGGCCGCTGTAACGGTACCGTCTTTTGAAAAAGCCGCTCTAAGCGCCGGTATCTTATCCAACTTCACATTCTTAAACTCTTCATCCTCGGCAACGACAACAGCTTCGCCTCTTCGCTGTGGTACTTCTACAGGAATGACTTCATTATTAAATCTGCCATTTTCCCAAGCGTCCGCTGATCTTTGGTATGATTGAATGGCAAAAGCATCTTGGTCCTCCCTGCTAAAATTATGCGCTGTGGCACAGGCGTCTGCACAAACGCCCATTGCATTTTGATCGTACACATCAACCAGACCATCTTTTTGCATACCATCGATTAAGGAAGCTGGTCCGAACTTTTGACCAATTCTTAAATGCACATAGTGGGGAATTAAGCTCATGTTCTCCATTCCGCCAGCGACCGCAATTTCAATATCTTCTAAAGCGATAGCCTGAGCCGCTTGCATAACTGCCTTCATTCCTGAAGCGCAAACTTTATTTATGGTTGTACTGGGCACCTTATCCGGTATACCCGCAAAAATTGCCGCCTGACGGGCAGGAGCTTGTCCTGTGCCGGCTTGTACAACATTTCCCATCAATACTACATCTACCTAGCTAGGATCAAGATAAATTTTTTCCAAAGCACCTTTTATGGC
>JARFRH010000144.1 GCA_029287355.1 Maribacter sp. | reverse complement strand
CTCGATAGTCCTTTTCCGCAAGAGCGCGTAAATGATGGGGAGTTTTTTCCTTCCAATTTTGACAAACCCCATGATTTCAGTATGGTAGTAAACTATAAGTTTACCAGACGATTTAGTTTTTCGGGTAATTTTGTCTATCAAACCGGCCGGCCCGTAACCTTTCCCGTGGGTAATTATGAATTCAATGGAAATGAATTCGTGCTGTACAGCGACAGAAATCAATTTCGAATTCCCGATTTCTTTCGTTTGGACCTTGGGTTCAATATTGAGGGCAACCATAAAATCAAAAAATTCGCCCACAGTTTCTGGACGATTTCAGTATACAACGTTTTGGGAAGGAACAATCCGTATTCCGTATTTTTTGTTTCCCAAGATGGAGAAATCGAGGCGTTGCAAAGTTCGATTTTTGCAATTCCGATTCCTTCGATAACATATAATTTTAAATTTTAGAGCTGATTAAGACCATGTATTCATCCTATAGAAATCTTGAAAAATTCTTCTTACGCTTGGTGGGTGTCGCTGTACTGTTCCTGCTTTTTGGATGTACCGAGCCTTTTCAGGGTGAGGTAGCTGGGTTGGAAGAAATATTGGTCGTAAACGCGTTGATTACGAACGAAAATAAACAACAAGAGGTTCGACTCACCAGACCTTATCGTTTTGGTGAAGATGCGCCGATAGCGGAAGAAAATGCAACTGTTGGTATCGATGACGGAACGCAGCAGTTCGGTTTTGAAGAAGTTGAACCGGGTAAATATGTTTCGAATGTTCCATTTGCGGCAGAAACCGGCAAATCTTACAGTCTGTTGATCACTACGGAAAATGGAAGGTCTTACCGTTCCGCTACCATGCAATTACCGGTATCGAATACTACCATTGACAATTTGTACGCCGAACGAACCACCAACGATCAGGGTGACCAGGGAATGGGAATTTTTGTGGACACCTTCGATCCTTCCGGAGCGTCAAAGTATTACCGCTACGAATATCAGGAAACGTTTAAGATCATCGCCCCGTTCTGGAGCCCCCAGGATGTTGTTTTTGTGATTCAATTGAGCACTGGCCCTGCATTCGATGTAATCAGGAGAGAAAGAGAAGAGCGGATATGTTATGGTAGCGATCGTGAAAAGGTCATCAACGTGGTCAATACCCTTAATCTGGGCGAAGATCGGCTAACGGCTTACAACGTTCGCTTCATTGATAGAAACAATTACATTCTCACACATCGGTACAGTATATCGGTGCGGCAATATGTTCAGACCCCCGAGGCGTTCAGTTACTATGAGACCTTGAAAGGGTTGTCGCAATCCTCGACAACTGTTTTTAGTGAAGATCAGCCAGGTTTTTTGGCCGGTAACATTTTTTCATTGGAGAATGAAAACGAGAACGTTGCAGGTTTCTTCGAGGTCGCTGCCGTGGCCGAGAAACGTATTTTTTTCAATTGGGAAGATTTCTTTCCCGGGGAGGAATTGCCCCCTTATTTTCAGAATTGTTTACCCACGGCACAATCGGGAGAAGATTTGAAAACAAGTGTTCAAAGAGAGACACGTGTGTTTTTTGACAATAACGGAGGTATTCGCACCGTAGCTAGGGCTTGCGGCGATTGTACCGCTTTAGGAAGTAACAAAGTACCCGAGTTTTGGGTCGAATAATTTGAGTTCAATGCGATATCTGATATTGGTTTTGTTAATGTGTATATGGCCCATGGATTTGGTCGGTCAAATAGCACTAGGCACCAAGAATCAAGTGTCGGGGTATCAAACCCTACCGAGTGAAACGGTCTTTGTACATACAAATACGTCGTTTTTATTAACAGGAGAATACCTTTTTTACAAAGTGTATTGTTTTGATACCGAGCAGCGTGGTTTGACAACATTTAGTAAAGTAGCCTATGTGGAACTGATAGGGGAAGAAGGCGAGCTGATCTTCAGGCATAAGATTTTACTAAAAGAAGGCCAAGGGCATGGGGATTTTTTTATTCCTACCGATGTTGTGTCGGGCGGTTATAAATTGGTCGCTTACACGAATTGGATGCACAATCAGGACCAAGATGATTTCTTTCAAAGTGATTTGGTTATCGTGAATCCCTATCGAACCAACCAGCCTGAACTGCAAAAAAGCACTGCTATCCAAACCGATTCAATCGCGATAGTTGGCAATGATACTTTGGCTAATCCGATTCCGGAAAAAACGTCTAAGGAAAATATTGGTCCACTTCAGGTAAGTGTAAGCGGGAAAAAATTCCCTAAAAGGGCTAAAGTCGTCCTATCGGTTCAAGGTAAAGAAACGAACCAGGTCATTTCGGGCAGCTATTCCGTTTCAGTTCGAAAAAAGGATTTGGTTACCGAACCTCCCATATCAGCTAATGCTACTTTTCTCATAAAAGAAAGGGGGCATAAAAGCAAGGTACTTGCAGTGGTGGGAGACCGCATTGCGCTACCGGAACTACGTGGAGAATTATTCAAAGGAAAAGTGATTGCCTTGGAAGACGGCAGATCGGTCAAGAACCTGAAGATAGGGGTTTCTATCCCTGGAGAGGATTATGTTCTCGAAGTCGTTCAAACGGATGTTTTAGGTAATTTTCATGTGAACGTTTCAAAAAGCTATAGCGGCGAAAAAATGGTTTTACAGGTACTGTCCGAAAATCCGGAGGCCTATGAAGTGCAAATTAACGAACCCGGAAATTTAGATTACGCCAAACTTGATTTTAAGGAAATTGACATCCCTATTTCGATGCGTGAGGAAATTTTGAAACGAAGCATACATAACCAAATCGAGAATTCTTATTTTCAGTTTCGCCCTGATTCCATTTTGACCGTTTTACCGAATCAGTTTTTTGATAACAAGCCGAAGAAGACCTATTTGCTGGATGACTACACCCGTTTTAAAACATTGCGGGAGACCTTGGTGGAAATTGTTCAAGATGCGTACTCAAAAAGAATCGGTAATGATGATTACACTATTCGGGTAAAGGGGTATGACTACGCATCGGTCACCGATATTCCCCCGCTGATTTTGTTGAATGGTTGTCTGGTTCAAGACCATAACGCACTTTTAGCATTCGATGCTAGGGCCATAGAGGCAATTGAAGTGTTCAGGCAGCAGTTTATTTTTGGCCCCGAGGTTTATGAAGGTGCCATTATTTTAACTACTAATGAAGGCAATACCTATGAATTGTTCCAAAATAATGACCGTGTTTCAACTTTTAATTTGCTCAAACCACAACCTGACAAAAAATACTTCGTGCAGCGTTATGATGATGTCCCAGTGGATGAAGGCGATACGCGACTTCCCGATGATCGCTTACAGTTGCTTTGGATACCGGAACTGAAAGTGGGGCAAGACGAATATCAAATCGATTTTTTCACTTCCGATGTTTCCGGTGAGTTTGAAATCCGATTGGAAGGAATTACCGACGATAAAAAACCGGTTTCCGTTCGGAAATCGATTTTTGTAGAATAAGGGTCAATCAAGACCAATGGTCCAGCCATTCGCCCAATCTGGCACAGATGCATTA
>JARFRH010000332.1 GCA_029287355.1 Maribacter sp. | reverse complement strand
CGCCTACACCAACTATTTTGGTCAAAAGGCAGATGAAGTAGGTGAAATTTTGGATAGCGAAGTTTTCACCGATGTGGATTCTTATTCAAGCGACATCGAAAACGATAGCATAAACGAAACCCAATTGACCGATTACTATGATAATGGAAATGATTATGTAGGTAATGGCGGTTGGGGCGACAACCCAACCAATGTAAGTATCAATATTTATGATAACGGTTGGAACAACTGGGGCTGGGGCGGTGTAGGCTTCGGCTGGGCCAATCCGTATTGGGGCTGGAACAACTGGGGTTGGGGTGGTTACGGTTACGGCTGGAACCGATGGAATAGATGGAACAACTGGGGTTGGGGTGGTTACTACGGTGGCTGGAACAACTGGGGTTGGGGTGGTTACTACGGTGGCTGGAACAACTGGGGTTGGGGTGGTTACAACAACTGGGGTTGGAACGGTTATTATGGCAATCAAAGATATGCCTTTAACAGAGGAAGACGAGGCTATTACAATGCAAATGCAATCAATAGTAGAAGCACTGCTCTTAGGGGTCGATCGAACTTGAATACCTCAAGAGGCAATTCACCTAGATATAGAAGCACAACTTCACGCTCAAATACGAACAGAAGTACTGCATCTTCAAGGAGCTCGAGAAGTTCTCGAGCCTACGGAAATGGTACAGCCGCCCGCAGAACCGTAGGTGTTGATCAAAATAGGGCTTATAGAACCAGTAGAAGTACGAGAGCGGTACCTCGATATAATAGCTCATCAAGAAGTAGCCAAAGCTATCGAGGAACAACACCTCGTAGTAGCACCTCTAGAGGTGGAACATCCTCTTCAAGATATAGCGGTACACGTAGTAGTACGCCAAGAACATCTACATACAGAAGCTCTGGTAGCAGAACTAGGAGCTACGGTAGTGGCCCTAGAACACAATCACGAAGCAGAAGCGCTGCACCAAGCAGAAGCTCTTATAGATCAGGTAGTTCGAGCCGAAGTAGCGGAGGAAGCTACCGTTCATCGGGTAGATCAACTAGAAGCTCGAGTAGCGCCAGAAGTTCAGGAGGTTCTTCTCGCTCCTCTTCAGGAGGAAGATCATCAGGAGGACGATCCGGTGGTAGTAGAGGTCGTCAATAAGTCACGTAAATTTCATTCAGAATTTATCAAAAAATTGTAAAAAATGAAAAGACATTTAACTTTCATAATGCTATTGGCATGCACCATCGCAACGGCCCAGAATAGTAATGACGTTTTGCGCTATAGTAATGAAAATTTGCAGGGTACCGCGCGCTTTCAGGCCATGGGCGGTGCTTTTGGAGCACTTGGTGGCGACTTATCTGCCCTGAACATCAATCCTGCCGGATCAGCCGTATTCAATAATAGCTTGCTTACTTTTTCCGGTACTGTATACAACAACGATAATACAGCTTCCTATTTTGGCACCAATAGAAACACCTCCTACACCAATATCGACGTGAACCAAGTCGGAGGCGTGTTGGTTTTCAAAACTTCAAAGCCCGAATCAGGATGGAATAAAATAGCCGTAGCCGGAAATTATGATATCGTTCAAAATTTTGACAATCAAGTCTTGATTAACGGAACAAGTAATCAGGGTATCGATAATTATTTTCTGAATTTCGCAGCCGGCGTGCCCTTTGGCTCTATTTTGCTTCAAGAAGGTGAATTTATAGAAGATGCTTATCTAGACATCGGTGCACAACAAGGGTTTGGCGACCAACAAGTCTTTTTAGGGTACTATGGCGGGTTAATCGACCCTGAAACCATGGAAGATGCCAATACTACTTATACAAGCAATGCCGGTTATGCTAACGTGGGCCAAAACTTATTGAGAAATACTACCGGATATAACAGTAAGTTCACGCTGAACTTTGCCTCTCAATACCAAGAAAGATTGAATGTTGGCGCCTCTTTGAACTTCCATACCATTTTATACGATCGTTATGATGAATTTACGGAAACCGGATATGAGGCCGCTTCTGAAATTCAAAGAACGACCTTTGATAATTTATTGCACACAGAAGGTTCCGGCTTCTCATTTAGCCTAGGCGCAATTGCCAAATTAAATGAAGTAGTTCGAATTGGCGGTAGTTACCAATCGCCTACTTGGTATCGTTTGACAGACGATCTTTCGCAACGTATTAGTTCTGATTTAGCCGATTCGGATATTAATTTTATCGATCTTAACCTCGTCAACCTTTTTCCGAGATATACCATAAAAACACCTTCTAAACTAAACGGAAGTGCTGCATTCGTCTTTGGCAAAAATGGACTACTAAGTATTGATTATAGTTACCAAGATATGTCGCGGGCCGAATTAGGTCCGACTAGTGATTCGAATTTTAGCACCGTAAATGATGACGTTGCAAATACGCTCGGTGCCGTATCGACCTTACGAATAGGTGGGGAATATAGAATAGCACGCTTTAGCCTTCGAGGCGGCTATCGCTTCGAACAAAGCCCCTACTCAAATATCGATCTTATTGGCGATTTAAACGGAATATCAGCAGGAATAGGGTTTGATTTTGGGGGTAGCAGATTGGACTTTGCCCTGAGTAGTACGGAGCGAGATATCTCGGAAACGCTTTTAGATACAGGTTTAGACACTCCTGCACTTATCAACCGAATCAACACAAATGCTACAATTAGTTATACCCTGAATTTCTAGTATGCGACCTTATCGCATTAAGCGAGGCAATCTTTTCCAGTAGTGAACTCGATTTGAGTACATTATCCCCCTAGGAGATTGCTTCGTTTTTTTGGAATAGATTTACCTTTTTAAGGAAAAATGGGTCTTTCTAGTCTTTGCCACCACCAAATCAACTGCAGATTCATTATATTCGAATCGAAACCAGTAATCAGTAGAGGGCATGAGGCTTCCGTTATAGGTACCGTCCCAAGCGGTATTGGCATCCAACTGTTTTAAAAGCTTACCGTAACGATCGAAGATGAAAACCACAGGGTTACCAAGAGTTTCGATACCCCTAATATTCCATGTTTCGTTAATTCCATCTCCATTCGGGGTGAAAAATTTTGGATAGGCTACCATTAAGAACTCCTCCTCCGTTGTGCCGCATCCGTTTTTGTCATTAATAATAATCGAATTCAATCCTGGTGGGATGTCGTTAAAAATGGCTTCATCCTGAAACGCTCCGCCATTTAATGCATATTCGTATTCGCTATTTCCATTGATAAGAATCTCTATATTGTTTATATCAGGGTCAATAGATAAGTTCGTGTCCAAAATTTCAACGCCTGTAAATTCCGGGGGACCAAAGAACTCAATAAACACACCCCCAACATCGGATACAATGGGTGGTGTTCCTGAAATAGTAGTGATCTCCGCAAAATAACGCCCTGTATTTGGGCTTGAAACGATAAGCTCGGCTCCATTAACACCGATACCGGGCAAACCCGTATCATCAATAGTACCATCGTCATCGTAATCGACCGACCATAGCACCACAGCAACATCTGGACCTGCAGGCGAACGCAAAGCGCTTAAAATAATATCGGGATCTCCTTCACAAGCTGTAATATCCAATCCTAAAAATTCATCACGCAGGGTACAGTCAAGGGCCGTATTCTGATCAGCTTCAACGGAGCTTCCCGTGAAGGTCAACATAAATTCTTCTGCCTCGTTATCAAAATTGGTGTTGAAGTTATTGACCAATATAAAGTATATCTCACCTTCCTGTACGTCTAGATACTCATCATAGGTATTTTGGTTCTGTGGAAGCGGCGGCGCGCCAGCCTGTCCGTTTTCAGGATTCACCCCAAGTCCTGTAAAAGTTGTGCCATTGACCTCATAATTACAGCGAATAGGCTGAGCAGTACCGTTACTGATATCTGCGCAATCCACATCTGGTCCATAAACCGCAAAATCCCATTCTGCAGTAATCGTATTTCCCGCACTGGGTATAGCATCAATATCAAAACCCACCTGACCATCGGTACCTGCCCTAAAAACAAGCCATGAGGTATTGTTCTCAATGTTAGCGGCGCTAAGACTTCCTTTTTCAAGGCAACCCGAATTGGTAATTACATCTGGATCGAAATCATCTATAGCGCCTCGTCCATCTACAATGATGTTTATGGGTGCATCCGCACAGACGGGAATAGCAGTTCTACAATCACCCGAATTGGCTGATTGTGCATTTACTCCAATAGAAAAAAGAATCAAGCAGCACGTGGTAATAAAGAGTGTTCGCATAGATTAAGGGACTTGTAGTAAACTCTTAACACATAGTATAACTCTACCACTCCAAATTTAGTATGTGTTCGTCGGGAATTTCTACCGTTTATCGATGAAATGCTTATTTGAATAGCATCATCTTTTTAAGGAAAAGTGATTATTGATATATTTTGCAGTGGTTGTCTGGCCATTGGTATCGGTATAGGTCAACTTGAACCAATAATCGGTAGATGGCATTACTTGACCGTTGAACCTACCATCCCAGCCAAAATCTGATGGATTTAATTGTTTCAAAAGCTTTCCAAAGCGGTCATAAATCATAATAACCGGATTGCTCAGATTATCGATGCCCTCAATAGTCCAATTATCATGCATACCATCCCCATTCGGGGTAAAAAATTTCGGAAATCCGACAACAATGATTTCTTCACTTACGAATCCACAGCCACGGGGATCTATTACGCTTACGGTATGTTCACCAGGCGTGACACTTGAAAACATATTTGAAGATTGTGGCTCTTCACTATCCAATTGATATAACCAGTCATCTGCTGTATCGGTCTCCACAGTTACCGCATTGTTATTCTGGAGCCCGTTTATTTTGATATCCGTGATATTAGGCAATGAGGACACGACCACTGTAATTGATTTCGAATCCGAACAGCTTAGACCAGCTTGGGTATTTGTTATCGTAAGGGTATGTGTACCCACTTGTGATACGATGATATTTGGAGTGTTCTCTCCAGAATCCCAAGTGTAGGTGTAATTCGGAATCGCACTGTCAGCACCAATGGTGATGCTTGAATTATCATTGCATATATAAGCTTCAGACGGAAAGTCCAATACTGGGGTTTCCAAATTGATCAATTCAAATTGCTGCGGCGCGTCAAAACAGTTGGGATTCTCCGCAGAAGTGACCCTCACATAAACTGTTTGCGAACCAGGTTGTACCGGAATTTGCTTAGGAAGCCCATTCACACCGGCTATGGCATCACCTAGGGAACTATGATAACTCACCACAACCAACTGTGGATCTTGACCACCCAAAACCTCACTATCCTTTAATTTAAGGTCATAAGTTGTCATTCCAGAGCAGGATGCGTCATCAGATACGGGATGGGCAGTAGGTACCGTGGAATATGCTACTTGTACTTCACTTATGATATTTCCGGCGGCCCTAGCAACCACAACTTGATACGTCGCAGAACCCAGAACTATAAGGATTGGGCCTTTTTCACCCATGATTTCTTGATAACCATTTCCCGTATTGCTGAACCAAGTATAATCCAGCGCATCCGTCGTTGAAGCATCTAAAGTAACGGTATCAAAGTCACAAGCCGAAATCGGCGGACCCAAAAGATTGCTGACTATAGAGCAATCTAAAGCGTCATAGGGGTTGGTTACGAAAATGTTTCCTGAAAACTGAATGGAAAATCCTGAATTACTATTGCTAAAATTATTGATAAACAAGTAATAATCCTCACCAGGAGAAACCTCTAACCACTCTTCAAATTGTATGTTCGAATCTTCTCCAGAGGGGTCCTCTCCTACCCCAACAAATGTATTTTGATCTTGATTATCATAGAAATTACAGCGTATGGGATCACCGAGTGAATTACAGTCACTTGTTTTGTATAGCGCAAAATCCCAATCTTCCGTTGCGTTGATTCCTATATTGAAACCTAATTGCCCCGAGGCACCCGTACGAAATCGATACCAAGCGGCATTTGATTCGATAGATCCACTTAATGTCTTTTCAAGGCAACCACTCACATCAATGCCGTTGAAATCGTCGATTCCATAGCCATCCGTGCCCCCATTGACAGGTGTATTGTTACAAATGGGTATAGCGTCTATACAATCTTGGGCGATCTGCCCGAAGTTGTATTGCACTCCAAGCAAGAACAACACTCCAAAAAGTAAGAAATAAAGTCTCATAAGTAGGTAAAACGTCGTAATTCATAAATTTAAACCACGTTCTTAGTTAACACTAATTTATGTTGTGTAATGCCCTAAATAGGGTATAAAGTGCCATTTAATGTATATCTTTACAGTTCGCAAAAGTTAGATTCGAATGAAAATCGATAGTACATTGAAAGAGCACTTTGAGGAGATGGGAAACGAGCATGTTTCTTCATCAGAAGAAACTCCTATGCGTGAAGATGCTTTTATTCTTGATGATAAGGAGAAAATTCAAAGAATCAAGGAAAACGTCAGGGAAATTATGCTCACCTTGGGTCTCGACCTAGACGACGATAGTTTGAAAGGCACTCCAAACAGGGTAGCTAAAATGTTCGTCTCCGAAATTTTTGGTGGATTGCACCCCGATCGAAAACCAAAATCTTCCACTTTTGAAAACAAATACAAGTATGGTGAAATGCTCGTTGAAAAGAACATTACACTGTATTCCACTTGCGAACACCATTTACTTCCTATTGTGGGCAAAGCCCATGTCGCCTATATTTCAAATGGAACCGTTGTTGGCCTTTCTAAAATGAACCGCATTGTTGACTATTTTGCCAAACGACCTCAAGTACAGGAACGTTTGAACATTCAAATCGTTCGCGAATTGCAAAAGGTATTAGGTACCGATGATGTTGCTTGTGTGATCGATGCTAAGCATCTTTGTGTGAATTCAAGAGGAATCAGAGATATTGAGAGTAGCACAGTGACTGCAGAATATGGTGGTAAATTCAAAGAAGAAGCTGTACGTCGCGAATTTTTGGATTATATCAACTTAGATACCAATTTCTAATCGTTTGCCTAAACAATGCATTTGTACCAAGACCAAGAGTTAAAAATCTACAATTCACTTAACGGAAAAAAAGAAGTCTTCACGCCTTTGAACGAAGGGCATATTGGCATGTATGTTTGTGGACCCACAGTATACAGCAATGTACATCTGGGGAATTGCAGAACCTTTATGTCATTCGACATGATATTTCGATATTTTAGGCATTTGGGCTACAAGGTGCGTTATGTTCGAAACATTACCGACGCAGGGCATTTGGTCGATGATGCAGAAGATGGCGAGGATAAAATCGCAAAAAAGGCCCGCCTGGAAAAACTGGAGCCTATGGAAGTCGTGCAAAGGTATACCGTCGATTTTCATACTATTCTCCAAAAGTTCAATTTTCTGCCGCCAAGCATTGAGCCCACAGCTACGGGTCATATTATTGAACAAATCGAGATTATAAAAGACATTCTTGAAAAAGGATATGCTTATGAAATCAATGATTCGGTCTATTTTGATGTAAGCAAATTTAACGAGGACCACGAGTACGGCAAATTGAGCGGTAGAAAATTGGAAGATATGATTGCCAATACACGTGAACTCACGGCACAAGATGAAAAAAAGAGTCCACAAGATTTCGCACTTTGGAAAAAGGCAGAGCCGCAACATATTATGCGTTGGCCTTCTCCTTGGGGCGATGGCTTTCCCGGTTGGCACTTGGAATGTACGGCAATGAGTACTAAATACTTGGGCGAAACTTTTGATATTCATGGTGGCGGAATGGATTTAAAATTCCCGCATCATGAATGTGAAATAGCCCAAGCCGAAGCCTGTAATGGTCATTCACCTGTGAACTATTGGATGCACGCCAATATGTTGACCCTAAATGGCAAGAAAATGGCCAAATCAACGGGGAATAGTATACTTCCAGGCGAGATTTTTTCTGGGAATAATGCGCTGTTAAGTAAAGCGTTTTCACCTTCAGTTGTCCGTTTTTTCATGTTGCAGGCGCATTATACCAGCATTTTGGATTTGAGTAACGATGCGCTGTTAGCCTCTGAAAAAGGATTTAATCGGCTCATGGATGGCCTTAAAATTCTCAAAAATCTAGATACTGCTAAAAGTTCTGATTTCGATGTGCCTGCCTGGAAAAAAAAGTGCTACGAAGCAATGAACGACGATTTCAACACTCCTATTCTCATAGCGCAATTGTTTGAAGCCGTAAAGCATATCAACGCTATCAAAGAAGGGCGAGAAAACATTTCCCTTGAAGATAAGAACGAATTACAAACTACTATGAATGCTTTTGTTTTCGATGTATTGGGGTTGGAGGACAAAAACGATAATGAGGGAGATACCGATACCCTTTCAAGTGTAGTAGAACTTCTGATTCAATTGCGAAAAGAAGCGCGTGACAATAAAGATTTTGCTACTTCCGATAAAATCAGAGATCAGCTAGCGGCCGTAGGCATTCAATTGAAAGACGGTAAAGAAGGTACTACGTTTAGTGTTTCTTGAAACCTACTCATGAGTCTACCTGGTCGCACGCAGTCTAGGCCTAACTTGTTTTGGCCAAGGGCATTTTAAAGTTCCGGCCCTTGTCTTCCAACAGGCAGGCTTGTGCGAATGGAAATATATTGGTTTCATTAGTATTCCAACGGCAAGGGATTGAGATTAAAGTATGGCAATTGTGAAAAAAATATTGATAGCGCCATTTGTTCTTTTAGTAAGGTTCTATCAGCTTGCTGTATCACCCTATACCCCTGCGACCTGTCGCTACTCCCCTACTTGCTCACAATATACCCTTGAGGCACTAAAAAAACACGGTCTTTTTAAAGGAGGGTGGTTGGCATTAAAGCGTATTCTTAGTTGTAATCCGTGGGGCGGAAAAGGGTATGACCCAGTGCCTTGACAATACAATATTTCAATGTTAAACTTCCAATATGCCAGTGCAAAATTATTTTAGGGTTCGCAACTTGATTGCTAACAACAATATCATTTGATTTCCTCCTTTGGGGGCAAGGGGTCTTTTCTTATCTTAGCCCTTCAAAATAAATCTACATGTACTTTTTAGGTATTACCTGGAACCCGAGTGAAACACTCTTCAACATAGGTCCTTTACAAATCAAATACTATAACCTTCTTTGGATCGCGGCATTTGCCATAGGCTGGTTTTTGATGAAGCGTATTTTTTTCAATGAAAAAAAGAGCATTGAACAACTCGATTCGCTTTTTATATATACGGTTTTAGCGACGATGTTAGGTGCCCGCCTAGGTCATGTTTTTTTCTATGATTGGGCATATTATTCCGATCATTTACTGGAAATACTGCTACCCATTCGTGAAAGTGTCGGGGCTAGTCTTTTTGGGTTTATAAATGGTTATGAGTTTACTGGTTTTACAGGACTGGCAAGTCACGGGGCAGCAATAGGAATTATCATCGGTATGTTTTTATATGTTCGAAAATATCCCGAATTCAAAGTGCTCTGGATTTTAGACCGCATAGTCATTCCTGTTGCTATCGGGGCCTTTTGTGTTCGATTGGGTAATTTCTTTAATTCAGAAATTGTAGGGAAGCAAACCGATGAGTCATTCGTTTTCGCTACTCGCTTTATCCGTGATGGCATTTCAAAGGGTCAAGCGATGTCATGGACTCAGGAAAAGACGGTAAATGCAGCTTATAACGCTATTGAAAACAATCCTAAATTCTCAGAGTATTTAGCAAAGATACCTTATAAGCATCCGGCCCAATTATATGAGGGTGTAGCCTATATCTTTGTCTTTTTGATTTTATATTATTTCTATTGGAAAACCGATAAAAAGAACAAACCAGGATTCCTTTTTGGCACATTTTTGGTGCTGCTCTGGGGCATTCGTTTTTTCGTGGAGTTTGTAAAAGAGCGACAAAATGAATTGGATGAATCTTTTACATTGGCCATAGGTCAAATGCTAAGCATCCCATTTATCTTAATCGGATTATACTTTATGTTCAGACCAATAAAAAGGAGTTAGGAAAAAAATCGCAATGTTCGGAAAAGCACTTATTTTTATTTTGGTTATTGGTCTTTTTTGGGGTTTCTCTTGTAAAGACGCGCCTAAAAAAGTAATCAAAACCGAGCCTGTTGTATTCAAAAAGGAAGGGGAATTGACCATCAAAAAACAAAAGGTAGATACCCTAATTACATCTTTTGATATTGAGTTTTCCGAAACCGAATATGAAACGCAGACCGGCCTGATGTACCGTAAAAGCATGGACACTAATCAAGGAATGCTCTTTATATTTCCTGATGAACGTATGCATTCTTTTTATATGAAGAACACTGAAATTCCCCTAGATCTCATTTTTATTAAAGGGGATTCTACCATAGCCAGTTTTCATGAAAATGCAGCGCCTTATAGTGAAACCGGGCTTTCCTCACAAGTACCAGTGAAGTACGTTTTAGAAGTTAATGCAGGTCTTGCGGAAAAATGGCAATTGGAAGTTGGTGATAAGATTGATTTTAAAAAGGATTGATTTTCGATGGATTTTCTTCTCGACGGACAAGAATCAAAGCGGTTACTATTTCAAAAAATTCAACATTCCGATTTTAGTGACTGGCTGCCCTTTCATCAAGATCCGAGAACTTCCGAGTTCTGGAACGGTTTGCCCAATGACCCGGAAATTGCTTGTAAAGAAGATTTTGAACGCACATTTTTCAGATACAGAAATGACCTTGGAGGAAAGATGGCATTGATTTCAAAGGCAACGGAAGAACTTGTTGGTCTTAGTGGTCTCTTGGTTCAGGATATAAATGACAACAAAGAACTCGAAATTGCCTATTCATTATTACCTAAATTTTGGAAACAAGGTTTTGCAATAGAGGCCGCAGCGCAATGCAAATCGTATGCGAAAGCAAATAAGTTAGCCAATTCATTGATTTCCATCATCCATGTGGATAACATACCATCACAACAAGTAGCCCTTAAAATTGGAATGCTGCTAGATTCATCTACAACCTATTATGGCAATCCTGTTCACATTTATAGACTATCATTATGAATTCTAAGCATTGGGCCGTATTTATCAATAACAAATCACACAAAAGCGAATTCATCCGTTCGATTTTGAAAGGCGCTCCGCCCAATGCCTTGGAACCACTCACAGCATTACGTGGTGCCTTGTTTTCAAAAATGGCCATAGAACAATTCATGGATGAAGAGAATCGTCATGGCACCAAAATTATTGCAAAGCATAGCCAGCAATCGCTTCAATCAATGTCGAGCGGTGAGCAAAAAAAAGCACTATTAAACTATTTACTTCAACGTAAACCAG
>JARFRH010000320.1 GCA_029287355.1 Maribacter sp. | reverse complement strand
CGTCTCGTGGGCTCGGAGATGTGTATAAGAGACAGCTTGAATACATGATCGAAAACAATTCTTGGTGGGATACGGTGGATTTCATCGCAACTAAACCTATCAAAGCATACTTTAAAAAATTTCCAAATCAACGTGATGTATATATTGAAAAATGGCTTTCATCGGGAAATATTTGGTTGCAACGCACCTGCTTGATCTTCCAATTATTGGAAAAGGAAAAAACGGATGCCATACTTTTAAAACATGTAATTAGCTCACTTTTAGGCTCTCATGAGTTTTTCATAAATAAAGCCATCGGATGGGCACTTCGCGATTACGGTAAGACTAATCCCGAATGGGTTATGAATTTCGTGGAAAGTTCCGACTTACATCCACTAAGCAAAAGGGAAGCGTTAAAATTGATGAATTACTTATGATTTCAATAATTCGATAAACTTTTTTCTAGGAATTTCCTCAGCACCCAGACGCTCTAAATGATTAGTGTGTAATTGACAATCAATCAAGCGGTACTTTTTCTTCCCCAATTCTTGTGCCAGATGTATAAAGGCGAACTTTGACGCATTGCTAGAATCGCTGAACATACTCTCACCACAAAAGACATGACCCAAATCAATGCCGTATAACCCCCCCACTAGCACATCTTTTTCCCACACTTCGTATGATTTCGCCAATCCTCTTTTGTGTAGTTCAAGATAGGCCTTTTTCATATCGTTCGTAATCCAAGTACCTTGTTGACCAACTCTTTTTACGGATGCACATTTATTCAATACTTGCTCAAAATAGATGTTCTTGGTAAGCTTAAATTGGTTGCTCTTGAGTACTTTTTGCATACTCTTTGAGATTTTAATTTTATCTGGAAACAGAACCATTCTGGGGTTAGGGCTCCACCATAAAATCAATGAATCTTCATTAAACCATGGGAAAACTCCACTTTTATAAGCCAACAACAGTCGTTCAGGTGATAAATCGCCTCCAATAGCCAAAAGACCCTCCACATTGGCAGTTTCTACATCGGGAAATTCAAGGCGTTCGCTTAGTAAGAACATTGGGTTACTGTCCCTGTTTTTTTTCATTGTAAATTTTTTTTAAAACTAAAAAATATACTACAATAAGACCAATTCTATAAAATAGAGTACTAACGGATCCAAAAGATTCTTGTTCATCCGCTTTAGTATCAGGAAACGACAACTCTAGTTATGCGATTCCTACAGCAAAAAAAGCTCCGCTAAACAGCGGAGCTAAATCAATAAAATGTACATTTATAAAACGTTCAAAACTGTCTTAAAAAGGCAAATCATCATGCTCTTCCTCGTTCAAATTGTCAGCAGGGGCAAAAGCTTCTGCTGGCGGCACAGGTGGCACTCCAGCACTTTCAGCCTGTGCAGGCTGAAGACTTTCGATACGCCATCCTTGAATTGAATTGAAATATTTTACTTCTCCTTGAGGATTGGTCCATTCGCGACCTCTTAAATTGATGCTCACTTTTACATCTTGACCCACTCCATAATTATTTAGCAAGTCAGACTTATCCTGGACAAACTCAATCATAATATGCTGTGGATATTGTTCTTCCGTAGTAATTACCAATTCTCTTTTTCTGAAACCGTTACTACCAAAAGTTTGGGTTTCTCCAATCATTTTTACTTTTCCTTGTACTTCCATGACTATGAATTATATGTTAACTAAAAATTTAATGAACTCGTTTAAACTTTTTCTTTTATCCCCGAATTTCACATTTTGCACCCGTATGTTTTGATTTTTGACTCCCATCGCCATGCTTTGTAGCCAAAAAATGAGCTCATATGGGCATAAAAGCCAATGCCGATGGCTATCGGGACGATTTCAAACAAAAAGAGTACACGATTTCAGAGTTTAAAAATAATGGTAATCAAAAAATCTACCTAACAAAAAATGAACAAGTTATCAGTGGTAATAAACAGTCTCTTAGCAATCAATCTTTAGGATATCCGACGATATAGGTGCCTAATTTTTTTCCATTACTCCTTTTTGCAGGGCCATGTTCCCAATAATAATTGTTTTTACCAAGACCATTAAGGAGTTCATCAATGTCATTTGCAGCGTACATTCTGGGCAGGGACGCTTGTCCATCCCATGCATAACAAATTGGAATAATCGGAATTAAATAGGTAAACACCAATTGTCGCCAAGTCAACGGTTTTACAAAGGGTGTCATAAAAAGTGTCATTAGCATTAAAATGACAAGCGATATCGGAAGCAATACAACCCAAATCAGTAGCGGAATTTTATTCTCTGCCATTTCGTAAATCAAAATCGGTTGTTGATTCTCTTCGGCCGATTCTAGTATTTTACGCGCCTGATTGGGAGGCATATGATGAAAACTGTTGACCAATGTTTTAAGACCGTTGGGCACCTTATCCATTTCGGTAGCATCAACCGGGGTTTCCAAATAGCTAATATTATCCGCCGTATTTTCATTGAACCTTCTTGCGATTTCTTTATTCGGATATAAATCGGTCATCAGGAGTTCGACGTGACCAAAACTATCCAATTCTCGCAGCGCTACCATGGTATCTGGCATTGCGCCACTTGAACCTGAGCCCAAGTCAACAATTTTAGATAGGTTTTTTTCCTGTAATACCCGATAAATCAAATATGCCAGTACCTCACTTACGCCCAACATTTTGTGAAGTACCATGATCAGATTGGTCATACAGGTTCGTAACCACACTGGAAACCATGCGTAATCCTCAAACTCGAATAACTGTATACGTTTCATCCGCCCAATTTTATTAAAAGTTGTTTTACGGACAAATAGCTTTGCTCATTTCGGGGGATGTTGATCGTAACCATTCTAACTTGCCGAATTAGCCAAAAGTACCTTCCAGGCAGAAAGCACATCTTTATTTTTTAGATATTCCTGTGCTTTCAATTCAATTAGTTCGCGTTCGCCGCCACTCACAACAGTATTTATTTCATTATGCGATGACACGAAATCCAATATATCTTCTTTCGAGGGAATTTGTTCAACATTGCCCAACATACCTAAATCGTTACCAGTTAGCACCGTGCTAAGGCGAATACGTTCCGGAATTTGATCTACTCCGATTCCTAAGGTGGACAGGGGCTTAGGCACTTCAAACATGCCTAAGCTCGCTCTAGTATACCAATTACCTCCCATCCGGGCCACAAGGTCTATTTTGTGTTGGTCAATACTTCCGGCTTCATTCAAAATAGATTCATCAATGTGGATTTTAACCACCTCACAATAAATCAAATTTCCTGCTCCTCCATCTTTTCCCAGTGCCTCTACCTTGGTCACTTTGCATTCAAATTGAACTGGGGACTTCGCTACTCGAAAAGGCTTTACAAGGTCTGATTTTAAGGCGCTTAGGCCTGCTTTTTCAAATTCATTCACCCCATCACCGTACTCGGTACTTGATAAAGACATCTGTTGTACCATGTCGTAATTCACCATATTAATAACCACTTCACCGGTAACCAATACATTCTCAAGTGTATGTTTGATGGTGTTATTTCGAACACGTCTCGCAGGAGAAAAAATTAAAATGGGCGGCTTCGCACTGAAAACATTAAAAAAACTGAAAGGCGAAAGATTTGGCCTTCCCATTTCGTCAATGGTGCTAGCAAAAGCTATAGGCCTAGGTCCAATAGCACCGAGTAAATAGCCATGCAATTTTGGTGTCGGCACTTCTTTTGGGTCAATTGAAATCATGGTCTGCATCTTAGCCTAAAGGTATGGATTTTACCCCTATTCGACTGCTGGTCAGTAGCGCTTTTCATACAATTTCATACAATTTACTTTATCTTTGTTAGTAGAGCATCTTTTCATGAAATTCAACCCTAAAAACAAAACTTCGAACGTAGTTTTATTAATCTCCGCGTTTGTTATCGTGAGCTTAATTTTATGGAATACCAATAGTTTTTTCAAAAAGTTCAAAGAGGAAGAACGACAGAAAATGGAAATTTGGGCAACCGCACATTCTGAACTGTTACAAGCTTCTTTAGATGATGATCCTGGCGATTTGCCCCTCAAGGTGTTCCAAAATAACACCTCAACGCCTATGATATTGGTCAATAAAGATGGGTCGGTCAAAACAAACAACATCGCCAAGGAAAAAGCCGCTGACACAAATTATATCAAGAATAGAATCATAAAATTCAAAAGTGAAAACATCCCCATAGAAATCGACCAACAGGGTGAACATTTGGCAACCCTGTATTATGGCAATTCTGAAGTTCTGAACAAACTGAAGTACTATCCTATTGCATTATTACTGATTATTCTGCTTTTTGGTGCCGTTATCTTTTTCTTTTTCAAGACCAACAAAGCCTCTGAACAAAACAAATTATGGGCAGGTATGGCCAAAGAAACCGCACATCAAATAGGCACCCCCTTATCTTCTCTTTTAGGTTGGAACGAGTTGTTGAAAACCGAAAACATCAACCCTGAAATTACCCTTGAAATCGAAAAGGATATCTCTCGATTGGAGATGATTACCGAGCGCTTCTCTAAAATAGGTTCTTTACCAAAATTGGATGAACATGATATCGTAAAAGAGACCAAAGAGGCCTTCGAATACTTAAAGCTAAGAAGTTCTAAATTGATTCATTTTACTTTCGACTCAAAAGTAGAACATCTACCTGTATTATTAAATCATGCGTTATATAACTGGACGATCGAAAATCTTGTAAAAAACGGAATCGACGCCATGAAAGGCAGGGGAAGTATCGGCATAGAGATTGTTCAAGATGGAAATTATGTGAATATTTTGGTTGCTGATACCGGACATGGCATTCCAAAAAGTGGCTACAAAACCATCTTTAATCCCGGGGTCACCTCAAAAAAAAGGGGGTGGGGATTAGGCCTTTCACTTGTTAAAACAATAGTAGAAGAATACCACAAAGGAAAAATAAAAGTACTTTCGTCAAGTAAAGAGGGTACTAT
>JARFRH010000215.1 GCA_029287355.1 Maribacter sp. | reverse complement strand
CGTCATGGCATTGTTGCCGACTTCCAGTCCTTCGAGTCCATCGGCATAGGCCAGGTTCCAGATCAAACAGGTTCCTGCGCCCGCACCGTCGAAGTTCACGGCTTCGGCCGTAGGTGGAAGCCCTAAGATATCCCCTTCGGGAGAGGTGACTACCCATTGCATGTTCGGACCTACAGTATTCTCAGCGCTTACCTTGCTCACGTGATCGGCCTCGCCGTCGCCCACGCAGAAGGAAAAATCGTCCTCGGACAATGTGCCGCCGTTGATAGTCGAATCTTGAGAATAAATTGAAGTTACAGGTGCTAGATTATCCTCATTTGCCATCGTCTGATTAGTGACTGACAATGATAGAAGAAGTACAAATAGCATTCGGCATTCGAATGGTAGGTACTCTTTATCGATTTTGCTGTAAAAGAGTAATGTTCTTTTCATAGTATTAAATTTTTAAATTATGTACAAACTAACTTCTTTCCTTCTGCAGCTAGGTCACAAAAGCGTAAACTTTTAAGTATATGCTGTTAGGGTTTTGTGACCTTTTCGACTAGTTTAGGGCGGGTTTATTTCAAAAACCTTGTAAAAAATGAAGATTAAGGCACAAAAAGCAGTGTTTATTTATTTTGAGTTCCCCGTGATATTTGTGTGATACTTTTTAACTTCTTTCGTAACCGGATTCATTATGAAACAGATTCTTATTATTGAAGATGATCCAGAAATCATCAAATTGCTGGAAATTCATCTCACTGATTTAATTTACTCGACTTCAAAAGCCATGGATGGTGAAGTGGGACTTCAGATGGCGTTGAAAAATGACTATGACCTAATTTTGTTAGACCTAACACTGCCCACAATGGATGGGGTTGAAATCTGCAAAAAACTCAGAAAGCAGAAAACCACACCGATAATTATGCTTACGGCGAAATCGGAAGAAATCGATAGGGTTTTAGGCTTGGAAATAGGTGCTGATGATTATATCACAAAACCCTTCAGCATCCGGGAACTTTTGGCGCGGGTAAAGGCCGTCATGCGAAGAACTGACACTTCGAAAGTAGCAAGGGAAAATTCTTCCGCTATTTCGGCAGAAGGGCTGCTGATTGATATTGACAAACGAAAAGTAGTCTTGGACGATAAAAGAGTCGAACTCTCTCCTAAAGAGTTTGAGCTCTTGGTCTTGATGGCTTCCAACCCCGGAAGGAACTATACCAGAACGGAACTGCTAGATATGATTTGGGGTTATAACTTTGATGGTTATGAACATACGGTAAACTCCCACATCAATCGCCTGCGCGCCAAAATAGAATCCGATATGGCCAATCCTACATATATCCTGACGACTTGGGGTGTGGGTTATAAATTTAACGAAGACATTGCTATATGAGCAATACGGCAAAAACATTGACTCCTGAATTGGTCAAGAAATTATGGTTGGCATTTATACTACTTGTCTTATTGATGGGCACTTCTTACGTGGCCATTACCGGATATTTTGCAAATAAGCACAACCAAGAAACTACCCAAAGACTGAATGCCGATGTTGCTAATCATGTCATTGCGGAAAAATTTAAAGATGCTTCCCCTTTTTTAGCGGATGGCAGTGTCAATAAACCGCTCTTTGGTGATTTGATGCATGATATGATGGCAGTAAACCAGGGTATTGAAGTATATCTTCTTGATGATACCGGTGAAATCTTATACTCTGTGGTATTAGATCATAGTGACAGTGCCCCTGCCAAAAGAGTTTCTTTGGCACCGATCCATGCGTTCATTACTGACAGAGGTGAGAAATTTGTTTTGGGTGATGACCCAAGGAATACCGCAGAACAGAAAATTTTCTCAGCTGCACCTTATTCTGTAGACGGCCGCAACGGCTTTGTTTATATCATTTTGGCAGGGAAAAAATTTCAACAAGTCAGTAGTACCTTAATGGGGCAGTATTTTGCCAAATTAGGACTTGGCGCTTTTTTATTGACGATGCTTTTTTCTACGCTAATAGGAGTATTGGCCATATGGTTTCTTACTAAAAACCTTAGAGCAATTACCGGAACGGTACGTCGTTTTCAAGAAGGTGATTTGACAGCTCGCGTTGAGAATCCGGAGGACTCTGATATCTCTATTCTCGCCAATTCCTTTAATGCAATGGCCGATTCAATAGTTGGGAATATGGATAAAATGCAGTCGGTAGACTCATTACGTAGAGAGTTGATTGCCAACGTTTCACATGACTTGAGAACACCCCTGGCCATTCTAAAGGGATATATTGAAACCCTTCAAATGAAGCGGGACACCTTATCGGAAAACGAGCGGCAGAAATACCTACAAATTACACATGACAATGTAGATAAGCTTTCTAAGCTTATTAACCAATTATTCGAATATTCAAAATTAGAGGCAGAACAAGTAGCGCCGGTAAAAGAACCCTTTTCAATTACGGAGCTTTCTCATGATCTTATTGCCAAATTCAGGGTGCTAGCCGAGCATAAAAACATTGCACTCCAATTGGATAATCCTGAAGCGAATTGTATGGTTCATGCAGATGTAAGCTTGGTAGAAAGGGCACTTCAGAATCTTATTGAAAATGCCATAAAATACACGGAGCCTAACGGTAAAGTGACCCTATCACTGAAAAAGGAAGGTGCCAATGTCGAAATCAACATTACGGATACTGGAACGGGAATACCCGTAAACGAGCAGCCCTTTATATTTGACAGGTACAAACAGGTCAATATAAGTACTGAAAAACAAGGTTCAGGTCTTGGCCTGGCAATCGTAAAGAAGATAATGGAGCTTCATGATACGACGATCACCGTATTAAGTAAGCCTAAGGAAGGTAGCTCATTTATTTTCAATTTACCGGCATATCAAGTTTCTTAGTAAAAATCGCTATGAAAAAGAAGCCCCGTCGACATCAAATGTCGGGGCTTCTTTTTATTACAACCTACAATCCGCTAATAAAACTCCCATAGAGGTCTTTGAACTGATAGCCTTCCGAGAAACGATGTCTACTCAATTTCTTAAATGAAACTAGCCCCCAAAGCAGTAATTCCTTAAGGAAATACCTGTCCTCTTTTGGGAAATCGGATTGAAAGTCTTGTATAATTTTATTGAGCTCGGGAATACTATCCAAACTTCTTTTATATTCCTCATCAGTAAAATCGTCCAATAGTTCAAAAGCTTCGGGTTGCTGAAAAAACCACGACAATAATTCGTCATAAGGTGTCTCTTCATCTTTTCGCTCCAACTTATTGATTTTAGGAAAATATACCGGAAATAAGGATTTCACCGCATCATCAATTAAAATGGCTGCTACTCCATCGGCTCCCTCCTGCTCTCCTTCGTAGACCAGTTCGATCTTACCGGTTATTGCAGGAATTACTCCTAAGAAATCGCTTAGACGCACAGCAGTGTTTTCCGCACCTGTTAAGAGTGCTCTTCGCTCGGCGGTACTCAATAAATTCTCGAATCCCGTAATACTTGTTCGCGCGCTCACCCCACTTTTGGCATCTACATATTCGCTATCACGGGCTTCAAAACTGATTTGTTCCAATAGATCCTTAGCGACATCTGGCACATATACGGCATCTGACTGTCGAACATCGAGATTCGATTCTTGAGCCGTTATCTTGCGAGCGGTTTCAATATCGTCGGGATAATGCGTCAAAATTTGCGACCCTATTCTGTCTTTCAAGGGTGTCACAATACTGCCTCTATTCGTATAATCTTCAGGGTTAGCGGTAAATACGAATTGTAAATCCAAAGGAAGTCGCAATTTAAATCCCCGGATTTGAATATCACCCTCCTCTAAAATATTAAATAACGATACCTGAATTCGTGCCTGCAAATCAGGCAGTTCGTTAATAACAAAAATACACCTGTTTGCACGGGGAATCATTCCGAAGTGAATCACACGATCATCAGCATACGACAACTTAAGATTTGCCGCTTTTATGGGGTCAACATCCCCAATTAAATCAGCCACGGTAACATCCGGCGTGGCCAGCTTTTCATAAAAGCGTTCATCACGGTGCAGCCATGTTACAGGTGTTTCATCTCCTTTTTCCTTGATAAGCTCCAACGCATATCTTGACATAGGCGCCATAGGGTCATCATGGATTTCAGATCCTTCCACAACTGGAATGTACTCATCCAACAAATGCACCATAAGTCGGGCTAATCTTGTTTTGGCCTGACCGCGAAGTCCTAATAAATTAATGTTATGACGCGATAATATGGCGCGCTCCAATTCAGGGATTACCGAATTCTCATAGCCCCAGACCCCGGTGAAGGTATCTTCACCCTTTTTTATTTTCTCCCTGAGGTTATCGCGAAGTTCGTCTTTGATACTCTTGGTTTTGTAACCAGCCTTCTTTAGCTCCCCTAACGAAGAGATTTCCTTATAGTTCAATTGCATAAATAGTTTATCGTTGTTGGTTGTCGGTTGTCGGTTCTTGTTCGTTTATCAACGACCAACAACCGACAACTTTCAACTTATTTCATTTCAATCTTTTTCTCCTATTATTCTCATAATCCTCAAAAATCATTTCGCCTAACCCTTTAAGGCCCGTGAAAAAAGCCTTCCCTTTATTCGCTTCGGTAAAATGACGAATGAATTGCATCAGATAGGGATCTTGCGCAATCATAAAGGTGGTAATCGGAATGTGGAGTTTTCTAGCCTGACGCGCCATATTGTAACACTTCTCCACAATAAAATCATCTAGCCCCACGCTGTTCTTGTAATATGTACCATCGGGCATACGCAAACAACTGGGTTTGCCATCGGTAATCATGAAAATTTGTTTGTTGGTATTTCGCTTTCTACGAAGCATATCCATTGCCAATTGTAATCCCGCTACGGTATTCGTGTGATACGGACCTACTTTCAAATAGGGCAAATCTTTAATTGGGATCGGCCAGGCATCATTTCCAAAAACCAAAATATCCAAGGTGTCTTTCGGGTATCTGGTAGTAATCAATTCCGCCAAGGCCATGGCCACTTTTTTGGCAGGTGTAATACGATCTTCGCCATATAGAATCATACTATGACTGATATCGATCATCAAAATCGTACTCATTTGAGCCTTATATTGTGTGTCTTCGACGACCAAGTCGTTCTCATCTAAAGAAAAACTTCCGATACCGTGATTGATCTGTGCATTTTTCAGACTCTCGGTCATTGAGATATGCTCCAGCCCATCGCCATAGCGATATTCCCTGAAATCACCAGTATGTTCATCCCCCTGTCCGGATTTACCTGTTTTATGATTTCCAGCGCCACTGCGTTTCAATTTTCCAAAGATTTGATCCAACGCGCGCTGACGAATGATGCGCTCCATTTTTGCCGTGATTGAAATCGTGCCTTTTCCGTCACCCTTTTCCCCATCTTCGCCTTCTTCACCCATTTCACTGCCACCATCTTCAAATTCCTCACGAATATATCCTTTGGCTTTTAAATCTTCGATAAAATCATCAATGGTATAGTCGTCATTGGTCAACTCATATTCCTTGTCCAATTCGCGCAGCCAGTCAATAGCCTCATCAAAATCACCTGAAGTGTGGGTAATGAGCTCTTGAAAAATATCAAAAAGTTTATCAAAGGGAGATTGCTCCGGTGCATCATATGGGGTAAACCGAAACCCTTTTCTTGTTATCATAGCCATCGTATAAAAATAAGGCTTTTAACAAAGGGCGTATAGGCTTTTAATGAAAACTTAACGCTTTGCATTATCTTCGATACAAATGGTCGAAAAGCAATGTGTCGGTTTTTTAAACACTCCTCCCCTATGGGTCAACGAGCAATTCGGCATACAACAATTTGACTTTCCCGTAATTGATTTAAGGAATTTCGAAGCGAAACCGATTCCGAAAAAAATCAGATTGGGACACCAGATGGAATATGTGTTTAAGCAGCTTATCGAACACTCTAAAGAATATGAAGTATTGCTGCACAACCTGCCGATTAGACAGGGCAAACAAACGCTGGGGGAAATCGACTTTATTCTTAAAGAGGCTGCCACCAATAAATACATTCATGTAGAATTGACTTATAAGTTCTACATTATCAATTCGGATATTACAGTACCGATTCATCATTTAATGGGGCCTAACAAGCGAGATATGTTCTTTTCCAAAATAGAAAAGATAAAAAACGAACAATTTCAAGTGCTACATTCAAAAGAAGGAGCAAATGAATTGATAGAGAGAAATATAGCTCACAAGGCC
>JARFRH010000146.1 GCA_029287355.1 Maribacter sp. | reverse complement strand
CAGATGTGTATAAGAGACAGTTTGAGGACAACGTGAGTATTTCGCGCCCTGAGAATATCGGTACCAACAATACAATGGGCATCGAATTTAATGCCAAGTACATTCCCACGAACTGGCTTTCTTTTAACAACGACTTTAATTTCAGTCATTTTGCTCGGGAGGGCGATTTTGAGGGTACGTCATTCGATTTTACAGGAGACCAATGGTCCAATCGTTTAATGACCAAAATAAAATTGCCCGCAGATATCGATTTGGAACTCATCGGTAATTATGTCTCCGGTTTTCGTACCGTACAACAAGAAATTACCGAAAACCTGTTTATGGATTTCGGTGCACGTAAGAAGATATTCAAGGGCAAGGCAATCTTGAACCTCAGTATTCGCGATGTGTTCGCTTCCAGGATTCGGGAGAGTATTACCACGCAGCCCAACTTCTTTTTAAGGGATTTCAGCCAACAGGGCCGCTTCGTAACGTTTGGCATCAGTTTTGGTTTCGGCAAGGGCGAAGCGATGGAATTTTCAGGACAAAAAAGATTCTAAAGATGAAACGAAAAGAGTTTTTGGGTAAGGGCATGGTGGCACTTGGTGGAGTTGTCGCCCTAACGGGAATAGTAGCTTCCAAATCGGATGACACAAAAGCGGGAGATACAGATTCCGAAGATTGTGAAGTATCGCCTAGGGAGACCAAAGGTCCTTTCCCGAATAAAACACCATCAGACTATGTGCGTGAAAACATCATCGGAGACAGAAAGGGAATCGCCATGCTGATGACCTTGACCATTTTGAACAATAACGATGGTTGCAAACCACTGGCCAATGTTTTGGTAGATGTTTGGCATTGTGATAACCATGGCAATTATTCGGAATATTCAGGATATGGGATGGAAGATATGACCAAAGAACATTTTTTGCGGGGCAGACAGACCACGGATGCCAGCGGAAAGGTTTCCTTCATCAGTATTTTCCCCGGATATTATCGCGGCAGGGCACCGCACGTTCATGTTGAGGTCTTGAGTGAGGCCAAAAGCTCCTTGTTGGTTACGCAGATCGCTTTTCCTGAGGACATTTGCGATTCGGTCTACGCCACGGAAAACTATCAGAGCACAGATTACCTTTCAAACAACCGTGATGGTATTTTTCGAGGTAGTCTCGAACAGAATATGGCCGATTCCGTTAAAGGAAATCTAAAAGATGGCTACACCTTATTAAAGAATATTGTCGTCGAAGTTTAAAATAACATTTAAGATAAACACTTGTAATTTCAAATATTCATTAACAATTAAATCACACATTATGAAAAGAGTACTGTTTATGTTATCGTTCATCGCCTGTTCCGTAGTTTCGGCCCAGAGTACTTGGAAAGCCGATAACGCCCATTCCAAAGTCGGTTTTGCCATTACCCATTTGATGATCTCGGAGGTCGAGGGCCATTTCGGGGAATTCGATATTTCCGCCACCGCCGATGAAGCATTTAGCGAGCCCGATTTTACCGTTGACATCAAAACGGCAAGTGTCGATACCGACAACGACCGAAGGGATGAACATTTGCGAAGTGCCGACTTTTTTGATGCCGAAGCACATCCGTCACTTACCTTTAAAACTACCTCTTTTGAGAAAACAGGGGAGAAGACCTTCAAACTCACGGGCGATCTGACCATGCACGGCGTGACCGAGCCCGTAACTTTGGAGGGCAAACTAAATGGTATCATTACCGACCAGCGCAGCCAAAAACTAAAGGCCGGACTCAAATTGACCGGTACCGTTGACCGTTTGGCATTTGGTGTTGGAGGCGATACGCCAACTTTGGGCGATGATGTAGAAATGACAATCAATTTGGAAATGGCCCAGCAGTAGTATAGAATTATTACAGATGGTCTTGGAATTTACTTCCAGGACCGTCTTTTTAGGCCTAAATCAAAAAAGGTAATTACAATGATAAGTCCTGCACATTATTAGGAAGAAATATAAAGATTACTATTTGGTATTATAGCTATTATATGAATTACGGGTCTCATAGGTATGTTCCCCTACCGCAGCATCATTAGGTGTCGTAAACAATTGTCGGCGGGGCTTTACATTAAATGATTAAATTGTAAATAGAAAGAACCAACCGAATCAACTCTAATACAAAAATCAACACCTTTTGAGTTCGCAATCTGTGCTAAGAAATTAATAAGATCAAAAAAAAAGGAGAAACCATGAAATATTCAAAAGACATTAACCCAACAAATAATGTGACATCTATCCTGTTACTATTGGCAGGTGCTACGTTGTTTTTATCCTGTGGAAGAGCTGTAGAGTATCCCATAGAACCAGAACTTCTAGGTTCGGGCAAAGTTAAATGGGCCGAGGTGCAAACATCAGAAGGTTGGACCATGGTCACCAATGAGGGAGGGACTACGCTGGGATATACTAAAAACTCAGGGCTGGAACTTATCCAGGTAAACGGATACGTGTTCAAAGATCTCAACAGGAACAATCTGCTGGATCCATTTGAAGATTGGCGTGTTGAATTTGAAACTAGAGCGAAAGCTATGGTTGAAGAGATCTCTATCGAGCAGATGATGGGTATGAAGATGAACCCCTTCGGTAGTTGGAAGGTTAATCCTGATACACTTGATACCATCATGAAAAATTCCTTGGACCTAGGTTACAGACAGCTACGTGCACCCCGAGGTGGTACGGCTGATGCAAGGACGAAGGTCAATTGGAACAACATGGTACAACAGTACATTGAAACCCTTGATAGTACTGTCTGCATACCCGCCGTTTGGATAGATGACCCCAGGTCAGGAGACGTATCAAACTGGCCAAGCAATCTTGGTTTAGCGGCAACATTTGATCCTGAAGTTGGCGCAGAATATGGCAGGATCATGTCAGAAGAATGGCGGGCTATGGGAATATCCATGCAGGTTGCCACTCAAATGGACCTAGCAACGGAGCCAAGATGGAAACGTATTCCGGGTACATTCGGAGAAGACCCTGCCCTATCAATGGATATGGCCCAGGCCGTAATCAACGGATGGCAATCCACTTACGATGAAGAAGGCAATGATTTGGGTTGGGGCAAACATAGTGTGAACAATCAGATGAAGCACTTTCCAGGAGACGGTGCCGCCGAAGGTGGTAGGGAGTCGCATACACGTGACGGGGCATATAATGTATTTCCCGGAGGTCAGTTCTATACCCATCTTCTACCATTTGTAGCCTCTATGAACTTGCCGGGCAAAACCAAAATGGTTTCAGCCGCTATGACCAACTACTCAATTGGTATAGAAGCAGATGGTTCGCCAATAGGTGGAGAGCGATTGGGTTCGAGCTATAGTCCATATAAAATCAACCAATTATTGAGAGAACGCTATGACTGGGATGGCTATATCCTGACCGACTTTGGCATTCTTACCAGCAAGAATTATGGTGTTGAAGACCTGACCCTTGCCGAAAGACTCTTGGCTACACTAGAAACAGGATGTGACGCCTTTGGAGGTGAGGGCGGAGAGGGGCAAAAAGATGTTGATTTGGCTATGGAAGCCTACGAAATCGGAGTAGCTAGGCTTGGTGAGCCAGCAATGATGGAAATTATGAGGAAATCGACAGAACGGATACTGAGAACCCACTTCAATATTGGTATTGTAGACAATCCATACCTTAATTTAGAAGTAACCGAAACCGTAGCAAATAACAAAGAGCATAACGATGCTGGTCATCAGGCACATATTAAGTCTATCGTGATGCTGAAAAATAGTGATGGCATGATTCGAAAGGCAACTTCAGAAAGCGTGAGGCCAAGGGTTTATATTCCAAGAGTTTTTGTCCCAGAGGTTCGCGGGTTTAGGAGAACCCCAGCTTCTGCAATGCCAGGATTTGACTTGGAAATAGCTGGTGAATATTACGATATACTAACAGATGGGTTGGCCGAAACCTATACGGGTCCAGCAGATACGGAAGGTAAGCCAACGTTAACGGAAGAAGACATTTTGCGTGCTTCAGAAGAAGAAATTGCTAAATGTGACTTTGCCATTGTCAGAATAAGCAATCCGAAAAATGGGAATCCAACATTTACAGAAGCCCGAGGAATGAGGGATACCAAGCAGCTATCAATAAATGTTGAAGAGGAAAGAAAGACATTTAAATATCTCCCTATCTCTTTGCAATATCGTCCTTATACCGCTAATTCGGAATTCGTTCGGAAAGCGTCCCTCGGAGGAGACATTATTGAAGTAATGGAGAACGATAGCGTGCAGATGGTAAAAGAGAATCGCGCCTATTTCGGCAAGACAGGAATAATCAACAACGAAAGTCATCTAGACTTGGTTCTGAATACTGCGGCAGCGGTAGAGAAAGTGATTGTTGTCGTTGACATGTCTAACCCAATGGTCTTTTCTGAATTCGAAAGCGAAGTGGATGCTATCTTAGTAGGATTCGGGGGAAATAGAGCAGGTAATTTACCCGACAAAGCCTTCCTTGAGGTTATTACGGGCCAGGTAGAGCCTTCAGGATTACTACCACTTCAAATGCCAGCAAATATGGAGACCGTAGAGGCCCAATTTGAAGATGTACCAAGAGATATGGAGTGCTATGTTGATAGCGACGGCCACACTTATAACTTTGCATATGGCCTAAATTGGTCAGGGGTGATAAAGGACAACCGAACCACAAAATATGATGTTCCGCCAATTGTAGGTGGGCCACCCAAGTAAATCCAAACATGATTACACTACTAATTTAATAGCTACGAATTCCAACACGCAGATTTGAAATGGAGAATCAAGTGAACATATGAATAATGATCAAATGTGAAGTTAAAGGACCAGAAATGAAGGAAAACATCTTACACCAATGCATCCTAAGCAAAGCAATAGCCTAGTTCCTTAATAAGAAGGTTTTATGGGGCACGATATTTTTAATAATAGGTAATTTGGCTAATAATTTATAAGGCCACTGCCACTGCGGAAGTCGCGCAACCCTCCACTCCAATCCTCCCCTTGCGGACACGCTTCGCCGGTCCGCCAAGAAAGTCTTTGCATTCCAGCTTTCCCGACACCCTCGCGACCAAACGAAAGCACAAGTGGCGTAATGGCCGCTTGAACTTTTTTCTCCCTACCCACAGTTGCAACTACATCAAAATAATTTCATCCTAACGCATAAAGCCTTCACTACATCCAGAATTCCTTTTTTTACATCTGTAAAATAGTAACTTAGAAAAATGGATGATTTCAGTAAATATCTACTACTGGCATGTTTCGGCTATGTATATCTGAAGTTACTAATTCCGTATGTAGGATTCTTTGCCCGTTATATGTTTAACGAGCCTACCAATTGGAATAAGTATATCGAAAAGCCGAGAATAGTGTTCTATGGAATAGGTCTGCTTTTGATGCACACAAGCTATTCAACCATTATGGAATATGCATCTGACCCTAGCAGTTTTTTCTATATCTCAAATTGGGTCATATTCTTGGGCGGGATAGTTCTGAGCCAAATAACATGGACGGAAAAATTCAAAAACGTTTTTATTCCAAAGATTAAAGAGAAACTAAAAAAGAAAAATAACTTCAATGTTTCAGTTACAAACGACCAACTAAAAGAACTTTATAATGGTCTAGTTAATTATGACATGCTTATTGTAGCTCGAACTAAAAAGGAGGATTTCATCAAGGTTTTCACCAAGGATTGGAATACCCACGTTTCCAAAGTCTATTTCAAATTGGACGCTCCAAGTTGTCGGGAGTTCTATGAACTATTCAAAACGACTTTCCCTAAAAACTCGTTGAGCGTCATCGATTTTTTCAAAAGATCGGAGACCATCCGCAGGGAAGATGGCAAGCCTTATAAATATTCCACCGTCAAGGATGCCAAATCCAGAACACCGATTTCAAAAAAGAGCAACGAATTAAAAGCCATCTTTTCTAACCTTTAGTAGTCGTTTGTTTGCTTTTGCCCTTAATCTGTATGCATTGCCCACATTGCCGACATTTCCCTTTCATTCCCTTATTAGTTTAGCACCAGAATTCTATTAATAAGAACAAAAGCTTTTGTCCATTGTTTAATCCAAAATTAGAAATAAATGGACTATCTGGAATTAGAAGAACGGCTCGACCGTATAGAACGCTTATTGGTAGCGAATAAAGAAGTACTCACCTTTGAGGAAGCCTGTGAATACACCGGAATATCACGTAGCTACCTATACAAATTAACCGCAGCAAGGGAAATCCCCCACTCTAAACCCAACGGCAAAATGCTGTTTTTTGAGAAGATAAAACTTAATATTTGGTTACTACAAAATCGTAGAAAATCAAAAGCGGAAATTGAGAAAGAAGCGTTGGAATATACTTTTAAAAATAGACAGGTTTAGATTAGTAAATGACTTTTAAAGTCATATTGAAATACTCTTTAAAACTAAATATTTAGATAAAAATACATGATTATATTTTTATAGATAGGGAGAAGTAAGAAGAATGAAAACAGTACTAATAATTACATCTGAGTGAGAATTCAAGATGTGTCATTGTCATGACAAATCTTGCTTTTGCTCCCGAAGGTCGCAAAAGGATAGGAACTAATAATCGAGTTTCTGATATGTGATATAGCAAAAAGTATTTTGGTGAATAAAGATTTTAAAACCTAAAATGAAAAAGGAGTTTATACAATTTCGATGTTCTATTTATGAAAAGAAGCTCTTAAAAATAAAGGCAAAAAAGAGCGGACTTTCCATAAGTGAATATTGTCGTCGTGCAGCTTTTGACCATAGGGTTATTGAACGGTTTTCCGATGAACAAATCAATGTTTACAAATTACTGGTTCAGTATCAGGTCAATTTTAAACGCATCGGAAATATGTACAAAAAACGAAATCCAAAATTATCAGAAGAGGTAGTACAGTTGGCTAATGAAATACGGAAACATCTTTACAATTTTAAGAAATGATAGGAATGGGAAAATCTATATCGCATACGGGTGCTTCCATGGGTT
>JARFRH010000132.1 GCA_029287355.1 Maribacter sp. | reverse complement strand
GTAGTATTACTCCTCCAATGGCTGCCAGGGGAATTGCCGAATATATCATTAGGGCATCCTTCACCGAATTGAAGGCAAAATAGAGTAGCACAAAAATCAATATTAATGCAACAGGCACGGCGACCATTAATCTTGATTTAGCACTTTGCAGATTTTCGAACTGACCGCCGTAGGTAATGCTGTACCCAACGGGCAAGGTTACATTTTCTTCGATCAAGCTTTGCACATCATCCACTACAGACTGTAAATCTCGATTACGAACATTAATACCGACCACAATTCTACGTCGTGTATCGTCACGGGAAATTTTTGCAGCACCTTTTTGGTAGGAAATAGCTGCTAGTTCACTCAATGGAATCTTACCACCACTAGGTACATCGATGTAGAGATTTTTAATGTTGTCGATATCCTGTCGCTTTTCTTCCTCCAATCGAACGACCAGATCAAATCGCTTTTCACCCTCAAAAACACTTCCTACACTTCGGCCTGCAAAACCCATAGCCACCATATCGTTCACATCTTGAATATTAAGACCATATCGTGCGATTTTCATTCGGTCGTATGTTACATTCATCTCCGGAAGTCCCGCTATTTTTTCTACGGAAATATCAGCGGCACCGGGTACGTTCTTGATCAAAGCACCTATTTCGTTTCCCTTTTTGGAAAGAATCTCAAGGTTCTCTCCAAAAACCTTAATGGCGATATCGGCACGCACCCCCGTAATCAATTCATTAAAACGCATCTCGATGGGCTGGGTAAATTCAACTTCCATTCCAGGTATGATGGCAAGTGCTTCCTTAAACTTTTCAGCGAGCTCGTCTTTTGAACTTGCTGATGTCCATTCGTTTTTTGGCTTTAAGATAATAATCACATCACTTTCTTCCATAGACATGGGATCTGTCGGTACTTCTGCAGCACCTATGCGAGTCACGACCTGTTTAATCTCGGGAAACTCTTTCAGAAGTATAGTTTCTATTTCAGTTGTAATTTCTACGGTATTACTTAAAGAAGTTCCCGTTTTGAGTATGGGCTGTATTACAAAATCCCCTTCGTCCAAAGTGGGAACAAATTCACTTCCCATTGTTGAGTACAAATAGACCGTTGCCAAAAAAACAACCCAGCTATGAGCAGCACTAAACGCTTGCTTTGTAATGCCCATTGAATTACCGGTGCATACATGCTATTCAACCAATTTATCAATCTAACGGATAGATTTTTGTCTGTAGCTTTTGATGGTTTCAAAAATAGCGATGCTGCTACGGGAACATATGTAAAACATAAGATCATTGCGCCTATTAAAGCAAAACTAAAGGTCAGCGCCATCGGTTTGAACATTTTTCCCTCCACCCCTGAGAGCGAAAGAATTGGAATGAAAACAATCAAAATTATGAGTTGACCAAATATGGCTGAATTCATCATTTTTGATGCTCCGTTAAGTGTGATCTTATCTTTAAGACTTAGTTGCTCTTCTTTGGTTAAAGCGTTGATTTCGTCTTTCTTTTGTGTGATTTGAAAAGCGATAAACTCGACTATGATAACCGCTCCATCGATAATAATCCCGAAGTCAATGGCACCCAAGCTCATCAAGTTTGCATCTACATCAAAAACATTCATCAAGGACAAAGCAAAAAGCAAGCATAATGGAATTACTGAGGCAACGACCAATCCGGAACGGAAGTTCCCCAAGAGCAAAACCACTACAAAAATGACAATAAGACACCCTAATATAAGATTTTCCGAAACCGTGAAGGTCGTTTTGGCAATCAGTTCACTTCGATCTAAAAAAGCATTGATATATACCCCTTCAGGTAGTGATTTCGAAATTAATGCTACACGCTCCTTTACCGCTTCAATCACTTTTTTAGAATTAGCATCTTTAAGCATCATAACTTGCCCTAACACTTTTTCCCCTTCCCCATTTCCAGTGATAGCCCCAAAACGTGTCGCACTTCCAAAACCGACTTGAGCAACATCTTTAATGTAGATTGGTAGACCTCCTTCATTCTTGATCACAATATTATTGATGTCTTCAAATGAGGAGATGAGTCCTTCCCCACGTATGAAAAAGGCTTGGTTTATTTTCTCAATATATCCACCTCCTGATACGCTATTGTTCATTTCCAAAGCAGTAAAGACGTCGCGGGCCGTTATGTTCATTGCATTTAACTTCTCCGTATTAATCGCAACTTCATATTGTTTTAGAAAACCACCCCAGGTATTCACTTCAACAACGCCTGGAATACCTGAAAGCTGACGTTTAACGACCCAATCTTGAATAGTTCGCAAATCACGAGCTGTGTATTGGTCTTTAAATTCTGGTTTAACATCAAGGATGTATTGGTAGATTTCTCCAAGTCCTGTAGTAATTGGCCCCATTTCAGGAGTACCAAAACCTTCGGGGATTTTTTCCGAAGCGGATTTGATTTTTTCGGTGATAAGTTGGCGCGGTAAAAAGGTTCCCATAGCGTCATCAAAGACAATCGTAACGACCGATAATCCGAATTTTGATATGGAACGAATCTCTTGAACACCTGGCAAATTTGCCATTTCCAGCTCTACAGGATAGGTTATAAATTGCTCCATATCTTTAGTGGATAGATTTCGTGAGGTCGTGATCACCTGTACTTGATTGTTAGTAACGTCTGGTACGGCACCAATGGGTATTTGTGATAAGGAGTACAACCCAAATCCTACAACGAAGGCTGTAAATAAGAGAACAATGAACTTATTCTTTATACTGAAATTTATAATGTATGATAGCATTTTTCATAAAATAATAAACGTTAATAGTCCTAACTTCACGGAGTGAATAGGAACAAAAAATGAATACGATTTTTTTATTTATGAATGCTGGGGTGGCTGAAAGAGTCCTAACTTATGAAGAGATGATGTAGGTTCTTGGTAATAGAAATTTGTTTCCGCTCGCTCTGATAAATGCGGTACATGTAATTCTTCTTTAAAAGAGTTAAGAACCAATACCATCATTGAAGAAATATGGGAGCCGTTGTTATGATTAAATGGCAATTGTTCATGTTCTTCTTTTTCTTCTTGATGTTCTTTATCATGGTCTGCTTTTAGCTCGCCATAATGTTTCGAAATAAAGACAATAACATTATCTCCATATTGCTCACTATGGAATTGGGCGTGCTCAATGAATTCATCTATTTGAACCATATCGCTTGCGGATACCCCAATACTTTGGAATAATATGATAAAAGACAACGATATCGAAAAAAATCTGGCCATTGTAGTAAAGATAAATAAAAGTAATTACATCCCAAAAGCACCTTGGGTTTGGAAGGTTGGGATTTTTATAACCCCTTAAATATATGAGCGTTATATGCTATAGCTAATTTACGTATAAAGAAATAGTAATTCATTTATTGGTAAGTTTTCGAACTTGCAAATTCTGAAGACAAAATTATCAAGTTGGTAAAAGCTCAAGGCCCAACTCATTCTTGGTTTCGACCCCCCTTGCCCAGCAGTCTAAATTCTCAAAGGTGGTATGGGCAATATTTTTTAGTGCTTCGTGTGTCATAAAAGCTTGGTGTGGGGTCAACAAAACATTCGTAAAATTCAATAACTTTTTCAATTGTTCATCGGCTATTCCTTCCTTGGAATTATCCCTAAAGAAAATCCCTTTTTCTTTTTCGTAAACATCCGTACAGTATCCACCAATTTGTCCTTTCTCCAAAGATTCATTTAGATCCTCGGTCTTCACAATAGCTCCTCTAGAAGTATTGATAAGCAGGGTATTTGGCTGCATCAAGGCAAATTTTTCCTTGTTTATCAGGTAGTAATTTTCATAAGTCAATGGAATGTGAAGGCTTATTATGTCGCATGATGAGCAGATATCCTCCAGTGTGGTGTAGCGTACTTGGCATAATTCGATCAGGTCCTCATCAGGTTCAAGATCACAGGCCAAAATAGTACAGCCAAAGCCGTGCATAATTTTCACCATGATACTGCCTACCCTTCCAGTTCCAACAATTCCAACCGTTTTCCCATGAAGATTGTGCCCCAATAGGTTGGCCTGCGAGAAGTTATATTCATGCACGTCTTTTACTGCTGAAATGATATTTCGATTAAAGGCCAATAGTAGAGCAACAGCGTGCTCTGCAATAGCATGTGGAGAATAGTTCGGAGCATTCGCCACTTTAAAGCCTAGACGCCTGGCAGTTTTGATTCGAACGTTATTAAACCCTGCGGAACGTAAGGTTATGTAGCGAACACCCACATCCCAGAGTTTTTCTAAAACAATCGATGAGGCATCATCACCGGAAAATATTGAAATAGCTTTATACCCTACGGCCTGAAGTGCTGTTTGACTATCTAGGGCATCTTTGGTATAGTGAAGACTTATGTTCTTCGTATTTGCCCTTTCAAGGAAAGGCACCTCATAATCTTTAGCGCTAAATACCAATACCTTCATTTTCGGCTTCTTTATGGAATATTAAATCTTGTTCTTCCATTGCCATAACAACGAGTTTAACATAGTCGTCTACAGTTTCGGCAATGTCGTTTGGATCTAAAATGTCAATCCTCCCTCTCCAAATAAGCGACCTTTCTTTTCCCTCGCAGATACAATAGAGTGAAGTTTCCGCATGATATATGGTATAACTCTCATAGTACTCCGGGTCGTAATAGATGGGTTGATCTCTTAAATAATCTTCCTTGAAACCATTGCGGTTGTTGTTCAACTGGGTCATAGTTTTGAGAAAGGGTTGTCTATTTTCAGAGCCTATGATTTTGGTGATGAGAATGGCATCGAAATCCTTGTCTAGCAGGCTTCTTTCAACATCATCAAGCTCTTTTTCCGTTCGTTTGTAATCTGTGAAGTTTACGTCAAAAAGATCAATGCTCCTCATCGATTCCACCCCACGTTTGTCGAATTCCGCCTTAAGTCGGCTTTCGAAATCAACACGTGCGTCTTCATTTTGTGTCATGCCCACGACCAGCACCTTAGAGGCATCAAAAATTACAATATCAGGATTCTTCCAATTATCCACCAGTTCCGCTGATGAACACCCGAAAAAAACTATGGTGAATACTAGAATCAATTTTTTCATTATGTCTCGCATTAGTTTAATAATCTTTTTTGCTTGTCTTTCTTCATCAATGGGGTTATCACCCTGAATAATGAAGATTTCAGATTTCGATAGTTGATTTGGTAATCTTCAATCGTAGTGGACAACTCTCGATGGGTTTCCAAGTAGGCTTTTTCCATTTTCAATTCATCCACATCGTTTATCATGATTTCCAATAGATTTTCATGGGACTGAATTTTTTTCATCAGACGAACCACCTCTTTTTCCGCTTTTGAAAGTTCTGCTATTAGTTTTTTACTTTTGTTGAATAGCGTAGTATCCAAGAGCTTTAAGGTGTATGATTTTATAAGGTTGTTTAGAAAAAGCTGCTCGTCCTTGACGAACTTTAATTCCGACATCCAACGAGTGCTATGCTCGTGCATTTCTTCGGCAGAAAGCCATTCAAAGAAATGCTGTTTCTTTTTACTATTTTCCATAATATCAATGTTTACTATCTTGCATAAGGCAAGCGATGCAAATTGTCGATCAACGTATGGTCGGGGTCATACTACCTCAATTATTCTTTTGTCGTTTTTATTCTCTTGTTCTTTTTTGGCCAACTTAAGTTTAAGAATACCATTTTTATAAGTGGCCTTTATATCTTTGGAATCGTCTACGGTTTTTGGTAATTGCATTGACCGTCTGAATGAACGATAATTGAACTCTTTTCTAGTATAATCATCTTCTTTTTCTTCTTGCGCTGCTTTTTTTTCTGCGGCTACCTCAAGAATATCTTTGTTTAAGCTTATCTCGAAATCATTCTTTTCAAAACCTGGCGAAGACAGTTCAATTTCGAAGTTCTTCTCATGCTCTTTTACATTCATAGCAGGCATGGACTTTCCCAAATTGAAGAAGTCATTATCAAAAATGCTTTTGTGCTCGAAAAAATCAGTTAGCCCGTAACTCCGTGGCCAGCGGTTCCTGTTGAATTTTACAAGTGACATAGTGTACAAATATTTAAGAATATTAGGGTTGTAAATTCAATTTGTTTGCTGACCCAATTTATTGCATTCTATTGTATTGGGAAATGATTTTAATCAGGTCGAAAAGGAATTTTTATTCTTTAGTTCTCTTCTTTTTCAGAATGCCGCCGGCATAGTTGAAAATCTCTCTTTTTAAGAACTGAAAGTCATGCACATAACTCACGATTTCTGCCTTGAGGGCATTGTGTTTATTATAAAAACCGAGATCACAAGCTTCATCTTTGCATTCCAACATTCCCCCGAGTTTGTTTTCATGCCTTAAGATTTTTTGAGTGACCTCGGTTTTTCGAGCTATGGTCCTTTTTAATCTTTCTTGATAGTCTTGTAAACGTTCGAAAAGCATCGGGGTGTTGGGTTCGAATATATAGGAGTTCAGCAATCCACTGAAAAAAGTGATTTCATCTTGCATAAATTGCAGATTGGATTTCCAGTGCCTTGCATCACTGTATAATTGATTCACCTTTTTGGCTTGTTCTTCTGGTACGGATGCCTTTTTAACATTCACGGCTATAAGCGTTTTTGATAAAACTACTTTTCAAAAGAAAATCATGAAATGATTTAGATCATATAGCGCGTTCATTTATCAGGAAATAACAACTTCAAAGGTTTCACACAATTTCGGAAGGCATATTATGAAAAATGAAGAAGTAATAATACCCTTTTCCCCAGCATATCATTTTATTAAGTTATGGTCAAAAATTAATCGCTTGCCTAATGATGCGGTTGGCAAAGTTCAGTCTTCATACGGAATAACCAAAAAAGGAATAGTATTATTGAAACCTATTCTTTTGATTACCGGTTCTCGAGTCATTCGTTCCAAAAAGCTGTGTTCGTAATTGACCATAACCAATATATCTACCGGGAGTTCATCTAAAAATACATTGATTGCAGTGGTTTTACTTTTGAAAAGGGGCATCCAATGAAAAACATAGGAGAAAGGCGAAAAGTATTCCATCAGTAGATTCTTGTTAGCCGTCTGATGCTTGTCGAGCTTTTCTTCTTCGTTCACGTGCATGATGTGAATTTTCGATTGATAACATTCAGCCATAAAAATCAATGGACGTAAGAGTCCCGCATCGTAGCTTCTTTTATAATCAGTGACAAATGCAATTTTCTTTAATGGTTTGAAATCGATTTCTTTTGGAATGACAAGGGTCGGACATTGCTTGAATTTTGTAATTACATCTAGGGTATTGCTGCCCATAAAAATCGCCTCGATTTCGGATCTTCCTTTATTTCCCATTACAATAAGATCGATTTCTTCTTGGTCGAAGATATTCGAAATCTCGTTTAAAAGATTTCCCCTTTTTGAATGGATTTCAAAGGTGTGTTTTCCTTCGGCATCATCTAAACGTATGCGATGGCAAACACTTTTGAGGCCTTCAGACGATTCTTCTTCCCGGAGCTCCGATTCTTCCTTTCCGGGGATTCTTTTTTGTATAGGGGTAAAGCCATTGTAAACATTCAAAATATAGAAATTGCACGGTTTGCCCTCCATTAATTTAGTGGCATGGAAAAGGGCATTGTAGGCGGTATTTGAAAAATCGGTCGGAACTAGGATGTTTTTCATTTTTCTATAGGTCTTAAAATACTGATACTATTGGTATAGGCGTCTAATCGATTTTTTCGTAATGCGGTATCACCATAAACGGAATGGTCACATGAAAACTGATTTTTTTAATGACTGGTTCTATGAACAGCCGTTCAAAAAAGGTGTGCTTGTTTTGAATCATTACCAAAAGGTTCATACGCTTTTTCATTTGAAAACTGTTGATTGCAGCGATTACGGTCTGGTTCGGTAAATCGTGATGAAGATGGGCGATTTTACCTAAAATAGTATCCAGTTTTTGTTTGTTGCGTTTTTGGGTTTCGTTTAGTTCATACCCTTCGGAGACATGTAAAACCTCAATACTACTCATATGCTTATCGGCAATCAGCAAGAGTTCTTTTAACTGATTACGTTGATAGTCGACTTCAAAATCAGTGGGAAACATGATTTCTTTCGGTTTTTCGTAGACGAACTTTGATGGAATTATCAAAATGGGACATTTTACTTTTTTGAGTACCTGAACCGTATGGCTGCCAAGAAAGATTTCCTTAGCACCGGTTGCACCTTGGGTACCCATGATAATAATGTCGGCATTTTCTTTTTTTATGATTTCCTCTATTTCATTGACCAATAAATTGAAGGCCGAATGCGTGATGAAGGTGTGTTTCTCATTTTTAAATTCCTTTTCTATTTTGGTCTTTAGTGTATCAAGTTCGGTTTCCGAATTCTGTTGATACATATCACCCAACCCAATTTGACCAGGGCTGTGTATAATATATTCGGGTTGGTAAACAGTAGGGGTGTAGGTGTTTATGAGGTAGAAAGTGGTTTCAACATCTTTATACAATTGGGTAGCATACGTTATCGCATTATATGCATTCGCAGAAAAATCAGTGGGTAAAATTATCTTTTTCATATGTTCTCTTGTTTAGATGATGATTATATGTTTTGATTCTCTAGACATTGGCTTTCTGACTTTATCGGGCTATGTTTTGTAAAACCAAAAATGGAATTTTGACATGCAGCCCTAATTGGTCTATTGTTGATTGATGCAATAAATCTTCGAGGTAGGAATGTCTTGAATTCACAATGACCAATAGGTCAATGCTGTTATGAACAATGTATTTGGTAATGGCCATGGTTTTGTCTTTTTCCACTGTTTTTTCAAAGAAAAGCTCAGGTTCTTGCAAACTATCGGATAAAAACCTTTTATTATCTTCTTGACGGGGCGATAGTTTTTTGTTGGCGTCGATATACAACAAATGGATTTTAGACCTGAATGAGACTGCCATCTGACATAGTAACTTGAGTTCACGACGCTTGTAAGGCACCATGTAATTTGTGGGGAAGAGCATCTGCTTCGGCGCATGATATTCATAGCTCTCAGGTATCGCCAATACGGGACAGTGCACATATTTTAAAACATGTAATGTATTGCTGCCGAATGTAAGCGAACGGTCGTTGGTTTCGCCACGGGTTCCCATGACCACAATATCTATATTCTCCTTATTTACCAAATCATTGGTGGCGTCTACCAAACTGGCAAATACCGAAATATAGGAATAGACATGTTTTGGATTGGGCGAGTATTCCATAAGCTGATTTTTCATAGTTTTCAGCTGCTTTTCGGAATCTTGAAGAAGGGTTTCTTTCAAATCCCCAAGCCCTAGGACAGACGCTTGTCTGTATACTTCGTCGGCATAAGCGTGCATGATCAGAAACTCGGCCCTCTCATATTTGAAGACCTGACAAGCATATTTCAAGGCGTTAAACGCATTATTCGAAAAATCGGCTGGAATGAGAATCTTGCGCATGACATTTTCGTTTACAAATTCAAATTTAGCTTCATAGGGGTTCAAAAACCATGACATTCGTCAGTTTAAAATAGTCTGATTTCCTTAATTTCGTACCCTAAAGGAATTCAAGGTGAATAGTAGTTTTCAAAAGATAATAGCTTCAGAAACCCCGGTTTTAGTTGATTTTTTTGCCGATTGGTGCGGGCCATGTAAAATGTTGGCCCCGATTTTGAAAAAGGTCAAGGATGAGCTCGGCAATGCTGTGAAAATCATCAAAATCGATGTGGATAAGAATCAGCGATTGGCCAATATTTATCAAGTAAGAGGAGTGCCAACTATGTTACTGTTTAAAGGCGGCAAGCAGGTTTGGCGTCAATCTGGGGTCTTGCAGCAGAATGAGATTGTCGCCGTAATCAAACAACATCTTTAAACACCTTTTTTTATCAATTTATACGCCCAGTCATAATGACTGGATGAGACTGAAATCAGATATGTGGCACATGAGATACTACCTGTCCACTTATATTTTTTCTTGGTGAATAAATCTTCTTGAGAGTGTTTGACAATGACATTCTGAATGGTGTCAAATGAAGATTGCAACTTCGTTTTGGCATCAGCTAAACTAAGGTCCTTATATTTTTTCCAAATTTCCTTATTAAGGTCTGGTAAGGTTTTCCAGATATATCCTTTGGCGGCATATCAGGTTTGCCACCTTCCATTCCTACACGATACCAGTCCAAAAAGAGCAGATGCCAATGGTGCAAGTGGGCGATAACATCTTTTATATTTCTGTTGAGATATTCCTCGGGAAATTCCGATTTTCGTTCCTCTTCCGAAAGCGAGGCAATATGCACGATAAGTTTGGCGTAGTTTTTTTGTTAATGTTATCAATTCTTCTTTTGCTTTGGGTCTTGGCATTTTGAAGAAATTTAACTAGTGTTCTATTCATGTAATACCAAAAAGGGCACTTCCGTATGGTAGCTGATTTCCTCTACCGCAGGGCGGAAGAGTATACGTTGAAAGAAATTCAGGTGCTTAGCTACCATGGCAATCATATCGATGTCCCTGCTTTCGGTAAAACATTGAACGGCGGTTTCGAGTTTGGTTCCGGTCAAGGAATGGAACGTATGCTCAACATCGACGAGATAGTCATCAAGAAAATCCTTGTTTTTAAGTTGTTCTACTGACAATTTTTCGCCCTTCTTCGAAATATGAAGTATGCGAATAAGGGAATCGTTCATCATGGCCATTTGAATTAGGGTATTCAATACTTTCGCATCATAACCGATATAATAATCTGTGGGAAACGCAATTTCCTTAATTCGAGAATATTGTGAATCTTCGGGTACTGCGATAAGTGGACATTTGATTTTTGTAATCACGTCGCCCGTATTACTTCCCAACGTAACTTTTTTGAGACCGGAAGCCCCTTTGGTACCCATTACGATGAGATCTATTTTTTTTTGTTCTGCTTCCTTTTTGATGACCTCTATGAAATAATCGTGAACAGCCAAGGGTATAAAAATATGGTCAGTTTTAAAAGGTAGTTTTTTGATTTTTTTTATGAGTTGTTCCAGACTTTCCCTACTTTCTTTTAGTATAGCATCTTGGAAGTTATCGGAAGCTGCTCGTATCGAGCTGCCTGCGCCAGAATAGGGCGGTAGTGGGTTGACGTGCAATATATGAAACGTACATGTGGTGTTTTCAAAAAGTTGAAGTGCATATTTTAGGGCGTTCCATGCATTTTTGGAAAAATCGGTGGGGATAAGAATCTGTTGCATTGCTGGTTCTTTTACTGTTTAATTTCGATAAAATTAACATCTTGTTAAACCACGGCAAATGATGATTGTCATATTAATTTAAAAAAGGTGACTTCGATATAACTCGGTTGCGAATATAAGGGATAAGCTAAAACCAAACTTCAAAAATCAACTCACCTCACTTAACCGCCTCGAGTCAACAACACGAATATTTCGGTCTTTGATTTCAATAAGTCCCTCTCTTTTAAAACTTGACAATGTCCGTATTAGTGTTTCGGTAGCAACGCCGGCAACGCTGGCCAAGTCACTGCGTAGCACATGTAGATTACCTTTGGCATCTTTGCTCAGGTGTTGGGCAAATTTCAAAATAGTGCTTGCCGCTCTTCGGCGTACAGATCCGTAAGCCATTTCCAATAGTTGTTCTTTAGCCTCTGAGAGGTTTTCGGAGAGATACTGCATCAGTTCTATTGCCAAGGTCTGACTTTCATTCAACAATTGCCTGAACTCAATAATCGAAATACCCACAAGTTCAGTTGACTCAAGAGCAGTGGCATATTCTTTATGTGTGGTATCTTTAGTGATGCATTCCATCCCGAAAAAATCATCTTCCCTAAAAATACCGGTGATGAGTTCTTTTCCCATTTCATCAAGCTTATGGGTTTTTATGGCCCCTTTTAAAATAAGATATACTGTGTTGTTATGCATACCTTCTCGAAAAAGGGTTTCCCCGGTTTCTAAAGACTGCTCCTTTCCATGATCATCAATATAATTTTTAAGCTCATGAATAGATTTGATTTGGTTTTTACGGAGGGGTGCAACAGGGCGCTCTGGTTTTATTTCGTTTAGGATGGCCATTTTGGCCAACCTACTTTCAATGGCACCAATGAGTTCGTGCTCTTGAAAAGGTTTGGTTAGATAATCATCAGCCCCTAAATCCATTCCCTTTCGAATATCTTGTCGTTCGGTTTTGGCAGATAGAAAAATAAAGGGAATACCTTTGGTGTGTTCATCTTTCGATAAGTGTTTCAATACATCATACCCATCGCGAATGGGCATCATGATATCGCAGATGATGACATGGGGCAAGTATTCTTTCGCTTGGAGAATGCCTTGGTTTCCATCAGCGGAAGTCTTGACCTCATAGCCAGATAGCTCCAAGAGCTCCTTCGTGTTCTCTCTTAGGGCGGTGTCGTCTTCAATAAGTAGAATTTTTTTCATTTGTGCTTTATTAGTTAGTGGAGACAATTCTAGATTTAATACGATGTACAGTAAAAGAACGATTAAGGGGCTTTTATCAAGGGTAATTCCATCTTGAACAGACTTCCTTGAAATTCGGGACTTTCAAAGTAGCTCTTTCCCTAAGACTTTCCACATGAGCCTTTGCAATATTCAATCTGAAAACCGTGCCTCGTGCTGTCTGCACATTTTCTGCTCGACATAGCAATCGTAAATAACGTAATGTCTTCGTTTTCAGTAACATATAAAAATTAGATAACTGAACTTTAAATTAGGGGATTTGCAATACAAAAAGTATGACAATTGTCATTGAAAGTATAAGGTAGGTGTTGCATTCATGCAACTGTGAAATTGACTTGAATAAAATAGTTTTGGGATTAAAGCGGAAACTACGAACCATGATATAAGTCATTTTACAGGTCCCTAGTCTGAATTAATTTTAGCGCAGCTTTAAGTAGAACTAAAAGTACGCTGTTATGACTGATTATAGAACAAGACCAAAGGCGGATTTCATTCATCAAACCGATTGGAAAGAACTGTATGTATTGACTAATCATTGGAAATCGGACTTGTTATTTTACATAGATGATTTGAAATTCCTTCATCATTTAATCGACAAATATTTTATCTGGATGACTAAAAAAGATAATTTGGATAAGGTTCAAAAGATAGGGGCGAGTATTCTAAAAGATACCGAAGAATGTAATCTTCTTTTGAAAAAGACGGATAAGCATCTTACCCATTTGTCTAGCCTAATAGAGGAGCCATTGAAACACAATTCAGGAGAATTTCGAGACGAGCATCAAGAATTGGAAGATGAAATTGCGTTTTTCGTCAAGAAAGTACGTGAAAACAGAAAAGAATTGTTCACCATAACTGAGCGTGTTTTGGAAAGTGAACAGTTGGCAAATTTAATGGAGAAATAATCATAAAATACTAAAAGGTGTTTGCATTCATTCTCCAAGCCAAGGCCGCCGGGCCCAAAACCGCGTGGCCATGGGGCGTTTCCGAAAGAAGCACTTTGACTTTATCTTTGTAAGCGATAAACAGATTTTCATTCATCGCCTTGACGGTAGGTTTACGCAGAAAATCACCCGCTTTGCTCAGTCCGCCCAAAAGAATAAAAGCTTCTGGATCCAAGTGTGCCGTTGTATCGGCGAGCTGTATTCCCAGGGTTGTGGCCGTTAGCTTAAATGCCTTTATGGCGATTGCATCACCGTTCAGGGCAGCTTCCGAAATGACTTCCCCGGTCATGTTTTCAAAACTGATACTTCTTAAATTAGAATCGTTTGTCATTTCAGCCAGAAGTTCAAAAATAGTTCGGCGTATGCCCGTGACGGAGACATAGGTTTCCAAGCATCCTTTCAGTCCGCAATTACATTGGCGTGCATTGGCAGTGCTGTTTACATTGACATGGCCGATCTCACCTGCCATTCCATGGGCACCAATAAGCAATTCTCCATTTGAGATAATGCCGCTGCCCAATCCTGTGCCCAAGGTGAGTACCACAAAATTTTTCAAACCCATACCCATGCCGAATTCAAGTTCCCCCAGCGCTGCGGCATTGGCATCGTTGGCAATATTGACCGGTAGTCCAAATCGCTTTTTAATCGAGTCGGCCAAAGGCACTTGATCGCCCCAACGCAGGTTTGGCGGATGTTCTAAATAGCCTGTATGCGCGTTTGCATTTGGGGCTCCCACACCAATGGCGATAACTTTCTGAGCTGGATCCAATGCCCGTCTTAACGTATGGACCGCCTTATCCAATCTATCAAGAAAATCGGTGAAGGGTTCTTTGGCCTGAGTATCGAATTTGGCCTGTGCCGTGATGTTACCTTTTCGATCTACCAGACCTAATTTCGTAAAGGTTCCACCAATGTCTATTCCCAAAATGAACTCTTTTTCCATCGTCCTGAATTTGCACAAATCAACGGAAAAACGAGAGTACGGTATATGACGAAAATCATTTTGAATGGTTTTCTTATGCACTAGTTTTATAACACTGTACCTTATTATAAAAACCTGTTGGATGATGAGAGCAAAAGTAAAAATACATGAATTGAATTCTGCTGAAGGCAAGCAGGTCATAGAACGTAATTTGAGCCGCATTCTTGATGTTCGTATTGTGGAGATAGATGTTGATAGGCGAACCGTGTCGCTGATTTATGATTCGATTTTGGCGTTTGAAAATGCTAAGGAGGAGTTGAAAAGAATCGGATTTCCTATAGCGAAGTGCATCCATCGACCCCCGGAAAGAACCCGCTACTTACAACATAGTACGAGCGCATAAAAAAAATGACACTATGCTACCTTCCGAAAAAATAAGTAGCGAACTTTATCAATGCTTAGGAAAACTCTTTTACGCTGTTGCAATGGCGGATAAAAAAGTGAGGCTTGAAGAGATTGAAAAATTAAAGGAAGAGGTACGGGAAAAATGGGTTGCGATTGATGAAATCGAAGACGAATTCGGTACCGCTGCTGCTTACCAAATCGAAAACGTTTTTGATGGGTTGCAACAAGAAGAAAAAGATGGGGCTATTTATTTTCAAGAATTTACCGATTTCTTTAAGGCACATCCTTCAAAATTTAGTATCGAACTTAAAAAAATGATTTGGTCCACTGCCGATGGCATAGCGTCATCATTTTCAGGAAAAAATAAGTCGGAATTAATTTTGCTTGCTAAATTAAAGTTACTGTTAGAATCTGCCTGAGCATACCGTGGTTTTCGTTGACTTTGGATTATTGGAAGTCTTATGAGTAGCTCGATAAAAACAATGCTACTGATCTGTATGGCCCTTCGGGGGCAAGAAGCCAAAAAGCTACAAGAATATTATCGTGAATGGCTTTTACTAAGATCTATGATTTGGAAGATGGCTATCAGAAATGACCATGAAACGAAAACCAAGCAAGATATCATAACATATTCTAACCCAATTAATCCTTAAAAAATGTTCAAATGATAAACTCGATTATTGTACAAAACTTAAAATGTGTTGGCTGTGCAAAGACGATTACCACTAAGCTTTCTGCTTTGGAAAACATTAGCGATGTGGAGGTCGATGTTGAATCATCGGAAATTTCTTTCGCTCATAAAGATGACAAGGATGCCGAAGCGGTTGTAATGAAGTTAAATGCATTAGGCCACCCGGCAGTAAGCAAGAAAAATTCCTTGGCATACAAGGCAATGTCTTATGTAAGCTGCGCTGCAGGAAAAATGAGAAACGAATGAGACGTTACACTTTTTTATTGGCCTTACTATTTGTGGTGGCTTGCAAAAATACCAAGAAAGGGAAGATGATATCCAATGAGAATACCTCTACGAATGAAGTCATCGTTACTGGAGAACATCATCCGGGCAAAAAAATCTTGGAAACGGAATGTTACATCTGTCATAGCCCCAAGGTCTCCAAGGAAAGTCGAATAGCTCCTCCTATGGTCGCTATCAAGGAACACTACATTCATGAGAACACGACCAAAGACGAATTCACCGAAGCGTTGATCGCATGGGTAAATGATCCTGAACAGGAAACAAAAATGCCTGGAGCACAACGAAAATTTGGCAAAATGCCCTATATACCATACCCCGATGATGCCTTGGCTCAGATTGCCGAGTATATATATGAGTATGAGATGACACCCCCGGAATGGTACTATACGAAACACGATGTAGGAGAAATTAGTGCTAACCATAAGAATACCCAATTTCAAGATCTGTCAGAGAAGGGCAGTGCAATGGGCATGGAATATGCCAAAGCCGCAAAACAGGCCTTGGGTGAAAGTTTATTGAAGGCCATACAAGAAAAAGGTCCCACAGGTGCCGTTGAATTCTGCAATATGAAAGCCATATCATTAACCGATAGTGTATCGGTCATGAACAATGCGGTGATTAAACGAGTATCTGATAAACCGCGAAACGTTGACAATGCGGCCAATGAAGAAGAACTCGGTTATATAGCCTATTATAAGAAATTGATCACCGCGGAGATTGAACCAAAACCCATCGTGAAAACAGAAGGGGAAGAGGTGGATTTTTATTTCCCTATCACCACGAATATGATGTGTTTGCAATGTCATGGTGAGCCCCAAAAACAGATTCGACCCGAGACTTTGACCATGTTGCGAAAGTTGTATCCTAATGATCGAGCCACGGGATACCAAGAGAATGAAGTCAGGGGGCTATGGGCCATTTCTTTTGACATCGAATAGTATAGCTTTTACAATATGCCCGATATTACGATACGCTAAAAAGCACTGGGGGTTATAGATGTTAAGGAATTACGGAATTCCAAGCTGCTATTGAAATAAGATGATGAAAGGTGAAAATGTAGGATTTACAAATAATGAGCAAATACTTCAAAAGATTTTTTTGGTCGATTGATGAAAAGGCACTTCTTCTAAAAAAGCGCCTTTTTTAAATCTTAAATGTAATTACGGGCATTTGCGCGTGATTGGCAATATCCTCACCAATACTTCCTTTAAAGAAATGGGTAAGACCACTTCGGCCATGAGTGGCCACGGCAATCAAATCTGCATCTATTTTTTTTGCAAAATTATATATCCCCGTTTCTACGTAGTAGTCCGAAATCGTATGCGTCTCAATGTTGGTCGGTAGATTGTTGTGATGTGCGACCCTTAAGAATTTATCAATCTCTTCTTCAATTTCCTTAGTGCTAATGAAATTCAATCCAGGGCGATTGACATGTACAATATGTACCTCGACCTTAAGAGCATTTAGGAAGTTGATGGCCTTATGGTAGGCCTTCACGCTCTCAATTTGAAAATCAAATCCGAAAACCACCTTTTTGATATCAAGATCAGGAATCTGTTCTTTGATGACCAACACGGGTATTTCCGAAGTGCGAACTACTTTTTCTGTATTCGATCCTACGAAAATCTGATTGAGTCCACCTGTACCATGTGATCCCATAACTATCAAATCAATGTTTTGCTCTTTGGCGACCTCATTGATTTCACTGAAAATCTTGTAATTTTGAACTGTTTCGGTAACTTTAATTCCCTTTAAATATGATTTGTCTAGAAATTCATTGAAACGTTTTTTAGAAAGTTTCATATAGAATTGTGCTTCCAAGAATTCTTGAGAATCATCTTTTGTAAATACTGCCTCCGATAACCCAAGCATATGAAGTACAACAATTTCGGCATCTTGTTTTCTCGCCAAAGTGGCAGCCACTTCCAAAGCATATTCGGAATACTCTGAAAAGTCAACAGGAACAAGTATTTTTTTCATGATAAGAGGATTATGATTTAATGCTTTTGCATGATCGTTTTCTTTTTTCTCAGCTGTCCATCCAATTCCTTTATAGTCTCCGCAAGTGATTTTTCAAAGTCATTGGAGCTTGATTTAGCGAATATCCTTGGGCCAGGGGCACTGAGTTCAATTTCACATGTCTTTACATCGCCATTACCGTTTTCTTTCTTGAAATGGACCTGTGCGCGTATCAACCAATCGTATTTTTTTGCCAATTTGTTTAGTTTGTCTTCCACTATTTTGTTCATGCCTTCACTTGTGGGCATCTGTACATATTGAAT
>JARFRH010000082.1 GCA_029287355.1 Maribacter sp. | reverse complement strand
GTAGTCATTTCGTTCTGAAAGGGCGTAAAATCCAAATAAGGATCAGCATCTTTCTTCTTGTTTTTTAAAAAGGCTTTCTTCGGTTCGGCAGACAATTCGAACATGTTTTTTTCGACCATGGTATTGTGCTTGTCAACATCCTTACGCATCTTGACCGTTTCCTTCATAATTTCATCAAGATAGCCCGAAACGGTTTTATGCCACTGTTGAAACTCAAAGGGGAGTACATCCGCATTTGCCAATCGCAAGGTTATTCTACCGGCAGTATTTGCCAAAGCCACTCCGTAAGCAAATTCTGGATCTTTAAATCTTTTGTAGTGCGGATACGTATCATAAATGGTATGGTATTCACCGCCTCCGTTTTCACCTCCAAAGCCCAAATTCAAAGATGCTATGCCCGCATGCTGAATGAAAGGGGTGTAATCGGAGCCTGAACCCAAAGCGGCTATTTCGAAATCACCTGTACCCCCATTCACCATGTCAACAGCGCTTCGTCTTTCTTTAATCGAAACGCCTCTTTGCGGATCGGTGACCGCAGCTGCTACTTCACCTACCATGGCCTGTAAACTATGCGAACCTCCTACTCCTAAAAACCCGCGTCCGTTGCCATCGGTATTGATATACGCCACTACTTTTTGTTGTAATTCCTGTTTGTGGTCTTCTACCCATTCTGTCGAGCCAATAAGTCCGGGCTCTTCGGCATCCCAGGCACAATAAACCAATGTGCGCTTGGGTTTTTGTCCTTTTTTCGCCAGCTCGCCGACGGCTCGGGCTTCTTCCATTAAAGCGACCATGCCGCTTATAGGATCATTGGCGCCATGTACCCAGGCATCATGGTGATTACCGCGCATGACCCATTGATCAGGAAAGTCACTTCCTTTCATGGTTGCGATGACATTGTGGGCAGGTGTCAATTGCCAATCGAATTCCAGCTTCAAGTGAACTTTCGCAGGACCGGGACCAATATGATAGGTAATGGGCAAACCACCTTGCCATGATGGGGGCGCCACGGCTCCATCAAGAGCGGCCAATAGCGGCTGTGCATCTTCATAGGAAATGGGCAAAACGGGAATCTTAGTAATCGTTGGCGCATCTTTTCTGTCGAGACGTTTGGCATCTTTAGTTGCTCCATAACCGGGCGTGAGTACATCACCAGGATAGGTTGGCATATCCATTACAGAACCGCGTTGTACGCCCGTTTTATTTTTAAATGCCCCTTTCGGATATACATCCCCACGACCATAGCCATCATCTGCGGGGTCCGAATAAATAATACATCCTATGGCACCCTTTTCCGCTGCCAACTTTGGTTTGATGCCGCGCCACGAACCTTGGTATTTTGCGATGACGATTTTCCCTTTTACGTCGATGCCCAATTTATCAAGCTCTTCGTAGTCTTTTGGAATTCCGTAGTTTACAAAAACCAATTCCGCTTCCACGTCGCCATCCGTTGAGAAGGCATTATAACTGGGGAGCAAGGCATCGCCTTGGGCCGTAAATTCATCACCTTCTACGGGTACTGCGGTCAATTTGGCTTTGTACGACGTCGGGCCCGTAAGTTCTAACAAGCGAACTTTAGGATAGGGAAATAAGACATGATAGGTCTCTATCTTGGCATCATAACCCCAAGACTTGAATTGTTTCTGAATCCACTTTGCATTTTTCTCACCGTATTCGGTTCCGACCCAATGGGGTTCGGCGGCCATAAGCTGCATCCATTCATCAAGATTGCTGGCATTTAGTTGAGCTTCAAAAGCGGCTTCTAACTGTTGCTGTTTTTTAGTGTTTTCAGGCGTAAAACCCAAAATGGATTCTTGTGCATTGATAAAAGGAGCACACAAAAGGGAGACAAGGAGTAAAATAGTTTTCATCATACTAAATTTATTTTTTGTTTAAAATCCGTACTATTTATTATTGGAAGGCACGATTAGCCTTTTTTACCAGGCACGGGATAATTTTTACCTTCTTCGTCTATTACCAAAACCCAGTCATGACCTTTGCCTTTAGTAGGTGGTGTGATTTGCACTGCATTTGATTTTTCCATATTTTTTGACGGATAAGCATTTCCAGTTCGAGTATCATACCACCAACTTTTCAGCATTTTTCCACGAAGTGCAGAAAGATTAAGTCGTGTAGATTTTCCTGTTGGAAAATAGATCATCGCATAAGCGCCATTTGTATCTCGGGTAGCTATTACGAAATCGCTATTCTCCTCTTGCTTATCCAAAACCATTGTTTGATCTGGAATTCGGCTTAAAAAAGGTCTTGAGAGCATCAAATTTTTGAGATGCTTCACCTGATTTGCCATAGGTAGATCTAAGGCAACGGTCCAAGGTCGAAGAGGTTGGTTGATGCCTTTTTTATCAAGAGTATACATTTGCCAAACATCATGGCAGCCATAGGTTTGCCCAAAAGCTCCGGCAAAAACATTCCAGTACATAATGCGCCTAATATCTTCTGCCAAACTATAACCCAATTCTCTGGCATTGAAACAATTTGGATGATCTTCATAGAGGGGCTCAGCATCCAAGACTGGTTTTACCGGACTCAAATTGTAGTCATGGGTAATATGTTTGTAAGTACCTTGATTGGCACAATGACCCGTTTGGTGCATATTAAAATCAAGCCACTTTTCGTTGTGGAACCACGTAGACGAACCTCCACCTTCTTTCGGTTGTGGATGATAGCTCATCAAATTTTGTTCATAGCCACCTCCAGCATCTGCGATACCCTCGGCCATTTGATTCCAAACTTCGATATCCTTACTGTTATCTCTCGGGTTACGGTCACCACCAATGATCCAGATAATATTATCATAGTTTTTGTAGCGGTTACCTATCCATTTTCCAAAATTATACGCATTTTCGATTGTAAATATTTCGGGGCCAATACCCCATCCTTTCTTTGCTAATTTATCGCCCCAAGTGGGTAATAAGGCGATATATATACCCAGACTATCCGCTATTTTAATAATGTAGTCTACATGTTCAAAATATAGCTCGTTGGGGGTTAGGGCATTATTGTTTAGCAATGGAGTCTCACCATAGGGGTTTGGGGTGTTCAAACCATCCAATTCTGCCAAAGCAACTGCCTGAATAACATTGAAACCCTGTTCTGCTCGTTTCGTTAAATAAAGTTCTGCCTGTTGGCGATTGCAGCGATGAAAAAGTTCCCAGGCAGTGTCCGCCATCCAGAAAAAAGGGTATCCAGTTTCAGTTACCAAATAACGTTGGTTCGCGCTAACCTTTATTTTTTGAGCACTTAATCCTATAGTTAGCAGTACAAAAATAAAAGCGGTAATAAAACGATTCACGAGGGTGGTAATTTAGCCCATGAAGGTACTGATTTTTTTGATTTTAAAATAGGACAGGATGACCTGAATTCAGCTTATAATAATTTTTTCATATCGGCAACCAACCGCTCAATTTCCTCATTTTTTGTGCCGTCATATACGCCCCTAATTCGCTTTTTTTTATCGACCAATATGAAGTTTGGGGTATGTATGAAATCTTGAAGGCCGCCATCTCCTTCATTCACAACGGCAAAATAACTTTTGCGCGCTAGGTTGTAAATGTGTTTTTTAGCTCCTGTGGTAATATTCCATTTGCCAGCAATGGCCCCATGTTTTTTGGCATACGCTTTTAGAATGGGAATGCTATCGAATTCCGGTGTAACCGATAAAGAAAGAAACATTACATCAGTTTCATCAAGGAAGGTGCCCTGCAGTTTTTCCATATTAGTTGACATGATAGGGCAGATGCTCGGAC
>JARFRH010000048.1 GCA_029287355.1 Maribacter sp. | reverse complement strand
TTTAAATTAATTATATAAATTATAAATTAATAAGAAATAATATATTAACTTTTTTTTCAAGTTGTGACACATTAACAGCTTCAGGAGATACAAAGAGAATCTAATAATGAGTTTTATTGGTGAAAGTATCTAGTAAATCAAAAGACCCCTGTCTCAATTCCTCATTATTAGGTGAGAAGAATAAAAATAATCATGTTTGACCTAAATTACATAACCCGAGAAAACGTAAAAGGCCTAAAACCCTATTCATCTGCACGTGATGAATATGTCTCCGATGGGTCTGAAATGATTTTTTTGGATGCTAATGAGAACCCATTTGAAAATGGGGTAAATCGGTACCCCGACCCGCAGCAACGAAGTTTGAAGGCGGTTTTGGCAGACCAAAAAGGAGTTGATCCAGCGCATATCCTTTTGGGCAATGGGAGCGATGAAGTCTTGGACTTATTATTTCGGGCTTTTTGCGAACCAAAAGAAGATAACATCATTACCCTTCCACCAACCTACGGAATGTACAAAGTGTTATCAGGAATCAATACCATTGAAAATCGTGAGGTATTGTTGACCAAAGATTTTCAACCGAATACAGAAGAAATACTAAAAGTGGTCGATGACCGCACCAAAATAATTTTTATTTGCTCGCCTAATAATCCGACCGGCAATAGTTTTTACGACGAAAAAATTATCCAATTACTAGATAATTTTAATGGATTGGTCGTAATTGATGAAGCGTATATCGACTTTTCATCGAATGAAAGTTGGATTTCACGATTAGCCGATTTTCCAAATTTGATTGTTACACAAACCTTGTCCAAGGCCTATGGAATGGCGGGAATTCGATTGGGAATTTGTATTGCATCCGAAGAAATCATATCCGTATTAAACAAAATTAAGCCGCCTTACAATGTGAATGGACTTACACAACTTAAAGCATTAGAACGGGTTTTGGATACTACAACATTGGCTGAAGAGGTCACTGACATCTTAACGGAAAGAGGTAAACTAATTCAAGCTATTGAAGGAGTTCCTTTTGTTTATGAAATTTATCCTACTGATGCCAATTTTGTTTTGGTTAAAGTAGATGATGCCGACAAAAGGTATAGGCAGTTATTGGAAAAAGGTATTGTAATCCGAAATCGAAGTACGCAACCCTTATGTGGAAACACCTTACGATTTACCATTGGAACACAGGAGGAAAATAAAAAATTGATAGAAGTTTTAAAAGAGATCAAAGATGAGTAAAAAGAAAGTCCTTTTTATCGATAGGGATGGAACAATTATAAAAGAAACGGGCGATGAACAAATCGATTCGTTTGAAAAAATGATTTTCTATCCGAAAGCCTTTACCTTTTTAGGAAAGATTGCAAAGGAGTTGGATTTTGAATTGGTGATGATTACCAATCAAGACGGATTAGGAACAGATGTTTTTCCAGAAGACACTTTTTGGCCTGTGCATAATTTCATTTTGAAATCGTTTGAAAACGAAGGCGTGGTTTTTGACAATGTCTTTTTGGATAGAACTTTTCCCCATGAAAATGCGAACACGAGAAAGCCCGGAACAGGATTATTGTCCGAATATTTTTCAAAGGACTACGATTTGGAGAATTCATATGTCATCGGAGATCGTTTAACAGATATGGAATTGGCCAAAAACCTGGGCTCCAAAGGTATTTTTATAAACGATAATACCAATCTTGGAACTGGCGAGATAACAGTGAAAAGAGACCAGCTAGATTCGGTAATTATCCTTGAAAATAATGATTGGGAAAATATTTACGAATTTTTGAAGCTGAAGAATAGAATAGCTGAAATTCAAAGAAAAACCAATGAAACGGATATTAAGATCCAACTGAATTTAGATGGAACAGGAAAAAGCAATATCAAAACCGGACTTGCTTTTTTTGATCATATGTTGGATCAATTAGCGCGTCATGGTCAAATGGATTTGGATATTCAAGTGAACGGTGATTTAGAAGTCGATGAACACCACACTATCGAAGACACGGCAATTGCCTTAGGGGAAGTTTTTCATAATGCCCTTGGAAACAAACTCGGCATTGAACGATATGGTTTTTGTTTGCCCATGGATGATTGTCTAGCCCAAGTGGCGATCGACTTTGGTGGAAGAAATTGGTTGGTATGGGATACGGATTTCAAACGAGAAAAGGTAGGTGATATGCCTACAGAAATGTTTCACCATTTCTTTAAATCATTTACCGATGGCGCCAAAGCCAATTTAAACGTAAAAGCGGAAGGTATAAACGAACACCATAAGATAGAAGCTATTTTCAAGGCATTTGCGAAGTCCATCAAAATGGCGGTAAAGCGTGATGTAGAAAAGATGGTTTTACCATCCACTAAAGGAATGCTTTAAGGTTCGAGGACAAAATTAAAAGTGCAGAGTAATGCAAGACCTAAAATCAAGAAACACAAAATTCGCTAACGAATGTTTGAAAATTGAGGGCAAATTCCAAGACTGAGAGAAAATTGAAAAACATTAAAATAATGATCATTCGTTTAAAACAAAAAACTTCGAACTTCTAACCTCGTACCTAAACTTATGAAGATTGTAATTATTAATTATGGGGCCGGAAATATCCAAAGCATCAAATTTGCCATCCAACGTCTCGGTTATGAGGCGATACTAAGCAATGATGTGAAGGAAATTCAAAATGCTGACAAAGTGATTTTCCCGGGCGTAGGAGAGGCGAGTAGCGCTATGAGCAAACTTAAAGCAAGCGGGTTGGATAAAATCATTCCCGAGTTAAAACAGCCTGTTTTGGGCATTTGTTTGGGTATGCAATTGATGTGTAATTCCTCTGAAGAAGGAAATACGCAGGGCTTGGGGATTTTTGATACAAACGTGGTCAAGTTTTCCAACAAAGTGAAAGTACCCCAAATAGGATGGAATCAGATTAGTAATCTTAAATCTGATTTATTTAAGGGCATATCGGAAAAAGAACATATCTATCTGGTACATAGTTTCTATGCGCCTTTGTGCAACGAAACTATTGCTGAATCAGATTACGATTTACGGTATAGTGCGGCTTTACAAAAAGAGAATTTTTATGGAACGCAGTTTCACCCTGAAAAGAGTAGCGATGTTGGTGCCCGGATTTTGAAAAATTTTTTGGAAATATAATGAGTGACGGATTTTATATATCTACAGATAAAAGTCTGATAAACACTGATTTTGTTCATGATTATATGTCCAAAACCTCCTATTGGGGAAAAGGGCGGACTATTCGACAAACCAAGGTAACTATTGAAAACTCTTTCTGTTTCGGATTATACACCGCATCAAATCAACAAATCGGTTTTGCCAGAGTCGTAACCGATTTTGTATTTTTTGGAAATATTATGGATGTCATCATCGATCGACAATATCAAGGTAAAGGTTTTGGTAATATGTTAGTTGCATTTATGCTGAATAATCTGAAAATCAAAGGTTTGCAAACAGTCACTTTAAAAACGAGAGATGCACATTCGTTTTATGGGAAGCACGGATTCAAGAAGATTGGGGATTCTTCAGTATACATG
>JARFRH010000336.1 GCA_029287355.1 Maribacter sp. | reverse complement strand
ATGTGTATAAGAGACAGCCTTATTAGAAGGTTCCAAGTCAATAAAAAATCGGTTGTGGATCGCTTTTCTCCAAAAAGATACCAACCCTGCTGAAAGTCAGCGAATGCTTAACAAAGCACTTTCAGAAATGGTGAATTTTGTATTTCCTTATCGTAGGGAAACGATTCCCGTTTTGGAATGGGCGACACAACAAAGCAACAGTTGGAAGCTCACCTATTACTTAGCTCAGAATTATCTGGTTGTTGGTAAAATGAAAGAAGCAGAACAACTTTTAAAAACCTGTGCCAACGAACCGGATTCAGATATTTTCTATCGTTTTCGTGCCAAAATATATAAAGACAAACACTTAGAACAAGAACTTGCGGATTATCAAAAAGCATACGATTTAAATTCCTCTGATTGGAAAGTGAACGAGGAATTCATACAATTTTATTTGGCAAATAATATGTTTCAAGAAGCTGTTGAATTAAGTTCCAAGGCGTACAAAAAATTCCCAAAAAACTATAACATAGGTTTGGCTCACGCTAAGGCCCTATTGAATACAGGTAAGTTCAAAAAGGTAATAGATGTATTGCAAAAAATTCAAGTGCTCCCATTTGAACACGCAAGCGAGAGTAGGGAAATTTATGAACGCGCCCATGTCGCTGTAGCATTATCGCACCTAAAGAAAAATAGGAACGAAAAAGCCGTTGAAATACTCAAACTAAGTAAACAATGGCCTGAGAATATTGGAGTCGGCAAGCCATATGATCCCGATGAAAGGTTACAGGATTATTTGATAGCTCTGGCAATGGAAAAAATGGAAAAAACCGAAGACAGTAAAACACTTTTCAAGAAAATAGTTGATAAAACCGAAAACACCCTCAAGACCAATAATCTCAACCATCTCTACGGCTTATTGGCAGCAAAAAGACTTGACAACGGATCTTTGGAAAAATTGATAACCAGCCTAAAAGCAACAAAAAACGTCAAAAGCAAAACCGCCTTCGCTATTTTCAATAAGGACGTACAGGTTTTAAATGACCTAAAGGTCGAGATTCAATTACCCCATGATGTATGGGAAATTACCCATTGGGCCACTCAAAATTAAGCTAGCGATAAGGGCGGATAGGATCTTCAACGTACCGGCCGTATCACATAACTATAGCTCATATCACTAGGTTGTATCTGATACTTCTCTAAAGGTAAATTTCCCCAGCTATTATCACCCCCAACGCCCATTTGACGGTAATCGATATTAATATTGACCAAATCTCTTTTTACGATGTCGAATGTATGACGTTGTTGCTTTGTCTCCCCTGGATCGAAATCATCGTTGTATTGATGATGTGCACTAAAACTGAAGAGTTCAGGCCCGAAAATTTCGATACCGGCACCGGTTTCATTCGTAAATATAACTTTTCGAATATCGGTACGATTACCATTTTCTTGTGGACGGATATAAGGATAGTATAATTCGGCAACACTGGCCGAATAGTTTCCTACTAATGCCGACGTGTTTCTATCTACATAGTTTTCATGTGGCCCACGGCCGTACCATTCTACTTGCTGGTATTCTTCCTTAATACTGAAATTATTTCCCAATCGCGGTAAAATCGGAACCCCGTCCGCTAAATCCATTAAGCTATTCGTTACGCGTATTTCTCCTTTGTCATTTACCTCATAAGCGATTGATATGGTTCCGCCAACTGATGGTAAATCATAACTGGTCGTGATTTTCAATTTACCGTTCTTGGCCATAAAAGGATTCTCAGCTAGTTGAAGTACATCGATTACTTCGTTCGTACTTCCTCCGACCACAGTCATCCCTGAAAACTTTTGTTCCGTTGTTGCTTTTTTCCATGGAGCCAGTAGTTTAGGCATATTATATCCGAAGTCATTATCATTGGTGGCCCGCCAAAAATTGGCTTTAATTCCAGTTAATAAAATGTTTCCATCACCATAATCAAGCGTGGTCAATTCTCCTGTTGTGGCATCCAATTGCACTTCAAAACCTTTCCCAGAAATTGTCACTTTATTTTCCGAAGAGGAAATAGTGAGTCCATTTTCAGTATGCTCTAGAGAAAAGACATCCGGTTCATACGCAGTCAGTTGAAATTGTTCATAGGCTACCTCATGGCCTTGAGGAATAAGAGGAGATGCCTTACGCAGATTTGCATACATATTCAAATAATATTCCTTTTTCGAATCACCCAATTCCGGCAAAGCAAGGGATATACTTTTTGATTTTCGGGGAAGGACCTCAATAGATGGAACTTCACCCGAGGCAACTTCTTTTCCTTCCTCGAACAGTTTCCAACTAAAATCGAACTCATTCAAATTCGTGAAATCGTATCCATTCGTAATCATAATTTTTCCAGACGCCAAATCCTGAGCTTTGAATTTAATATGTTGGTATACTTTTTTAACTTCATACAAAGAAGGATGCGCCGTTCTATCCGGATTTACCAATCCGTTCAAACAGAAGTTGGAATCATTCTGAAACTCCTTTCCCCCCAAGTCTCCACCATAGGCCCAATACTCCTCCCCTTTTTCGTTTTTGGCCAATAAACCTTGATCTACCCAATCCCATATAAATCCGCCTTGTAACACATCATACTTTTCAATGACATCCCAATAGTCTTGAAGATTACCCACACTATTGCCCATGGCGTGTGCGTACTCGCATTGTATCAAAGGCCTTTTAGGATTGTTTTTGGCGTATTCGATCATTTCCGGAATACGCATATACATAGGTGCGTGTATGTCCGTATTTTCATAAGCTATTGCACCCTCATACTGTACAGGTCGAGTATCATCTTGAGCTTTAAGCCAATCGTAGGTCGCGTAAAAATTATCGCCATTACCAGCCTCGTTACCAAGTGACCAAGTGACAATGGAAGTGAAGTTTTTATCCCGCTCGAACATACGAATAGTACGGTCTAAATGCATTTCTTTCCATTGCGGCAAATAGGCAGGGTGCACAGCTATAGCAGCTTCATCACCATCCAAGCCTTGATTTGTGGCCCCCATACCATGAATTTCAATATTGGCCTCATCAACGACATAGAAACCGTATTCGTCGCACATGCGATAAAAATGAGGGTTCTTTGGATAATGGCTGGCCCGAATCGCATTGAGATTATTTTGCTTCATGACCTGCATGTCCTTCAAGGTCAATTGTTCCGATACCACATGACCTCTCTTGTCATCATGATCATGCAGGTTGGCACCTTTGATCATCACGGCCTTTCCGTTGACCAAAAATTGATTGTTCTTAATCTCTACTTTTCGAAATCCGGTTTTGATACTAGTCGCCTCCATGGTTTTACCCTCCTTGTTTTTTAAACTTAAAACAAGGCTGTATAGATTTGGTTTTTCTGCATTCCAGGTTTTTACGTTTGGAATTTTATGATTGAAGTTTATGACCCCATTAGTATTGATAACAAGTTGCTTTATTTCATTTACAACCTCAGTGTTACCGTCGAGCAGTCGCATCTGCAATTGCATTCCATCTTGAGTGTCCGAAGCATTTGCTACTTCCACATCTAAATTAAATACCCCGTCTTTGTAATTATGCTCTAAATCAGACTTGACCGTAAAATCTTTAATAGTGGTCTTATTGGTTGCAAAAAGATATACATCGCGTTCAATACCACTTAGTCTCCAGAAATCTTGGTCTTCAAGATAACTGGCATCCGACCATCTTAAAACCTGAACCGAAATCTTATTCTTACCAATATTAACCTGGTCGGTAATGTTAAAGGCGGCGGGCGTTTTACTTCCTTCATTATAGCCTACCATTTCTTCATTGACCCATACATACATGGCGCCGCTCACGCCTTCAAAATGCAAATAAATTTCTTTTTCATCCCAATCTTGAGGAATTTCGAACTCCCTCTGATAGCTCCCAACATTGTTCATTTCATGAGGTATATAGGGCGGATTCGGAGGAAACATATAAATGACATTGGTGTAAAAAGGAATGCCATAACCCTCAATTTCCCAATTTGAAGGTACTTCTATGGTATCCCACCCTCTCGCATCAAAGCCTTCATAATAGAAATCAGTAGGCCGTTGTTCCGGATTATCGGCAAAATAGAAATCCCATTTACCGTTCAAAGACCGATATAATGTTGAATTCTCCCAACTTTCATTTTTCAATGCATTTTCCTCACTTCTATACCTATAAAAAGAGGCGGTAGGTTCCTCTCTATTGATTTGAAATATCTCAGGATTTTCCCATTCCGGATTACTCCATTCATCAGCTGTATAAACTGGTCGTTCAGGCTTGGTATCCGTTTTACAAGAAATTACTGGCATGGAAAGCAAGGCAATGCAAATAAACTTTTTCAACATCGGGTATATTTTCAGGTTTTATCAAATATAACATAAACTAAAAAAGCCCGCCAATAAGGCGGGCTTTCATTTTATAACTTGAAAGAGGGTCTACATTACTCCCCACTCTTTCAATGAATCCATATTCATTTTTATGTAATCATCGTTGCCCGCTTCCTTAGCCGCGGCTAATGATTTTTTAGCAATTTCGATAGCGCCTTTTTTGTCACCTGCCTTAGCTTTGATCAATGATTGCTGACGTAGTTGCCAGAAAGCCGGCTTTTCAGTCATGCTCATTGCCTTATCCATCCATTCATTCGCTTTGGAAATATCTTTTCCTTCGCTTGAATAGTACGTTGCTGCTGCATAGTAGTCGCTTGCAGATGGGCCTCCTAAAGCCCTTTGAATGTCTTTTTCGACCGCTGCATCCGTAGGAACTTCGAAGTTTACCGCTACATATTGATTTTCCCACATCATTCCAAGATTAGCGGAATTCGATTTCAAATCGTCAATGGTTATAGTGAAGGTTTCTATCATAGTACCTTCTGGCATTTTAAAAACAGGTACTGTTGCCTTGGCAACGACCTTACTATCATCCCAATCACTTGGTGTTCCACCGCCTTGGGTATCCGTATAAAAGAAAACTTCCCATGATTCTGCTGCCGGTTTTGTAAAAATCGAATAGGTACCCGCTTTTACATCCTGTCCACCGATTTTCACATCATCACTAAAACTAACCAAGGTATAAGCGTTAGCTCCCGTTCTCCATAATTTTCCATAAGGAACTAAGTCCCCGAAAATAGTTCTTCCTCTCATGGATGGTCTTGATTAATCCACGGTAACTTCTGTAAGCCCCACTGTTTGCATCAATTTTGATGACGGACTAGGTGCAGGAGTATTGATCTGTGCCTGTAAGGTCACTGAAGCAAGTACCGCCAATACTAAAAATCTAAATTTTTTCATTTCAAAAAGTGTTTATTGTTTTGACAAAACTAGATATAAAGCCTTGCTTGACTTGTTAAGGAATTCTTAAATAAAAAGGAATGCATCGTATGCTATTTAGTAAATGCTTTGGCTATTACGCCGTTGTCGAGATAAAATGTGAGGTAATATACAGCGCTGCCAAAGTACGATAGGTCAATAGTACTCCCTTCGATCTCTTCTCCCAGCGTGTATTGAATGCGTTTGCCAGTAGCATCGAAAATGGCTCTACCGAAAATAGCACGGTCGGTATTCAGTTCATATTCCAATTCGTTTGAACCGAAGGCCCTATATAACAATAGATTTTGTTCTTGAGACTCAAGGGTGGGCATTTCAGCATCCTCTGGCTCTTCAGGTTCTTCTGATTGCTCTGGATCCTCCTCTTCTGTCATATCCACTGTTTTGAAAGAAAACAATTTGGATTGTATGGTTATGGAGGGGCTTGCATTTGTAAAAAACTCCGATGATACGAAATACGTATTCACGTCGACATAAGCGATACCCTCTACTTGCGCCAAACCTCCTCCAAATGGAATTCTTTCGGCCGTAATTCCAAATATGGAAGTAGTTGTGGGCTGGTCAATTCGGATAGTGAAAGGGCCTAGAATAGAAGAATAGCCAATTATAAAAAGAACATCGGAAAGCGGATTATATGTTGCCCCTGTAATCAGACCGTTTGAGTCAAAATCTTCAATTCGTTGGGCAACATGGGTACCTGGTGTTTTCGGAATGGAATAGGCTACCGTTCCATTACTTTTCCATTGTTTGGTCAAAATAATAAGGTCATTATCAAGAACGAAAAAAGCTTCAGCATCCCAGTCACTATTTCCACTATCGGTGAAATCCAATTGGTCGACATAGCTAAAATCCAAACGCTCCGCCTGAACAGTATCCGAACTGTCATAATCCTGTTTTCGAATACGATAGACAGCTAAATCACTTCGTGTGCCGACATTATTTCCGAAATCACCAATGTAGATGTAATCAATGTCTTGAGCCAAATCTTCCCAATCGACATTGTCTACATTTAAAACGGTAACTGTTCTTGTAATTTGCAAGGTAACGGTATCTATTTCGAACAATTGGGGGGTATTACCCGAATCATTGTGTGTAATCAATTTCCCGTTATGAAATAACAATCCCGAAGTTTCAGAAATGACACTGGGCAGATTCCCCAATTCTTCCGCATTTTCTTGAGAAAACACAAAAGCGTGGAATAATATGACTAAACTAAGTAGTGTTTTTGTCCGCATCTCCTTAACAACGCTGGAAATTACAAAAATGTACTTGATAATCCCGAAATATCGGATGAATGGTATCGAATTGAGATGTCGTTCACCTCATTAAACAAAGAAGATTTAAAAGAGAATTATAATTTGTTTAACGATAATGTATTTTTATTAAACAAAAACAACCCTACCTTTGTTTAAACTGATTTTATGAAGCTGTATCAACTACGTTCGAAGCAAGTACTTCCTATTTCTCAAAAAGAGGCGTGGGACTTTATCTCAAGTCCGAAAAATCTAAAAGTAATCACTCCAGCTCACATGGGGTTCAATATTCTTTCTGGTACCGATCGACCTATGTTTCCCGGTCAAATTATATCCTATAAAGTATCGCCCTTTCCATTCTATTCCACAAAATGGGTAACGGAAATCACCCATGTCAAAGAAGGTGAATATTTTGTGGATGAACAGCGTTTTGGCCCCTATGCCCTATGGCATCACAAACACTTTTTAAAAACCAACGATAAAGGTGTGGAAATGGAAGATATCATCGATTATAAAATCCCTTTTGGGGTTTTAGGGCAATTGGCACATCCGATTATTGTCAAAAAACAACTAAAGCAAATATTCGCGTATAGAGAAGAAAAGCTTACAGAATTATTTGGAAAGGTTGAAGGTATACCGAATCTTTTGGAATTTAAATCTATTTAAACCAATGATGAAAAATATACTCTTAATAGGCGGTTCTCATGGTATCGGGTTGGCCATGGCTAAATCGCTCAGCGATAAACATCAAGTTACAATCGCTTCTCGCTCGAGTGACGGTTTAGATGAAATTGGCGTAAAACACATTCCTTTTGATGCCACTACCGATGATTTAAACACTGCCTTGCTACCAGATGAAATACACGCGTTCGCCTATTGTCCTGGGAGCATCAATCTAAAGCCTTTTAAAATGATGAGTTTGGACACCTTTCATGAAGACATGCAACTCAATTTCTTTAGTTTGGTCAAAGTCGTCAAACAGCTTATTCCTAAAATGGCAGAAGGAGCCAGCATGGTTTTTTTTAGTACGGTCGCCGTCGGCACAGGCATGCCCTTTCACACGAGTGTTGCCGCTGCTAAAGGTGCCATTGAAGGTTTTGCCAAGTCTTTGGCTGCTGAATATGCTCCAAAAATCAGGGTTAATGTGGTTGCCCCCTCATTGGTTGACACTCCTTTGGCAACGCGCCTTTTAAGTAATGATCGCAAACGCGAAATGATGTCTGAACGCCATCCATTGAAGCGTGTGGGCGAAGCTTCCGATATTGCAAACATGGCCGTATTTTTGTTGAGTGAGAATAGTTCATGGATGACAGGACAAATAGTCGGAGTAGATGGCGGAATGTCTACTTTGAACATCAATTAAACATGAGTAAAAAAGTTTCGATTTTCTGGTTTCGACGTGATTTGCGCCTTGATGATAATGCGGGGCTTCTGGAAGCCTTAAAAAGTGGCTACCCTGTTTTGCCACTATTTATTTTCGATAAGGCGATTTTAGATAAACTTCCGAAAGACGACGCCCGGCTTAGTTTTATCTTCGATATTCTTCAAAAGATGCGGTCAGAGCTCAAAGAAAAACATAACAGTTCTTTAGTTTTATGCTACGGTAGGCCTGAGCGTGTTTTTCAGGACCTCATAAAAGAGTACAACATACAGTCGGTTTATACCAATCGTGATTATGAGCCTTATGCTAAAAAACGCGATGATGAAATCAATGGGCTTTTGGAAAAAGAAAATATCAACTTCCGCACCTTTAAGGATCAAGTTATTTTCGAGAAAAACGAGGTAGTTAAAGACGACGGAAAACCTTATGTGGTCTATACCCCTTATAAAAACAAATGGAAGCTCAGGTTCAATGCAAATCAACTATTGCCACATGACCCGAAACCCTTTTTTCAAAACTTGATTTCAAATGCCGAGTTACCAAATGTGACTTTAGAAGAAATGGGGTTTAAAAAATCCGCTATAAAGGTTTTAGACTACCGAATTACTCCAGAATCGATTTCCAAATATGAAGCTACCCGTAATTTTCCTGCCATAGAAAATGGAACTTCTAGATTAGGACCACATTTGCGCTTTGGAACGGTATCTGTGCGTAAAATGATGGAGAAGGCAATAGCCGAAGAAAATGAAATTTTCTGGAACGAATTGATTTGGCGCGAATTCTTCATGCAGATTCTTTGGCACTTTCCGCACACGGTAAGCCAATCCTTTAGGCCAAAATACGACCGTATCGAATGGCGAAATAACGAGATGGAATTTGAAAAATGGAAGAAAGGTGAGACCGGTTATGCCTTGGTCGATGCTGGTATGCGTCAATTGAATACCACAGGTTTCATGCATAATCGTGTACGCATGTTGGCCGCCAGTTTTTTATGTAAACATTTACTTATCGACTGGCGCTGGGGCGAAGCCTATTTTGCAGAGAAATTGCTGGATTATGACATGAGTGCAAATGTAGGTAATTGGCAATGGGCGGCAGGAAGCGGAGTTGATGCAGCGCCCTATTTTCGGATTTTCAATCCTATGACCCAGATCGAAAAATTCGATAAGCAAAAGGAATACATTCATAAATGGGTGCCTGATTTACAGGAGCTTACTTATCCACCAAAAATGGTCGACCACAAAATGGCGCGAGAGCGCTGCCTAAAAGTCTATAAGGAAGCGGTAGCCTAATCCCTTTTTACTATATTTAGGACACTATAAGTACAAGCATCATGTCCGAAAATAAAACCAGGCCAACTTCCTCCTCAGTTATTGATTTTATTGACGCTATGGAGAATGATACCCGTCGTTCCGATAGTGATGTTTTGCTGGCCATCTTCAAAAAGATTACGGGCCATCCTCCAGTACTGTGGGGCAATTCCCTAATTGGCTTTGGAAGTTATCACTATAAATACGATTCCGGACGTGAGGGCGATATGTTCTTTGCGGGCTTTTCGCCAAGAAAACAAAGTCTCTCGATTTATATGACTGGCCATAAACGCTATCCTGAATTACTGGGAAAACTCGGAAAGCATAAAACCGGCGGATCATGCCTTTACATCAATAAATTGTCAGATGTTAATCTAGAAGTTCTTTCTGAACTGATCGAAATATCATACGACTATATGAACACGAACTATAATAGCTAATTCAATATAATCAGATTCTCGCTGGAGTTTATCATGAACTAACCTGCCTATAGGCAGTAAAGGACTAAGGGCGAGAATAACACTTAAAATGACTCTACAATGAAAAAATGTTTATTTCTAGTACTGGTACTCTTTACATTCTCTGCATCAGCCCAAAAAATGTCAAAAAACAAAAAGGCCGTCATAGAATCCGTAGAAAAGCACAAGGCGGAATTGATAAAAATCAGCGATGCAATTTGGGCAGCGGCCGAAACCGCTTTTGAAGAATCGGAATCCTCAAAAATTTTAGCGGATTATGCCGAAAAGAACGGGCTAAAAGTGGAACGTGGTGTGGCTAATATTCCCACGGCGTTTACAGCTACTTATGGCTCTGGAAAACCTGTCATCAGTATCTTAGGGGAATTCGATGCCCTTCCTGGTATTTCGCAAAAAGCATCGCCGGTGAAAGAACCATACGAAGAGGGGGCTGCAGGGCATGGTTGTGGCCACAACATGTTCGGCACTTCAAGTCTCGCCGGTGCCATCGCGATCAAGGAGTTGATGGAAGCCGGAAAGTTGAAAGGAACGATTAAATTTTTAGGAACTCCGGCAGAAGAGAAGTTTTTTGCTAAAGTATGGATGGTTGAAGCAGGCTTATGGAATGATGTAGATGTGAATTTAAGCTGGCACCCAAGTGCGGATATTGAAGCTGATGTGCAAAGTGGTTTATCGCTAATCGATTTTATTGTAGAATTCGAAGGGCAAGCTGCTCATGCCTCCATGGATCCGTGGAATGGGCGTTCGGCATCAGATGCACTTGAACTATATACGACTGGTATAAATTACTATAGAGAACATATTTTACCATCTTCACGTATTCACTACCATATTCAAGATGGTGGCCAAGTGGTCAATGTGGTGCCTGATTATGCAAAACTTTGGGTTCGGGTTCGTGATCCGAAACGCGCCAAAATGCTGCCTACTTATGAACGTGTAAAAGCAATGGCGGAAGGTGCTGCGATAATGGCCAATGTGGATTATAAAATCTCTTTAGTGTCAGGAATTTATGAAGTGCTGGTAAACCGTTCTGGTGGTGCCATTATGCAAAAAAACTTGGAGCTTTTGGGTCCAATAACCTATACCGCCGAAGAAGAGGCATTTGGTAAAGCCATTCAAAAAGCTACTGGTAAGCCGGAAGTTGGTATGGATGCTTCCATTAAACCGTTGCGTGAAACACAAGAAACACCTGGTGGAGGCTCTACCGATGTGGGTGATGTCAGCTGGAATGTGCCAAATATCAATTTGGGTGTGACAGTTGCCCCTAAGGGTACGCCATGGCATTCTTGGGCTGTTGTGGCTTGTGGAGGAATGTCTATTGGTCATAAAGGAATGATCTATGCATCAAAAGCCTTAGGCATGACCGCAGTAGATCTTTTTGAGAATCCTAAAATGCTACTTGATGTGAAAGAAGAATTCAAAATGAGAAAGGGCGACGAAGTGTATAAGCCTATGATCGAAGGCCCACCGCCAATTGGACAAAATTAAAAATTTTTAAGAACAAGAACTATAACGATTGAAAAAACCTGCAAAAAACCAATGAAATATTATTACCTCTTTTTAGTATGTACCCTAGTGTACTGCTTTGGTATTCCAAATACCTATTCCCAAAGTACCGATAAAGCACTTTCAATTGATATCATTCAAAGCTTAAAACGTGTTGGTGATCCGCAATTGAGCCCCGATGAAAAATGGGTAGCGTATACGGTTACTGCAATTGATACCGCAAAAGATAAATCGGCCTCTCAAATTTGGATGATAGCCACTACTGGTGGAGATCCGATTGCAATGACCTCTAAGGACTATTCGGCGAGCAGTCCGAGATGGAGTCCTGATGGGAAATATTTATCCTTTAAGGCATCAAAAGGGGAAAAAGCAAAGGCTCAGGTTTGGAATTTGAACAGATTCGGTGGCGAAGCACAGCAAGTAACCAAAACCAAACAAGGTGTTAGTAGTTATGCATGGTCACCCGATAGTAAAAAATTGTTATTGCTCTTAAAAGATCCCAAACCATCAGATCTTACAAAAGACACCAAAGACGACAAAAAGCCCTTGCCCCATGTCATTGACAGAATTCATTTTAAGGAAGATTACATCGGTTATCTTGACCGAAGAAGAAATCATATCTATGTACAAACTCTTGGTGATTCTACTGCTGTACAGATTACCACTGGCGATTACGATGACAGTCAACCTGTTTGGAGTCCTGACGGAAAATCGATAGCCTTTGTAAGTAATCGATCAGAAAACCCGGATTTAAGTTATGATTCCAATATTTGGATTGTCTCCGCCAATTCGAAGAATAAAGACAGCGTTCTAAAGCAGGTGACTCAGAATCCACTTTCAGATAGCGCTCCTGCCTGGAGTCCCGATGGAGAAACAATTACCTACATTACCAATATCAACGCGGAGGCAGTACCTTTTGCCACTGATCATTTGGCGGTAATTTCTGCCAGTGGTGGCAATGCGAACATACTTAGTGAAGCAATTGACAGGAATATTTCAAAACCGAAATTCTCGAAAGATGGTAAAACCATTCTTTTCGTTTTAGAAGATAGTGGGGAATTTCAATTGGCCACAATTTCCCCCAAAGGTAACTCTTTCAAACGCCTGCTAAAAGGTGGGCTCACCTTAAAGGATTACGCAGTCGGTACTACCGACATCTATACCTTACAAAGTTATGGCACCAAACCTGGCGAAATTTATAAGTACGCTAACAATGGACTGCGTGCTCTGACAAAAACGAACGATTCCGTTATAAACAAAGTTGATTTGCCAACTTTTGAGAAGGTGAATTTCAAAAGTAAGGATGGTACTGCAATTGAAGGGTTTGCGGTTAAGCCGACTTCATTTGACACAGCTAAGAAATACCCCCTGATTCTATGGATACATGGGGGCCCTCAGAGCCAGTTTTCTTACAATTTCGACGGTACTACCCCTTTTTATTTCGCCGCCAAAGGATATGTTGTCCTTATGGTCAACCCCCGTGGTTCAACCGGCTACGGCGAAGATTTTTGCAAAGCGATTTATGCGGATTGGGGAAATAAGGATTTTGATGATGTCATGGCCGGGGTAGATCATATGATAGCCCAAGGATATATAGATGAAAAACGATTGGGCGTTGGAGGTTGGTCTTATGGAGGTATTTTGACCAATTATGTAATTACAAAATCAGAGCGTTTCAAAGCTGCGATTTCTGGGGCAAGCTTAGGTATTATAAGAGCCAATTTTGGTCACGATCAATATGTGAAGTGGTACAATAAGGAATTTGGAATGCCATGGGAAAATCAAGAACTTTGGGAACGCCTTTCCCCTTTTAATGACCTTGAAAAAATAACTACCCCTACCCTATGGATCGGTGGTGCAGTAGATTGGAATGTTCCTATTGCAAATTCGGAGCAGATGTACCTAGGTATGAAAGCACTTGGTAGGGAAACAAAATTAGTGGTTTATCCTAATGAACATCATGGCATTCGAAGACCAAGCTTTCAAAAAGACAGATTAGAACGTTTTGTAGGTTGGTACGATACCTATTTGAAATAAAACCGGCAATATACCCATGTATCTCAATCCATCGAAGGGAAGTTGTATGGTTCACAGATCATCAAAATGACCTCAACGGAAATCGAGGGGAAGGAATTGACCTTGATAGCAAAGTGCCCATTTGTTGAGGGGTATAAAGAATGGATAAAGTTGGATTTAAGAGGAATTAACACTGAAAAGCTATGGCTGATAGAGAAATAATCAAGAAGTACCAGAATGGAGATTTGACGGTAGTATGGAAGCCGCAATTATGCATTCATGCTGAAACATGTGTCAAAACACTACCAGAAGTTTATGACCCAAATGAAAAGCCTTGGATCAAAGCGGAGAATGCCAGTGTCGAGGCTCTGAAATCTCAAATTGCCAAATGCCCGTCGGGCGCCTTGACCTATGAGTTGAGTGGTGAAAAGAAACAGGATAGCGATAGTCGAGAGACTAAAATGCAGGTCATGACCAACGGTCCTTTATTGGTGCACGGCGATTTGGAAGTAACAGGCGCAGATGGTGCGGTTGAAAAGAAAAGCGCCACTACGGCATTTTGCAGATGTGGTGCCTCAAGTAACAAGCCCTACTGCGACGGCACACATAATTCAGTAGGCTTCACGGGTTGATTTTCCTGACCAATGGTAATCGAAAAACCTCATTTTATATAAAGACCAATTGAATTTTAAATACATTTTCGGGGGTTTCGTTGTTTTAGATGTTTTGGTAGCAAGTTCGGGTTTTACTCAATATCGAATTATTACCAAACCCCTAATTCTGCTCTCGTTATTGATTTATTTTGGGTCTTCAGGAAAGCAGCTCGCCAAAACAACGTATTACTTGACCTTGGTCGCCTTGGCATCTTCCTTCTTAGGGGATGTTTTCTTGCTTTTTGATTCCATATCCAACTTATACTTCATTCTCGGTCTAGTTTCCTTTTTACTGGCACACATATTATATGGCTTGGTCTTTCTAAAAAAGTGGAATCAAAAACCGAGATGTAACATTCATATCATTGCATTGGTTCTTGTCAGTTACGGAATACTGTTATTTTTATATATAAAAGGCGGTTTGGGCGCATTGACTTATCCCGTATTCCTGTACGTTTCAGGTATTCTATTTATGGCGATAACAGCATTGAGACGTTTTCAAAAAGTAACTAAAAAGAGTTTTGCATTCGTTTTTACAGGTGCAATCTTCTTTGTGATTTCCGATAGCATATTAGCCATACATC
>JARFRH010000333.1 GCA_029287355.1 Maribacter sp. | reverse complement strand
GTCCATAAGCCTTCAGCTTCGCTTTCTTTAATCAAAGCTTTCATCAACAGTTGACCTACTCCCTTACCTCGGCTGTCTTTTGCAATATAAACACTTACCTCAGCTACACCGCCATAGACGCAACGACTTGAAACTGGCGACAAAGCTGCCCATCCCAATACCTTTCCATTTCCTGTTGCGATAAGTCGACATGAGGCCATATGAGCAGCGTCCCATAACTCATAATTTGGAACACTGGTCTCGAAAGTCGCAAAACCGGTGGCAATACCTTCTTCATATATCTTTGAAACAGCTTGCCAATCAGAGAATTTCATCGATCTTATTTCCATGCGTTTTTATTTTAACAACATCCTCCTCCAGGCGTGCAACAAGCTTCTTCTATTGTTTCTACGGCTGCGGCTACACCACATGTTTCCCTCGCCTTGCAATCGGTTTTTTCAATGGCAAGCTTCACAATGAGCTTGTTCTGCTCGATGGTAAAATCATTTACAAACAACTGTGCCGTATGAAATTCAGGATTGCTATACTCAAACTTTACTTCAACATTTTGTTCCATTGGTTTGATTTGGTCGACCTTGTTTAAAATGCTCAGCGCTTTATGCGCTGATAGGTATTCTTCCCTTTCATGCTCATCAGGACTTTCCCATAATTGTATAATCGTTTCTTTCCAGAAATCGGTTCCTGCACCACAATCCACTGAATCGATAGTGATATTCTTAATTTCCGTAATGTGATAATTCGCCCCGACAAAATGGCCTTTCTTGTATTCGAAAAGCAGGCTTTTATCAGTGTTTTCTTTGAGAAGAGTTAGGAATTCATTTGTTTTCATCTTTTATGTTTTTAGCAACAATTAAACTTCGTTTTATCAAAGAAGGAATTCAAAATGTCTTGTACTTCCTTCCATTTTTTAAGATTAATACCATAGCAGACTTTTTTCCCCTCGATCTCGCCTTCAATCAAGTCGATACTTTTCAACTCCTTCAGGTGCTGTGAAATAGTTGGCTGTGCCAGTCCGATTTCATCAACGATATCATTGCAAATACAAGCTTTTTGGGTACTTATATATTGCAATATGGCAATTCGGGCCGGATTGGCCAAAACCTTGAAAATCAAAGCGAGTTGATTTTGCTTATCATTGAATATTTGTGTTTTGGTAATACCCATATATATTTATATATTGCAATATTACGATAATAAAATGATTAAAAAAAGCCAGTGTGGTAACATCCGGCTTTTCAATGGTTATTTAGAACCAAGGTTTTTTGCCAACTTGGTAAGTGTTATAAAATTCTTCATCCGATTTGGTGAGGTATATGATTCCTTCTATGAGTCCTATAATACCAGTGGCCATTAAGATAAAAGTGCCTACAACAAAACATAGTGTGATGTACCCTATTATTGAGGCGCCCAATAATATAAACCCTTCTTTCTGATATCCAAGTATGAATTTATGTACACCCAGTGAACCCAATATAATGGCCAGAATACCGGCCAATAATTTTTTGTTCTCTCCGCCTGCACCGCTAAAAGCCTCTTTAGCGCTTTCGGTAAATTCATTGGCCGTTTTCTTCGCCTCATCTGCAAAATCGCTGGCGGCTTCTTTAGCGTCTTCAGCAAATTCTTTCGTGGCTTCTTTTGCATCCTCGAACTTCTCGCGTGCTTTTTCTTTTGCATCCTCGAATTTCTCACTTGCTTTTTCACCCAATTCACTCGCTTTTTCTTTTGCACTGTCAAGGGCATCTTCTGCTTTGTCTCCTAAATTTTCTGCCCCTTCTTTTGCTTTATCCATGGCGTCATCGGCCATATCACCTAAATCTTTATTTTCTTCTGACATGTTGTTCGTTTTTGGTGGTTAAACACTCCTAAATGTAACAAATAATCACATACTAGAGAAATGAGCCGGAAATGATTTCGACGCCAAAGAAAGCAAGTATTGGAGAATTGTGACCTTTCCTTAAAAAAATTGTTTTATTATGGCTGAAACGCTTTGTCTATGGGCTCCCAAAGTTCTATTTTATTGCCTTCCGGGTCAAGAATCCATCCAAATTTACCATACGGATATTCCGCAATTTCACCAACAATGGTTACCCCTTCCTCCTTCAAAATGTTCAAGAGCTCCACAAGATTTTCTACCCGAAAATTCATCATGAACTGTTTTTTGCTCGGTTCGAAGTATTTGGTGTCCTTATTCATTGGGCTCCATTGAGTAGAACAATCCTTACCGTCCTTGTCTTTCCACCAAAATGTCCATCCGTATTGATCGGTTGGAATGCCCAAACGTTCTTTATACCATTTTTTAATTTCATCGGGATTCTCCGTTTTGAAGAAAAACCCACCAAGACCTGTTACTCTTTTCATAAAGCATATTTAGTTTCATTCCCGTACTTCGACTGCGCTCAGCACAGGCTCCGTTGGAAATATTTTATTTCGACTTCACGTTCTTTTCATAAAGCGCAATCCATTGCTCAACGGTCATTTTGCTGCAGAGCTCCTCAATTAACTTATAGGGTATGGTTTCCATCTTTTTAAAACGCACACAACTTTTACCCATATCGAGTTTGGTCTTTATGTATTTTGGATACTCCCCAACAAACCAATCGTGCAAAGTTGTATCTGCATATATACCGGCATGATACAAGGCTACAAAATTCTTTTGTGAAGCAAGGTTCATAAATGGTAAGGGAAGTTTTGTGTCACAATGGTATCCGTCTGGATAAATCGAATGGGGAACCACCCAACCGATCATACCATAACTCATTTGTTCTTCAAAACCTTTAGGAAGCGTTTTTGAAATAATCTGGCGTAATTTGGAAATTACCGGTTGTCTTTCTTCTGGAAGTTGTTTGATATACTCTTCAGGTGAATTTGCTTTGTACTGCATGATTTCTAATTTTTACGTTGAAGTATCAAGGCTGAAAGCAATGAAATTATAAAACCTATCACAAATACCATCATCGACATAATGAAAAAATGCATGAATGGATTTAAGAACATTTCTTTTTCGGAGTATAACGCTGCTTTTCGAATCTCAAATTCTTCCGCAGGCAAAGCTTGAGCTTCTTCAAGCATACCGTCGTAATACGCGGTCATAAAATCGGGATTTACGAGTTTCACATAAATAATATCCAATATACCAAAGGCAATAGATACCATCAGGCTGATTAGAACACCAATTAACAGGGCTTTGGAGAAAGTTACAAGGCCATTGTTTTCTTTATCTCGAAAATGTTTAATTGCAAAAAAAACAAAGAGCAGTGACAGCACCATTGACGAATAGCCAATAAATTCTCCTATTGTATTGTCAACTACCTCCACTAGAGCCCAAATCAAAACAGATAAGAGACTAATTGTTATAGTGCCGTAAAGTCCGAAACGAAGTACTGTCTTTTTCATTTTTACAAGTTTAGGTGATACAAGGCAAATATATTTTTGCCTACCAAAAACTACCTCATACTAAAGTACCAAAATGCGCATTCTTGGGTGGGAGCGGGAAATATTTTATATAATTCGCATCTCTTTGGCAATCTGTATTGCTTGGGTACGCCTTTTTGCATTTAACTTCACCAGTATATTCGAAACATGTGTTTTTATGGTACTTTCCGATAAAAATAACTTCTCACCTATTTCTTTGTTCGATAACCCTAAGGAGACTTCTTTAAGTACTTCATATTCCCTATTGCTCAAATCCAGAGCTTTGAGTTTATGGAGGTCAAGTTCACCCTCTGGCGGTCTTTCTTGGTGAAGGCTACGTTTATTTAGGTAAATTCCAATGATAAAAAATACAATGGCTACCGCGGCTATGACTATTTCAATTTTTAAACCCCCGCTGACAAAAGAATATTTGCTTAGCTGAAAGAATACTAGTAGAGACAAAATAAGAAGGCCAAAAGTGACTACGGTCTTTTTCACCTCTTCAAGTTAACAAAACTTCTTTTTAATTTTATCCACTATCGTTTGGGCTAATTTGATTTTGCTCTGGACCGTCCACCCCGCAACATGTGGACTCAATAAAACATTTTCGGCATTTATCAAATACTGAAGGGCAGATGGTATCTGATTACCGACAAACATTTCTTCAAATGAGGATTTTTCATATTCAAGTACATCCAACCCAGCACCTAAGATTTGACTTGATTGAAGCGCCATGACCAAATCTTCAGTGATGACACATTTTCCTCGAGCCGTGTTCAAAAGCCAAAACGGATTTTGAAACCCATTGATAAAACCCGAATTGATCATGCCCATGGTAGTCTGCGTTTGGGGCACATGGAGACTCAAGACCTCGCTTTTTTGCTGTAATTCCATTATTCCGACTTGACGTGCATCTTCATCACCAAGGCCTCCGAGGATATCATAACAGATTACCTCGACATCAAAACCGCGTAATTTTTTGGCAAATGCCTTCCCCATATTTCCATAACCGATGATTCCTACGGTTTTTCCATCCAATTCAATGCCGCGATTTCCTTCCCTATCCCAAGTGCCAGATCGAACTTCTTTATCCGCCTTGTTCAATTTATTAAAAAGTGAGAGCAACATTCCCAGCGCATGTTCACCTACGGCATTTCTGTTTCCTTCGGGAGCTGCCGCTAAGAATATGCCTTTTGAATTTGCATAGTCCGTATCAATATTTTCCAGGCCTGCCCCCAACCGGCCTATAAATTGTAGCTTGGTGGCTTTTTCCAGAAAGGCTTTATCCAAGGAAAAACGACTTCGAATGATTAGGCCGTCATAGTGATCTATTTTTTGAAGTACTTCCTCTTTTGAGGAGGTATAGTCTTCTTCATTTTGGAAGCCCAAAGTTTCAAACTGTTGAATAATCAAAGGGTGGTTCGTATCTAAGTGTAAAACCTTCATTTTAAATCTCGGGTTATATTTTTGGATAATTACGCTGCGTCATGTCATGTTCTATATCACCGGTATGTGCTGTATTGAGTTTCTCAAAAAGTAACAAATGCACTTCCTCTCCGTCTTTTGTCGAGGGACAATGTTCGACTCCTTTGGGTACCACAATGATTTCACCTTGTCCGACTTCTTCCGTTCTGTCACGGAATTTCATATAAAGTGTTCCCTTTAACACTTGAAAAAGTTCATCTTCATTTTCATGGGCATGCCATACAAATTCGCCTTGAACTTTGGCAAGAATCACTTGCATATCGTCTACGGTAGCAATTTGGTGCGGATGCCAATGTTTTGTGAAAAGGGCATGTTTTTGTTTTAAATTGATGGGTTTCATATGTGATGAATTAAAGAGCGGGCATTTTAGGATATAGGTATGCTAGATTCCCAAAACCATTTTGGCAATCCAAAAATAAATTAGAATACCAAAGATATCATTGCTTGTGGTGATAAAAGGTCCTGTTGCAATTGCCGGGTCTATTCCTCTTTTATGAAGGAAAAGAGGAGTGAAGGTTCCAATAAAGCCCGCTACAATAATTACCGCGATTAAAGACATTGAGATGGCAAGTGCCGTAGGGAAATCTCCCTTCCAGAACCAAGTGAAGAGTAGTAAAATTGCGGCAAGAATTAATCCATTCAAAAGCGCTAAGAGCATTTCTTTAATTAATCTATTACCCACGCTTCCTTTTAAATCATCATTCGCCAATCCTTGTACAATAATAGCACTAGACTGCACTCCGACGTTTCCTGCCATTGCTGCGATTAGCGGTGTAAAATAGAATAGAATGGCATGTTTGGAAATCATCTCTTCAAACCCCCCCATAATCGCTGCAGCACCAAGACCACCAAATAATCCTAAAATGAGCCATGGCAAACGTGCTCTGGTAAGTTCCCAGATACTATCATCCGCTTCTACATCTAGTGAGATACCTGCCGCCATCTGATAATCTTTGTCAGCCTCTTCGCGAATGACATCTACAATATCATCTATGGTTATCCGACCCACAAGGCGACCTATTTCGTCCACGACAGGAATTGCCTCTAAGTCATATTTCGACATGATTTTAGCAACTTCCTCGGGTTTTTCATTTACGTCGACCGAGTCCACTTTTTTGGCTACATAAACATCTCGAATGGGCACAGTGGTTGATGTGGTCAACAAATCTTTTAAAGACAAACGACCGATGAGTTTTTCATCATCATCGACTACGTAAATAGAATGCACCCTCGTGACATTTTCGGCCTGTGCCCGCATTTCTTTCACACAGGTCAATACATTCCAATTGTGATTGACTTTGACCAACTCCTTTGCCATGAGACCCCCTGCCGAGTTTTCATCATAACGGAGTAAGTCAACAATGTCCTTGGCATGTGCCCTATCTTCGATTTCGGAGATGACCTCTTGAACAATCTCTTTTGGAAGTTCTGCGACAATATCGGCGGCATCATCCGTGTCAAGCTCCTCTAATTCTTCGGCAATCTCTTTGGTAGAAAGATTACTTAGAATCGCTTCACGAACATCTTCGTCTAGTTCAGTAAGTACGTCGGAAGTTTTGTCACTTTCTAAAAGTTTGATTAGATAGGTGGCTTCATCCTCATTAAGTTCATTGACAATCTCTGCGATATCCGCATAGTGCACCTCTTCCAAAAGGGACTTTAAAACGGAATCTTTTTGGGCTTCTATGTGCTGTTCGATTTCAGCTACAAGCTCGTCTGTAAGTTTAAACGATGTCATCTGCTATCTTCTGAGTCAACGTTATAAAATCGGCCACTGCCAATTGTTCTGGGCGCTGGTCAAATATAGCATCTTCTTTGAGAATATCGGAAAGCTCCAAGGTTTTTAAACTATTTCGCAAAGTCTTCCTGCGCTGATTGAAAGCGGTTTTGACCACTCTGTAGAGGAGCTTTTCATCACAGCTCAACGAGAAATCAGCTTTTCTTGTCAATCGCAAAACCCCGGATTCTACTTTTGGAGGTGGGTCGAATACCTCTGGATGCACTGTGAACAAATATTCCGCTTCATAAAAAGCCTGAGTCAATACAGAGAGAATTCCGTAGGTTTTATTACCTTCTTTAGCGCAGATTCGTTCAGCGACCTCTTTTTGAAACATGCCTGAAAATTCTGGCACCAAGGCCTTTATTTCAAGCATTTTGAATACGATTTGCGTAGAAATATTATATGGGAAATTCCCGGTAATGGCAAAGGGTTCATTTTGGAATAGGGTAGGGAGGTCTTGCTTTAAAAAATCAGCTTCCAGAACTTTCAAAGTGCTATTGCCAGTCATCACATTGGCGTGTTCTATGGGAAAGTTCCGATTGAGATAAACAATGGATTCCGAATCAAGGTCCATGGCCACCAAATCGATTTCCTGGGTTAATAGGTATTTGGTGAGCACTCCAGTGCCGGGGCCTATTTCCAAAACATTACGATAGCCAACAAAAGAAAGGGTCTCCGCTATTTTTTGGGCAATGGTCTCATCTTTTAGAAAGTGCTGGCCTAAATATTTTTTTGCCTTTATAGGGCTATCTTGAGCTCTCTTTTTATCCTTCCAGGTCTGGAATGATTTTTTTTTCTTTTTACCCATGTTAGTGCTCGCTCACAATTTGCAATTCTGTTCTAAAGGATATAAACTTTCCGGCGAATAGTTTTATAGCATCTTGACGGAGGCGATCGGCATCATCCCTATAATACTTTTCAAGCGTTTCCTTATCAACTGTTGTAAACTGAACGGAATACGTAATACCGCCCATTTCCTCTTCAACCATCACTTTGGCCATTTTCGCAGAGAGAAATTTGCCCGTTGCCAAAACGTCAGGAATATGAACTTCCCTCATCCAGGAAATCCATTCGTCATGAACGGATGCTTCAATATTGGTGGTTACGTTGTAGATGTACATTTTTTCAAGTTCAAGTTCAAGTTCAAGAAACAAGTTCAAGTCCTATTTTTGAGTTTGAACTTGATACCTGTACTTGGATTTAATTTATAGCATCTCCCCTCAGCTTTCGAAAATACTGACGAGCCTGTGGAAAGAAATAACTGTCTTGATAATTATAAAGGATTTTCTCGTACTGCGCTTTCGCCTTTTCAGGTTCGTTCAAAACTTTACGGTAGAGTTCTCCTAATGCGAAAAGGGCATCATCGGCAAGGATACCTGATCCATAGAATTCAATAATTTTTTGATAGTTGAATTTTGCAGCTTCATAGTCCTTTTGACTTTCTAGTAATTCTCCTTGTTTCAAAAGGGCTTCGTCTTCGATTTTTTCGCCTTTGTGGTTTTGAAGTATTCCGTCGAGTTCAGAAATAGCTTCCGTAGTCTTGTTTTGATAAGCAAGTAAGTCTGCTCGGGCATATTTTTTTAGCGCTGTTTGTGTAGAATCTTCAAGCGAATTATCCGATATCAAAAGACTTAATTGCATCGCATCATTCGCTATTAATTGTGAAGTTGAACTTCGCAGCACTTTTAATTGCGTTAGTGCCCAATCAAAATCACCTTTATAAAAACTGGTCTGTGCTACTTTATATCGGGCATCTTGACCTAGTACGTCATTTTTAAGACTTTTCTGAATTTGGGAGAAGTAGATTAGGGCTTCGTTGAATTTTTTGTCAAAAACCAAGATGTCGCCCAAGGCCGATTTCACAAAAGCGATACCTCTCTTGTTCAGTGGAAGGGCCAAGCTTTTTTTAAGAATATCAATGGCCGGCGCCGGATTATCTTTCTTGAAGGTCAAAAAGTTAGCATAGGCAATCTGCAGCTGAAGGGTTTGGCTTTTGTAACCATGAATTGAAATCAGTTCTTCGTATTGTTTTTGAACTCCTTCTAATGTTTTTTTTCCTGGATTCAGCAAGAGAATATCGATGAGTTTGAGCTGCGCATTTAGTTTGGTAACCGCGTCATTGGTATTTTCCACGATGTATTCAAAAATGCTTTGGGCAACTTCGGTATCCGAATCCTCTAAGGCCAACTCCCCTAAGTTTTTTAATCGATATACTGAGTTGCCCTCCATACGCTTAAAGATGGCCTTTTCTTGGCGAAATGCACTGTTGTACTGTTTCTGTTGAACGAAAAGCCAGCTTAGAAGTTCATTCCATCGTAAATTCGGATTCTTTTGAGCACCTTCAAGCAGAATTGCTTTTAGTTTGAAATTGTTTTCGTTCTCTGGGTCGGATGTTACAAAATCATCGAAGTTTCGGAGCACATTCGATATGGAGGATTTTTCTTCTATAATCAGTTTGATGTAGGAACGATACATTTTGTCAATATCACCTTGTTCCCCATAAATACGTGCCATTTGAAAATTATAATCCAATTCAGGATTGAGTTCCATGGCTTTGGAATACGCCTTTATCGCATAGTCAAGTATTGCATATTTTTGAAAACGAAAACCGATACCGTAACCGAAGTTCGGATTTTTTTCAATAATCGAAATCGCCTTGTTGTATTGCTCTTTTGATTTCTCCTTAAGGTCTTGTATGGCATAGTTATACCCTAATTCAATGTAAAATGTTGGATACGCATTGCCAAGGGCTATTTTTTCCAAAAGAAACTTTTCGGCATCTAAATAGCGCTCCAATTGTTGGTAGCAAGCGACTAGACCCTCTGCATAATCAGTTCTTCTGGGATTTTGTTCTACCAATTTCTCAAAGAAGACCACGGCCTTTTCATATTCACCATCGGCAAAATATTGCTTCGCCAAGAAATCTTCTTGCGCGGCAACTGTCTGTAGGAGTAGGAAAATAAGTAGAACGAAGATTCGTTTCAAGAGCAAAGCTTTTTACCAAAGATAACCAGAATACCCCTAAGTAGCTGTTAAGGGCTTCTTAATCGATTTTGTCAAATCCACAGTAAGGCACTAATACTTCGGGTATTTGAATGCCCTCTTTGGTTTGATAGTTTTCCAGAATACCTGCCAATACTCTCGGCAAAGCCAAAGCGCTACCATTTAAGGTATGTGCCACTTGATTTTTGCCGTTTTCATCTTTATAACGAAGTTTCAAACGATTCGCTTGATAGGTTTCGAAGTTGGAAACCGAACTGATTTCCAGCCAACGGTCTTGCGCTGTTGAAAATACTTCGAAATCATAAGTTAGTGCAGCGGTGAAACCTAAATCTCCCCCACACAGCCTAAGAATGCGATACGGCAATTTCAATTCACGAAGAATGGTCTTCACATGCTCAACCATTCCGTCAAGGGCTTTGTATGAGTTCTCAGGATGTTCCACACGAACTATTTCAACCTTGTCGAATTGATGCAATCGATTTAAACCGCGAACGTGCGCGCCATAGCTACCTGCCTCTCTTCGAAAGCATGGCGTATACGCCGTATAACAAACTGGGAAATCTTTTTCGCTCAAAATTTCATCTCGGAATAAATTGGTGACGGGTACTTCGGCAGTCGGAATCAAATACAAATCGTCTTCACCTACGTGGTACATCTGTCCTTCTTTGTCAGGTAATTGTCCAGTGCCGAATCCTGATGCTTCATTGACCAAATGAGGCACTTGCATTTCAGTGTAGCCTGCCTCGGTATTTTTATCTAAAAAATAGGAAATCAAGGCCCGTTGTAAACGAGCACCTTTCCCCTTATAGACAGGAAAACCGGCCCCGGTAATTTTCACTCCGAGTTCAAAATCGATGATGTCGTATTTTTTTGCTAAGTCCCAATGAGGAAGCGCATCCGTATTCAATGTAGGAATCTCACCTTCCTTAAATACCTCTTCGTTGTCTTCGTCTGTATTTCCGGCAGGTACCGATTGATGGGGAACATTAGGAATTTGATATAAAATCGCCTGAAGCTCATCAGCTACAGTATTCAAATCATCCCCTAATCGCTTGGAATCTTCTTTAAGTGTGCCGGTTTTCTCTTTTAGTACATTTGCTTCTTGGGCTTTTCCAGCTTTAAAAAACAGCCCTATTTCTTTGGAAAGTTTGTTGGCTTCAGCCAGAGTGTTGTCCAATTTTGTTTGGGTCGACCTTCGCTTTTCATCTAGTTCCAATACGTTTTGAACTAAAGGAGCGGCATCGATATTCCGTTTTTTCAACGCTTTGATGATTTCATCCTTTCTATCGCGAATGGCCTGTAGCTGCAACATTTGATTTGATTTTAAGGAGGTAAATTTACATTAATCCAACGATTTTAAACCTATATTTAGACACGGATATCCATTCGAAAAAAAATTGATATGATTTTTGAACATTTTGCGATAAATGTAAATAATATAGATGCCGTTGTGAAGTGGTACGTTTCACATCTTGGTTTGAAAGTAGTGAGCCAACAAAAAGAATTACCTTTTATGACTTTTCTTGCAGATTCCGGGGGTCGCGTAATTATGGAACTTTACCAAAGACAAGATGCACTGATGACTAATTTTACAGCCCAACACCAACTTACTTTTCATGTCGCTTTTGTAGCCGAAAATGCGCAACTAGATAGCGATAGATTGCGGTCAGCCGGTGCTACTTTCGTTGAAGAAGTACTTAAAGAGGATGGTAGTCATTTGGTCATGTTGCGTGATCCTTGGGGTATGCCCTTGCAATTATGTGAAAGAGCTCAAAATTTTTAATGCCCTTTTTCTTCTGAGTGTGCAGAGGGCAATATCCACTCATGATGGTCAAAATGATTCCAAGTTTCCTTCGCCAAATCCACTTTAGGATCGATGAAGGCACGATACGGTTTTCCGTTGATGCTCACTTTTGAGTTGATAAGATATACTGAAATTACTTCTCCTTTTTCGGCATATTCTTTCTTTAGGTGGCGTGCAAACTGCCAAATAAAATCAGGATAGCCCATAATTCTCCTTCTCTGTTTTTTGCTTAGATAATCTTCGAGTTTCACAATGGTTGTAATGCCACTGGTTGTGTTCAATAGCTTAAATTGGCCTTTTCCGCTGCGGCTTCTCAGCATCATGCGCCAGCTCATCCGGTGCCCCTCTTCGGTCCAAAGCACATCATCTTTGATGAGGTGATGGCGTATGGGCAATACCAATTGTACTAGAAAGTAAATGCTGGTCAACCATAAGAGCGTTTTTTTAAAAGGAGGGAGGGATACTTCATTTGAATTGAATGCGATTTTCTTTTTGAAGAAAATACGCCGTATGGTTTCGGGTTCAAAGAAAAATACTGTGAAGGCAAGAGACAGGTAGGGGAAAATGCCGATTTGAAATACAATGGAATTGAACAAGTGAAAAAATATAGCAGCAAAGAAGGCTATTCTTCTAGTTGGCTTCCATAACAGGGCTGGTACTATGAGAAGGTCAAAGATGATTCCGAAGATGCCGATGATTTTATGAATCCAAGGCTGTTGCAATAGTTCGCCAATGACATAATAACCTGACTTATCCAACATTAAAATTCGCACGATACTGAAGTCGAGCCAATCTCCATAAATTTTGGCTACGGAAGCATAGGTGTATACAATAAGTAGTTGTAAAATGATAATCCATTTTACATAGCCATACATCCAAACTTTTTTAATTGACGGATTTTTTTGGGAGTCTATGGAGTAATCCGTATTCGCAGGAAAAAAACACATCATACCTGATATCAAAATAAGCAGATAGTAGTGGTTGTTGTATGAGGTTTTTTGCATTAAATAAGCCCCGGTCCACAATACGGTAAAAGAGATAACGCTAAATCGATATTTATAACCGAGGGTAATACCTAGGCCGAGTGTGCCCATGATGAAGAAATACACATACATGCCCGAACCCTGGAAAAACTGTAACCAATCAAAACCGATAAAGTTGAATGTAAATTGGGGCTCGACCAGGTTCTGACGAACCCAGCCCGTAATTATTGCGCCGTAGCATTCGCAAGCTACCAATATGCCAAAGAAAATACGAAATATGAGTAGGGGTGAATTATCGACTTTGGTAAAAAGAAAACGATTTAAGACGTTCATTTTCTGGCTATTATCGATAAAGATTTTTCTTTGTCTCTGGCCAATTGTTCTTTTAGTGCTTCGACCGATTCGAACTTTTGTTCATCACGAAGCCTTTCTAGAATATCAATTTGAAGTGAACGATCATAGAGATCTTCATCGAAGTTAAAAAAATGGACTTCAATACTTTCCTTCCTTCCATCAGGTAATGCTGTCTTATCTTGAATAGTCGGATTAAGGCCAATATTCATCATTCCGAATACGGTGCGCTGGTCAATCTTGCACTGAACCACATACGAACCATTCTTTGGAATTAATTTGTACGCTTCTTCAATATTTAGGTTGGCCGTTGGAAAATTCAATTGTCGACCAATTCCTTTGCCTCTTTTTACAATGCCCGTAAGCATGTAGTTATACCCCAAATAGCTATTTGCGGTTTGAACATCTCCTTCTTGGAGTGCTTTTCTTATTTTGGTGGAACTTACCGAAACATCATCGATTTCTTGTGCCGAAATCTGCTCAACCTCAAAATCCAAGCTATTGCCAAAGGCAATTAGGTCAGATATGTTGGCATTGCGATTACGACCAAATCGATGGTCATAACCGATGATGATTTTTTTCGCACACAGGTCGTTGACCAATAGATCTCGAACGAATTCAGTAGCGGAAAGCCTTGAAAATTCTTTGGTGAACGGATGAATTATTAAAAAATCCAATCCGGATTGTTCTAATATTTTTGTCTTTTCTTTTATCGTGTTCAAGAGTTTTATATCGGCGTCTTTTTGCAAGACCATTCTCGGGTGCGGATAAAAAGTAAGAACGGTTGATTTTAAGCCAAGTTTCTTCGCGCTTTTTGTGAGCCGTTCCAAAATTTTTCGATGGCCAATATGCACACCATCGAAAGTGCCGATGGTTATCACAGTGGAATGCGCTTTGTCGTATTCAGGGATGCTTTGGACTGTTATCACG
>JARFRH010000331.1 GCA_029287355.1 Maribacter sp. | reverse complement strand
GCTGAAGGCTTAAAGGCCTACTTTGAATATTTCGAAGATAAAATGCCGTATTGGAAGATATACATAGGGTTGTATTTTTTGGATGCTTAACCGATAAGGGTATTCGACTGCTCTCAGACTGACATTTTGCAATTTTGAACCTGACTACGATGTCATCCTGAGCGCAGTCGAAGGGCTAGGAACAAACTCATCTCCTATCAATAACATCAACAGGTTTCCTCCCCAACTTCGACATTCGAAGTAAATTGATTTCTTTCGCATCACAAAGCACGATTTTCGGAGACACCCTAAGCTTCGACCTAAAATGGTCTTTTATGTCGCTCAACAAACAATCAGATTCAGATAATGTTGCAATCTTAATGAGTATCTCATCGGTACCAATATCATTGTGATAAATCTCGATAACATAACTTTCAACTTCGCTAAAATCATTCAAAAGATTGTCCATCGCTGGTGGATATAGCGTGGTACCTTTATACTTGACCATTTGCTTTTTTCGACCCACAACAGGACCCAATCGTGCCGTATTTCTTCCGCACTCACAAACTGAGGTGTGGGCCGCAACAATATCCCCTGTTTTAAATCTAATCAACGGCATGGCCTCAATACCTATGGTTGTGAAGGTCAATTCGCCTTCAGAACCGGCCATGACGGGTTGGTCATTTTCATCTAAAATCTCCACGATAATCAATTCCGGGTGTTGGTGCCCGCCAATTTGTTCCGAACACTCCGGGAATGCTGTACTCATTTCGGTAGAGGCATAGGTCGAATACAATTCAATATCCCATTTGGCTTTTATTTTTTTCGCCAAGACGTTCAACGAAAAATCTTGATTCCTGAGTGCTTCTCCGATGCAAATGGCACCCTTAACTCCTGAGGCATTGATATCAATATCATGTGCTTCGGCGTACTGAATAAGTTTCAATAGGAAAGATGGTACGACAATGAGGTAGGTTGGTTTGAACTTTAGAATGCTATCCCATTGCAGTTCAGGAATTCCCGCACCCACTCGAATGATGCCAGCTCCCAATTTTCGAACGCCCAAAAAGTAGGCCAGCCCCGCCATGAAGCGACGGTCAATAGTAGTGGTTAATTGTAGAATGTCATCCTCTTTTATGCCCGAGCAAGCAAATGAAATTGCTTCGTTATACGCCAGTCGGTCTAAATCCTTATCCGTCAAACCAACGGTTACGGGTTCACCTAAAGTTCCGGAAGTGGTGACGAAATCAATGATTTTTGATTTTGGAACGCAGAAGAAATCATCGTTATATTTCTGAAGCTGTTCCTTGGTGGTAACAGGAATTTTGGCCAAATCCTCCAAAGAATTAATATCCGAAGTACTTATTTTGTGGTTTCGAAACACACGCCGGTAGTAAGGTGATTTTTCTGCCACATAACCGATGAGCTCTTTCAGTTTGACTTCTTGAAAAGCTTTGATTTCCTCGGATGTTGCTTTCTCTATTTCTGGAATCATTAGTTCAATCTTCTGCTCAATTTTCTGATTAGTTTCTCCACTCGTTTTCGATCTGGCAAAGTAGTGATTTCTTTGGTTTCCGCGGTATGAAATGCATGTAGGGCGACCTGATCATATCCTTTTATTAGATTGTATTTTCCGACTAAGTAATGTGCTTCCCAATATTCCGGATTTAAAGAGATGAACTCCTTTAATACTAATTGTTCCAAATGTTTTTCCTCGGAAATGGCAGTTTCGATTTCATTTCGAAGAGAGCGATACCGCTCATAATTTTTATATGCCTCAGTTTGTAAAAAGGGGTCTTTAGGGATATTTAATTCCGCTTTTGCCACGGAAGCGTATGTTTTATTTCCCTTAGTAAATATTTCCTTTAAATCATAGGCCACAAATTCCCCCATTTGATATGGACCGCTCGAGACCCAAACCAATAAGTTCTCGGGTTGAAAGACAATACCATGGTGGGCGAGCATCTGATTCAAGGCTTTTTCATTACCAAACCCGATTTCTTTCTCATCCAGGCCCTCTCTATCTCTGAGTATGGCAACTACTTTCTCAGGTGTGACCTTTTCGGTTTCCTGAAGCAATTCTTCCATGCGCTCATAACGGTACTGCGAATGGCTTTCTAAAATATGCCGCTGATTCTTTTTGTCATCACGATAGGCCACGCTTTGAAAGTGATTGGAGCAGATGAGTTGATTGCTCGAATTTGGAACCTCGAATACCCCGAAATTTTGAGGAGCCACTTCAATAACTGCAGCTTTCTTGTCTTTGGCACTGCCCACAAAAATAGATTCAGATACAAAAACTTCCCTTTTTTTAGCAATGGAAATGGCTTCTTCAATTGTGGAGGCATATTGTAGAATTTCCCGTGTCACTAAGGAAACCGGTGTTTTTGCAATCAGGGGAAATTGCGATTTGCCGGCATTAATAGTAACCGTTAAACCTTGATCGTTCATTCCAGAAACCACACCGATCATTCCGCCCCAAGTGACGGACATGAAATTAAACCCGTCTTCGGGCTCGATAAAGGCGATGATTTTGTTTTTGGCGAATTCATCGCCAGCATAAAAGTCGAAATTTCTGCCGATCAATAGTTTTCCATCTTTTGTATTTTCTCCCCATGAGGCAAAAGAAGAACAACCTACTAGAGCCAAGTCTTGTAAAGCATGGCCAATGTCGTGCGCACCATGAAAATATAAAACACGAGGATATTCTTCTGCGATATAGTCGTAGTCTGGTGAGGCATATTCCGAGATACCGTAAATCTCGGTCTTGTACTGCTCGTCAATATGCAGGTATACCTTTCTATTGAACCATGCCAAAAACTTTCGAAGGATATTTTGATACCCTTTTGATGGAACCAATTCATCTATTTTTTTCAGAAATATGGCTTCTTGCCGATTGAATAGTTCTTGGCTCAAGGCCCCTTGGTTCAAACCCAATTGCATGGGATTACCCTTGACATACATTTCCCAAAGACCTAGTTTGTTCTTGGTCAGAAAATTGTCGCCAATCGTAAAAGTCGAATCTGAAATTTTGGTTCGTTCAGGGAGTGTAGTATTATATTTTGATACATCAGGCCTGTCTTTCAATCCCTTAGAAATTCCACAGGAACCTAAGAACAACACTATTGCAAGTAAGGGAAGTAAGAGTTTGGGCATATTTTAAATTTCTTTCCGCTTTCTAAATGGTGAGCTCACTTTTGAAGTCGAGCCGACTTCATATAAGTCGATTGATTTTTCTGCTATATTCATATCGTTTCTGCCTTTATATCTCCTTTTGCTATTTTATTAATAAGATATTCTCCGCCGAGTATTTCGGAACAGGTAACGACACCACTAATGGTTACTCCTAAAATACCATGCATATTTAAACTCTGTCCCGTAAAATAGAGGTTCGGAATTTTAGTTCTAGCAGAAATAAAGGCCTTAAGGGGATCATTCACATCTTTGACGTAGCCATACATAGAGCCTTTATTGCAGCCAATATAATCACGATAAGATAAAGGTGTCGAAGTATGTATATTCTGAATGCACGCTCGAATATTGGGAAACTTCTTTTCCAATTCTTGAACGAATAGTTCGGCTTTATGAGCTTTGAATTGCTTATAGGTTTGACCGCGTTCATTCTTATTCGCTACCGTGTTGAAGGTGTTTTGCAATTGTGCCACTTCTTCGTATCGCATGTCTGTGATTGCAGTTAGCTGGTCGCCCCAATCGCCTTGATTTTTCCGTACACCCATAGAAAGCATATAGGTTTCCGGCCAACTCTCTTCACTATATTCATGGGCATTCCAAATCTTACGATGGTCTTTGAAGTGATAATAGTTTTTGTTGAGGTATTTAAAGGTTTTTGGCTTGAGAACTATGTGAATACTAAAGGCTGAAATGGTACTTTCTAGATGTTGTATACGTGTATTATACGATTTTCTAAAGTGCTCCTCTCCCACCATTTTCAAGGTGTGTTTTGGTTCGATGTTCGAGATAAACAAATCTCCTGAAATCACATCACCATTCTTTGTTTTTACCGAAACGATTTGCTTGTCAACACATTCGATACCCACTACTTCTTGATGTTTGAAGGCATCACCCCCGTTTTCCTTTAGTCTTCGGATAAGCAATTTGGTAATCTGACTTCCTCCATCCGCACAGCGATATGCACTTTCGATATAAGAATTACAGGATAGCGCATGTACATAAACCGGGGTCTTGTCCGGGTCGCCAGCATATAACAAATTAGAGCCTGCCAAAACGGCTCGTAGCTTTTCATTTGTCGTGACAGAATCAATATAGTTTTTGGCCGATTGCTGAAAAATCTCAGCATCGTTGCCATACGGTTTGCCTTCTTCTAAATTGTAAAGGGGGAATTTTTGACAGATTTCCTGAAGTTTAGCGCAATAAGACTTGATGGCCGCTTCCTCTTCGGGAAATTTTTCAACCAGCTGTTTGGTGAAATTGTCATATCCTTGGGCATGGGGATATTCCATTTCGTCATTATCGAATGTGATAATGTCGAAACCGTTTTTGTTCAATTGCTTGAATTCCAATCCTTCCAAAATATCAAGATATTCAAAGTAGCGATATAGATTTTGCCCTTTGGAAAGCCCTCCTATGTAATGTACTCCCGTATCGAAAATGGTACGTTCGCGCACAAAAGTCTGTAGGTTTCCGCCGAATTGATTATTTTTTTCAAGTATACAGACACTGCGTCCTTCGCGCGCAAGAATATTAGCCGCGACCAAACCGCCCATTCCGCTACCGATAATTACAACGTCATAATGTGTTTTCATAGCAAGCTTATCATCTTTTTAGCAGGGCAAACTGCTCATTTGAATCTTTTTGGGAAAACCCTTTTTTTAGCGCCTCTTTTAAATAGTGTTGCTTAGCTTGGTTCAGCAGTATCAAGATAGTAATTTCATCCATTTTTTCCTGTAAGATGTCATGTAAGCCTAAGAAACCCGAATCAATAATCAGTACCTTGGCTTTTTGTTCAATAGCCTCGTACTGGGTGTCAAACACCACGATCTTACTATATTGATGAGTGAGGTAATGATTTCTTAAAACTGCTCGTGCCTCTTCATTTTCTAAAAAACTATAAATTTTTCTGTCTATGGAATCCAATGCCATTAGGATGTCCAATTGACCCCAATCGTTCGATAGATGGATGATGCTGTCTTTTTCTCCCAGGGCAGAAAGAATGGTTTTGTAGGTCTTTTGATGTGCTTTTATATCTTTCTTTACCGATCGGTAAATCACATTTCCTTTATGCCTATAATTCTCCAATAACAATTGATGCCAATAGGTTTCGCCCTCGACTGTATTGCGGAGTTTTCTAAATGCCGCGCGAAAATACTGCCCGAAAAGTTTCGGACGTTCACTGTAGGTTACCCCAAAAGTGGAATCTTCGGCTTTGATTCTGGGTAAGATTTCTATGGTAAAACTTCCATCACGAATGATAAAACTTCCTTTGGGAGAAACTTCCGAACCTCCGTGAATCATGATGGGTAAAATATCCAATCCTAATTTTTCGGCCAGATAAAAGGCACCTTTGTGAAAACGATGGATCTTATTCGTCGAAGATCTCGCACCTTCAGGAAAAGCAACTACGGAAAAACCTTGTGCAATTTTGTGTTTCAGAAACTCCTCTCCGTTTTCAATACCTCCAGATACGGGATAGGCACCGTGAAGTTTTGCAGCGCTTCCTACTATCGGGGAATTGTAGACATGGTCTTTGACCAAATAGATAAGTTTCGGGTGGAGCATACCCATAGCCAGAATATCTAAAAATGAGCTATGGTTTGCAATCAACATAGCCGGTTTATCGAAAGTTTCATTGTATTTATTACTGACTTTTTTAGTTAGAAAAGGATTCGTGTACAAAACCGATTTCATGAATTTAGAAGTGACCTTATGAAGCCCCAACTGTTTTTTCATATGTGCCTTAGGATTGATTTTCATGACAAACCAAGAATACACAGAAAGTACTAATCCTCCTAAATCAAAATAGCCAAAAGACAAAAGGGAATGTAGAAGCACTCTTGGGCTAATAGGTCTCTTGACCGTATTTCCTATAAACAGATGGAACAATAAGGGTTGTATCGTAAAGGCCACTAAGGCTGCCGATAAAATTCCGATAACGCAAACTATGGAAACGGAATACAAGGCCGGGTGCTTGGCAAAGACCAACACCCCGATTCCTAAAAGTGTGGTTAATACGGAGAGGATAATAGAGGTTTTATGGGTGGATAGCGTTTTTTCTCCGGTGCGATACTGCGTAAGCAATCCATTAGTAATAAAAATGCTATAATCAACACCAAGTCCAAAAATAAAACTAGAGATAATTATGTTGAAAATATTAAACTCTATTTTAAAAAGCGCCAAAAGCCCGATGGTCAAAAACCAACTTAAATATAGAGGTATGTCGGTAATCG
>JARFRH010000246.1 GCA_029287355.1 Maribacter sp. | reverse complement strand
GATAACTTCGTGAAGGCAAGTGAACCCTAGTTTTTCTAGATGATGTATTACGGATGTTTTACCGGTACTTGGCCCTCCTGTAATTACTATTTTTTTTGCGCTCAATTGAAAAAATTTATACCTACAAAAGTAATCAAACCCCTAGGATAATAAAATCGGGCCGAACAGTTATCTTTGCCTAAAAGTAATTGTATGGACACCAAAAAATCTGAAGAATTCTTTAGTAGATTGAAATTGCAATTGGAGGAAACTACCAAATGGCCGGCAGATTATCTCTATAAATTCATTGTGCCGACCGATGATTCTAAAATCAAGCAGATAGAAAAGATATTTGATAATACTGGTGCGGTAATTGAATCGAAACAATCGAAAAAAGGTAAATATACCAGTCTTTCCGTAACCGTACATCTGGAAGGAGCTGATGCGGTAATCGTGAAATATAAGCAAGTAGGTGCCGTTGAAGGGGTTATCTCCCTATAAAATAGCTATTCTTGCATAATTTTGCTAATTTGCAGCCGTTATAAGAATACTTCCTTATACTTTTTATTTACCAAAAACATTTCAATTTGAATTTAGTAGAAAATTTAGAATACAACACGGAGCGTGAGCATCTTATCATTCCTGAATATGGGCGTCATTTTCAAAAGATGGTAAACTTTGCGATTTCCATCGAAGATAGAGAAGAAAGAAACAAAGTTGCCAAGGCCATTGTCAGTGTCATGGGCAATATGCAACCCCATTTGAGGGATGTGCCTGATTTTCAACACAAACTTTGGGACCAATTATTTATTATGTCCGACTTTAAGTTGGATGTAGACTCTCCATTTCCGATTACTTCCAAAGAAGTCTTGCGAAAACGCCCAGAGCCATTAGCTTACCCACAGAACCATCCGAAGTACCGTTTTTATGGAAACAATATTAAACGAATGATCGATGTAGCTGTTCAATGGGAAAAAGGAGATATGCGCGACGGATTAGAATATGCGATTGCCAATCACATGAAAAAGTGCTACCTCAACTGGAATAAGGATACTGTTGATGACAAAGCCATATTCAAGCATTTATATGAGTTGAGTGATGGTCAGATTAACTTGAGCTCAGAAGAGGAGATTCTAACGGATAGTGGCCAATTCTTAAAAAACCGTGTTGCAAAGAGCCCTCGAAGCAGCTCAGGCAAAAAAAATCAAAGAAATAATAATCGCGGTAAAAAGCGATACTAAAATGCTCCAGCCTACATGGGAACATTCAAAATAGAAGGAGGGCACGAACTTTCGGGTGAAATAACTCCTCAAGGTGCGAAAAACGAAGCACTACAAATACTTTGTGCCGTACTACTGACCCCTGAAAAAGTTACTATAAGCAACATTCCAGATATTGTTGATGTCAACAAGCTTATTGCGCTGTTGAAAGATTTGGGCGTAAAAGTTGAAAAACTCAGTAAAGGAACTTACTCATTTCTGGCAGATGAAGTCGAATTAGACTATTTGCAATCAGACCAATTCAAGAAAGATGGTAGCGGACTCAGAGGCTCGATTATGTTGGTAGGACCATTATTGTCACGTTTCGGTAAGGGGTATATCCCTAAACCTGGGGGCGATAAAATAGGACGTCGCCGATTAGACACCCATTTTGAAGGATTTATCAGCCTAGGAGCCAAGTTCAGATACAACAAAGAAGAACATTTTTACGGAGTTGAGGCCGACAAATTGAAAGGTACCTACATGTTATTAGATGAAGCTTCGGTAACAGGTACCGCCAACATTGTCATGGCAGCAGTGCTTGCCGAAGGGGAAACCACGATTTACAATGCAGCTTGTGAACCCTATCTGCAACAGCTATGTAAAATGTTGAATCGTATGGGCGCGAAAATCTCAGGTGTAGGCTCGAATCTTTTGACTATAAAAGGCGTAACCAAATTGGGTGGCACCGAGCACAGAATGTTGCCCGATATGATTGAAATCGGTAGTTGGATTGGCCTCGCGGCAATGACGCAGAGCGAATTGACCATTAAAGACGTTAGTTGGGATAATTTGGGGCAAATTCCTTCCGTATTTCAAAAACTTGGGATTCGGTTGGAAAGAAGAGGAGATGATATTTACATACCCGCACATAAAGATGGCTACGAAATACAAAATTATATCGACGGTTCTATATTGACAATTGCCGACGCTCCTTGGCCGGGCATGACTCCAGACTTATTGAGCATCATGCTAGTAATGGCAACCCAGGCAAGGGGAGAAGTGATCATTCACCAAAAGATGTTCGAAAGCCGTTTGTTCTTTGTGGATAAGCTTTTGGATATGGGCGCAAAAATCATTTTATGCGACCCTCATCGCGCTACTGTAATCGGTCATGATTTCAAATCGACCTTAAAAGCGACTACAATGACCTCACCCGATATTCGTGCAGGTGTTTCATTGTTGATTGCAGCACTCTCTGCTAAAGGAACGTCTACCATTCACAATATCGAACAGATCGATCGTGGTTATGAAGCTATTGATACTAGGTTGAGAGCAATTGGGGCTAGAATAGAGCGGGTTTAACGTTTAGTGTATGAAGCGTAATGGCGATCAGCCATTATGATTTTATACACATCTTAAGTTTGATTCTCTTTAAATTGATGTAATAATCAGAAAGAACAAAAGAGAGAATTAAGGTTAGTATACACGGTGAAGCTTTAGACTTCGACAACATTGATAATCCTCTCTCTTTTACTACTTAGATCACGTTCAGTT
>JARFRH010000239.1 GCA_029287355.1 Maribacter sp. | reverse complement strand
GTGTAACACCGGTCTTTCTCAACGGAAGTATTCCTGAAGCGATGGCGCTGGTAAAAGATCTTCGTGAAAATCACGGAATTTTCTGTTCTATAGTGGTTTATCCAGTAATACCTAAAGGATTGATTTTACTACGTATGATTCCTACCGCGACGCATACTTTAGAAGATATCGCAATAACATTGGATGCTTTTTCCGCTATTCGAGAACGATTACAAAACGGTACATACAAAAGACTTTCCGCCGCTGTCGCCGCTGCGATGGGAGAGTAGGCAAAACGCCTCGTTTTGGTTTACCGCAGATTTTTGCGGTACGTTCTTCTTCGTTTATAGACAACAGGGTCAAAATGTTTCCACATTTGTTTTATCGCAATGTTTTCTTCTAGTTCAGGTGTTCGATAACACATGTTAATCTCTTTCGCGGTGAAGGTTTTGTAATATTCGTTGAACACAATAGCCGTAACCCCCTTGTTTTGGTAGTCAGGGTGGATACCTATCAAGTAGAAATAAACATCTTTGCTTTTCTTTTTAGCTTTTAGTAAATGATATATGCCAAACGGAAATAATTTTCCATTCGCCTTTTGTAATGCTTTCGAAAAGGAAGGCATGACGATGGAAAAGGCAATCAATTTATCTTCTTTGTCAACGATAAACTTAATGTATTCGGGATTAATGAAACTGATATACTTCTTCTTGAAATACGCTTTTTGAACTTCGGTAATAGGTACAAAAGATGATAATTTTGAGTAGGTTTCGTTAAAAAGATCGAACATTTGGTCCGCCATAGGCATGACGTCTTTCGTTTTTTTAAAGTTGATTTCTCGAAGTCCGTAACGCCTTTTGATCAAGTCATTTAGTTTGGTAAACAACTTTGGGTCCGCATTGCGGGCCAGGAATTTATTCTCCATATATTCCTTTTCCTTTACAAAACCCAAACGTTCGTAATGCTCTTGATAATAAGAGTGGTTGTACCAGGTAATCATACTTCCGATATGTTCGAAGCCCTCCGTTAATACGCCCACTTTATCCAAATTAGAAAAGCCTACAGGGCCTTCCATATAGTCAAGATGATGTTGTGTTCCTATTTCGGCTACTTTTTCAAGTAAAGCTTCTGATACCGAAGTGTCATCCACAAAGTCAAACCAGCCAAAACGCACTTTCTTGATGCCCTGGTCGTTTGTTTCAAGTCTATTGATGATTGCAACGACGCGACCCACAAGGGCATCATTTTTAAACGCGAGAAAGAACCATGCTTCCGAATTTTTAAAAGCAGGATTTTTCGACTTGTCGAAAGATTCCAGTTCGTCATTAATAATAGGGGGTACCCAATACGGATTGTTTTTGTAAAGTGAAAAAGGAAATTTTACAAACTGTTTTAATTCCGACTTTGTAACCGCCTCTTTTAGGGTGACCATACGTAGGTTTTTGTACAGTCAATATTAAGGATATTAATTTAGTGCCGAAAGTAAGATGTGGAAATTATCCGAGGATGTTTCTGGATTCTAAAATTCGATAACTCCGTTCTCTTTATCCTTCTTACCCTTTTTCTTCTTTTTGTCTTCCTTTTTCAGCTTTCGAAGCTGTTTTTTGGAAGGCCCTAAGTCAATGTCCTCAGCCCCTGAACCTTTATTTTTGTTTTCCTTTCTGCCATCTTTGTTCTTTTTCATGGCATTCTTTTTAATAGGGCCGCCATTTTCACCAGCCTCTTGGTCTTCAATAGCTGCGGGAGGGTCTTGATGGAAGTCAAATCGATATGAAAATCCACCAGAAACGAAGATTCGAGAGGGCGTGTTCTTAAAACTAGCACCCATACTGACATCGACTTGCAAGCCCTCACCTAGTAAATGGGCGACACCGCCGCGTAACAATACATCGGCATAGCGATCACTTTGTACACCTTGATGCTCGACAAACGTGCTCCATTTCGGGTTTCTAAATGCGTATGACAAGGAAATCAAGTAGCTCATTTCAGGAAAACCTGAAGTAATTCTATCGTAAGCAATGTTAGATATTAAAACAAAGCGAGGTGTGAGTCGACTTTGAGTCGCGACCATGACGCGGTACATCACGGTCGGGTCCCCCATGTAATTAGGATTGTCCAAAAGATTGAAAGTCGCACCGCCATAAAGCGATACTGAAGGAATAAGGTTTCGCAATTGGAAAAGATTATTTTTTCTCCAACTGTACAAATTAGGTTTGTTCCGTTCTGGAGATTTATACCTGTCATAGAGTAGGTATTTCAATCCCAGTCTATTTCGGGAGAATTTTGCAAATGATGTTTCAGCTCCTGTATTCGCAAACGTTTTGGCTTCGTTCTGAAAAGTACCCTCCCAGTTGAGTTCCAATTGTTCGAAAAGCAATCCGTAACGCAATGAAATATCACTTCCAAAAATATTCGATTGTGTATTCAACAAGGTATGGTCGCTTTGTTCAAAACCGACACCCATTTCCAATTGTAGCACATTTTTACCCACTGCATATGCACTCACCGAGAGTCCTGGGCGATTTGAATTGATAACATCGGTGTATTGTGAAATACCCAAAAAGGGCAATAATAACAGTATGAAGACCGAAAGGATTCCTGGTTTTTTCGTTTCAAGGGATTTGCCCATGGATGCGATTTTATTAATATTTTAAGACCTTAGGTTATCTAATACAACGCAGGAATTGTATTTTTGATATATCCATCAATAAATTATATGGCTTTTTTAAAAACAGTTTTAATCATCATTATGGTCTATTATCTTTTCAAGATATTGGCTAGACTGTTTGCTCCTAAAATCATCAATTACGCAGCAAAGAAGACTGAATCGCACTTCAAGGAACAATTTGGGCAGTTCAAGCAACAGTCGCAACCTCAAGATGAAGAACGAGTAGGTGATGTGATTATCGAAAAGAAACCAACAAAGAAAGGTACTACTTCAGAAAATGTTGGGGATTATATTGACTTTGAGGAAATTGATTGAGTATTTTAGCGGAAATAACCACTAAATAAATCCATGCAGACTGGACTTAAGGCTTTTTTCATTCACTTTTTTGTTGCTGTTTTCTTTGTTATCGCCGCCGTGGCATATTTTAGCCCTGTACTTCAAGGCAAGATTTTATATCAAAATGATATTGCCCAATATACCGGCATGGCGAAAGAACAGAACGACTTTCGCAAAAAAACAGGAGAAGAACCCTACTGGACCAATAGTGCTTTTGGGGGAATGCCTACCTATCAATTAGGAGCATATTATCCGCATAACTACGTTAAAAAGTTGGATAGTCTCATTCGATTTTTACCAAGACCCGCAGATTATCTTTTTTTATATTTCATAGGTTTCTACATATTACTGTGCTGCATGAAAGTCGATTATCGACTTGCGATTTTGGGCGCATTGGCCTTCGGGTTCTCAACATATCTAATTATTATTTTCGGTGCTGGCCATAATGCAAAAGCGCACGCACTGGGCTATTTGCCGATGCTTTTAGGCGGAATTATTTTGGTTTTCAGAAAGAAGTATCTATGGGGGTTTTTGTTAGCGTCAATTGCCATGGCCCTGGAAGTTCAGGCAAATCACTATCAGATGACCTATTACTTCATGTTGATGGTATTGATTTTAGGTGGGGTTTATTTGTATGATGCCATTCGAAAAAAATACTTGAAGCATTTCTTTATTTCCGTTGGAATACTTCTTGTGGCCGTAACGCTCGGAATCGCTACCAATGCGACGGGATTAATGGCTACCAAAGAATATGCGGACTGGAGTACTCGTGGAAAATCTGAATTGACTATTGATCCCAATGGCGGAACAAAGGAGAATACGGGAGGGCTCAGTAAAGAATACATTACACAATGGAGTTATGGTATTACTGAATCATTGAACCTTTTTGTTCCCCGTCTTTTAGGCGGGGCATCAAATGAAGATTTGGGAAAAGATTCCAAAACTTTCGAATACCTGGTCGAAAGAGGGCTTCCGCGCAATAGGGCTTTGGAGTTCACGGAAGGGTTGCCGCTTTACTGGGGTACGCAACCAGGTACCTCTGGACCGGCTTATATTGGAGCAATCATATTCTTTTTGTTCTTCTTGGGATTGTTTTTGGTGCAGAAAAAAGCCAAGTGGTGGCTTTTGGGTGGTACTATTTTATCACTGATGATGTCATGGGGGAAGAACTTCAGTTTATTTACGGATTTCATGATCGATTATTTTCCGTTATATGACAAATTCCGGGCTGTGTCTTCCGCTCAAGTAGTTCTCGAGCTTTGCGCTCCGGTGTTGGCGGTTTTAGCATTGGTAGCCATTTTTGATCCGAATCTAGAAAAGGTTAAAAAAATGATTGCTTTGAAATATACTTTTTTTGCTTTCTTAGGCCTAGGTGTTCTCTTGTTTGTCTTGAAAGGAATGTTTGATTTTGAAGGATACTCAGATGAAAACCTGCGCATCACCGGAATGGAGGAGCTGCCCCTGTCTCTTATACACATCTGACGCTGCCGACGACTAGTGCTCTGTG
>JARFRH010000216.1 GCA_029287355.1 Maribacter sp. | reverse complement strand
CATAACTTCACCTCACCCGGCCTGAGTGATGGATGTACTGCAATTACATTCTATAAAAACACACTATCCGCAATATTGAATGCTTCCAGAAAAAATTCCCAATCCTCGTTTCCTCTAACACTTTCACTGATCGTATTTATTATACTCTTCACCGAATTTTCATCCTTGGCATAACTCAGTTCGTCTTTAACCATTCTCAGCAAATCGTTCTTTTTGGATATGCTCAGTAAAGAGGCCGCCAACTCTTTACTTTTACTTGAAAAGTCAATCTTTAACTTATCATTTGTAATTTTAATGATTTCACGCTCATTTTGCATTTGGGTAAGCCGTAATTCCTTTTCATTCTTGTCGATCAACGCTTGACGCTGCTTTTTATAGTACTGTTTGTATATGCTATGCATCAGAAACAAAAATAAGAATACCCCCAACGCGTATATGGAGAGCATTACATTAGTAATATACCAAGGCTTTGCAATCTCAAAGGCATACGTGGCCGTATTACTTGAAATGGCATGCCCGATTTTTGAGCGAACATTAATCGTATATGCGCCATGTGGAAGGTTCTCAAATGAAACACTGGAATTTTCAGACCATTTACTCCAATTATCATAGATACCCAATAATTGGTATTGATATTGGGTACGTACATGCTTATTGTATTCAGGGGTGTAAAAGAAAAGCTCAAGATTGTTCTGTTGGGTATTGAATTCGCCTTTTAATTGTATGTTTCGAGACTCTTTAACCTGTTTATTCAAGCCGTTGTTCACTTGACCAATATGAACTAAAAAATCTTTGGTTTTAGGTTGTTTGATATCGACAGTGATATATCCTGCAGTAGTCCCTAATAAATAGGTGTCATCTTCAAGACTTGAAATATTTTCATATCCGATAATTCCTTTTCTAACTTCCGATGTTAAAGGAATGTTTTTAATTCGCTGCTCGTCGGTTAGCCCTGTTCGGGTTATATATGTAATATTGGATTTTGTAAAAAACCAAAGATTTTCTTTTTCATCTACAATTAGCTTTCCTGATTCATATTCCTCTTCAGTATACACTTTGCTTAAAAAGCTATCTTTTACAAAATTTTGATTACTTTGATCATATTTGAATACTCCTTTTTTGTAGGCATATAGCAGATCGCCATTGTACTTGGCAATACCGGAATCGGTACCTTTCAAGGTAGAGTCGATGGTTACACTTTTTATTGTAGTATAAGAACTATCTACCTTTAATTTAATAATACCCTTATACTCATGATTCACGAAAATGACGTTATCAATAGTTTCAAAATATCGGGATGAATTATTAAATCCTTTTAGTTTATTTCGGAGTCTCCAACCTCCATTTGATTTTTCCAAAACGTATAGGCCATCATAGTTTCCTTGAAGAAGTAAATCGGTTTGATGATCGATTCGGGCGATACTCCAAGTACCAGGAATGTCGGAAACCTTTTCTACTTGATTCTCATCAACAATAAAGGTACCCCCGTCATGACCGCATAGTAAGGTTTCATCAATGACATTCAAACACCATACTTGACCATCAGTTCCTTCAATAAAACTAAATTTAGCATCACTACCCAGCTTTTTATAAAAGAGTCCTTGGTTAGTCCCTAAATATAAATTATCATTATGAATGGTCGATGCATAAACACTTCCTAAAATTCCATAATTCTCATTGTGTAACTCATAGGGCGAATTGGCGTCAATATAACTAATGCCATTATCCAAGCCTAACCAAATGTTATTCGTTATGTCCTCGAAGAGTGTCAATACCGTATTATTGATCAATCCTTTCTCTAGGTTTACCTCTGATACAAGTTCTCCTTTTTCATTAATAATAATCAAACCATTAGCAATGGTACCTAATGCAAAGCTTTCGTTTTTTAGTCTAATGGCATCATAAACGGTAACTTTTGACGAAATCTCATTGGACAAGATTTTAGATTTTATAACCATTTTATCATTAATGTTATAAAAACCATTATCCTTGGTCAAAATCAGCAAATCTTCCTCACTACCAAAAATATTGATGACCTCATTCTCCTTCACTATTTGATTATCCAAAAACAAATTAGCCTTTCCGTCATTAATTCTAAATAAGCCCTCGCCCAAACTTTGAAAGAAAACTTCTTGATCGATTTGAAATATTTTGGTAATCTTACCCTCGGAACCTATGACATCAACCGACCCGTCGTTGACATCATAAATATAAATGCGCTGTAATGATTGGAAGACTATGGAATTCCCAATGTTGATGATGTTCCAAAACTCTTCATCCTCAATGAGGTCAACATTTATATTTTGGGATATGGAGGTATATTCCATAACACCCAAGGCATTCTTCTTCCAATACCCAAATTCCATATAACAACCAGTATAAACAATGTCATCTACAACCTGAACAGATCGCATGATGGACTCATTCGGAGAAAGGTATTGTTTCCAATAGGCACCATTGAATTCGAGAAGCCCTTTACTATTCGCTACATAAATTATTTTTCCGGAAGATTGGGAAATCGCCCAATTTTGATTTTCACCATTATACGCTACAGGATAGAAGTTATTTATAGAAGGGAAGTCTTGACTTGTACCTATACAAGTAATCAGATTCGCTAAAAGAGTAAGCAAAAAAATCAATGGGTTTGAAACCAATATCTTTTTAGAAGGTAGTGAATAAAAGCAATTTAAATAAAATAGTACAATTCGTTTTATATCAAACATAATGGGGGGAATTTGATGGAGATAAATAAATGTAAACCAATAAACTCATTGTATCAAAATAAATTGATATATTAAAACTATACAAATGGCGAAAAAAGAATTAATTATTGAAGCGTTAATGACACCTATATATCTTTAAAAGTATTGTTTGATGTACCCAGTAATAATTAAATCACTGAAAAATTACTATACACCATACTCACCTATATAATTTATTTTTGGAACTATTTTCCACATAATGTTTAGCTCATGTTTGGTTTTACTTACTATTTTTTACTGTTATTATTGGGGTATTTCGAAAGCCCAAATTTCAATCAAAATCCCACTTTTCAGGAAGTATATTTTTTGTTTAAACAAAAGTGACTTGAAGATTTTGTCACTGTACCAAGATTTTCAACCCAGCAACTTTGCTGACTATTCTCATTTTAATCCTACAACAACCAATCTTTTTTCACTTACCATTTAAGAAGACAATGATAGCCCATTATTAGTAAAAAAGGGGTACAACTATTTGTCGTACTATATAAACAAGCATCATGGCATGAGGGTACTCTTTTTTGAATTTTAAAACCTCAGATTCATTAGGTATAAATATTGGATCTCACTAAAGAAATACCTAATTCTAATTCCTCTTCATTAGTCTGTTTATTGCTCTTTGGGTGATGATAATACCGGTATTATCCAGATGGTGTCTTACACGATCTTGAATCTTACCGTTGACCAAGGGCCTCATGCGATGCGGATTGCTTACGATGGTGTTTTGAATGCGATAAGACCATGCGGTATTGATTACAAAATCAACTACCCTTCAGAAAACACTAAAATTATCCGTTATGTATTGAGATTAGAGGAATTCAGCGATTTAGAGAAGTAAGTGCAACAATTGTCATTTCCACTTTATTAGCAATGGTACCCGATCGTTTAAGTTGCGTACTTGCATTTTGCACGATAACTATCTGGCCATTAATCTGTATCTATTCCTTAGATGGAGTGAAAGATCAGAAGTATAAAATGAAATTAAAACGAAGATCCTTTTATTCGTCGACTTCTGAAATGTTAGTCCTTCCTATATGCCTGAGAGCCATTACATTCAGGAGCGAGGAGGCTACCTATGAACTCCTCCAATGAACTGTTTTGAATTTTCGAATTCTGAAAACAATAAATCCAAGACGGATAAATGCTCAACAAAAGAGTCGCCCTTTTGGTTATAAGGTTGATGTACATATTCGTGGTAGGACATTTTTATGTTTTCCTTTTCAAAAATCTCCTTGTCATTTTCCAAATAGTCTCTTGATCCGGAATTAGCCAGAAACTCGGTGGCATTCAATTTTTTACAAATATCAAGTACCAAACGGCTTTTTTTTCCTTCAACTTCAAGTTCTGAAGCCCGCACTAAGGTGGTCGATAGTTCAAGGAATCGACAACATTCGGTTATGAACGCTATGTTAAAATCCGCAATCTTATCCCAATCTTGTTGATATAATTTTACTAGAAAATCAAATTTTTTATACATTTTGCCATAGTTGCTCTGAAAAATATCGATGTGATTTTGCTTCCAATCCTGCTGATTATCGATGAACACGTCTGTTATGAGCGTATTTCTTGATGTTGACTTTGTTGGAATTCGGACCCAAATTTCCGACGGATTGGTTTTCGATGCGGTTTTTAATCTATTTCGCATATGCCAAGTTCGCTTCTTAAAGTTGACGTTGTCAAGAAAAACGAAAACATCAGACTGCTGTATCATGTCAAAATAGCCTATCCAAGGAAAAAGCGTAGGTTGGGAAATGCTAACTTTCATTTAAAGGCTCCTTTTTGTACTATTCATAATAAACAGTACCTCTTGAATTAAGCTTCCTAAAGTAATGGTCGTTCTTTCTTTCATGATTGAATCATATGGCTATTTAAAAAAATCATCATTGTTTCTGTGCTAAGGTTTGCATCTTGCGAGTTGTTTTGATGCAGACGACTTCTTTTAAAAAATGATTTTACTGTATCGAAATAAAATCTTCCGATTGTCAGAAATAAGATACATCTTTCGCTAAATTAAAACGACGAATACACCATTAAATTATATACTTAAAGGGCACTTTTGTGGAACGCCTTAAAAAAACTTAGGAAGTTAGCACAATACAGCGCTGAAAGAACCTCTAATCAATGCTTTATGTAACAAAGCATCTATTAGGATTAAAAAAATATTTGCAAATATACCAAGTATTTTTGCCATGGCCATTTAAATAAAGTGCGGATTTTGACTTATTGCGGAATAGTAAGAGCGCTTCCCTCTTGTTTTGGAGAAACCTCAGGTGGAAATTCATTTTCCTAAAGTATTACACCACTTTTCCTTAGCGATACTATCGCATGTCAAGGCTTCTTGTCTAAATTCTTTTTTCGTACGCTAAAAAGGCCATTGTATAGTTTTTATATATTGGTATATTATCTTATCAAGTTCTATATCCGCATCTTTTTCCTTAATATAGCTAGCTGTCCCATTATGAAATGAGGCTTCTCCTAAGTCGATTCTTATCGTACCGAAACATATCACGATACTATTTTTTATCTTATGTGCTTCCATTTTGAAGACACATGCTCAGCTAGGATTTTGCCAAGGCAATTCTGGGGATGCCATTTTTACGGAGAACTTTGGTACTGGAACATCCTTTAGTGCCTTACCGGCAGGAACAACTACGTATACGTATAGTGCCGGGTATCCTTTAGACGGTGCCTATACCGTATCTAATGGTACTTTTGGAAATCCATATGATTGGCATCAAATTGAAGACCATACTCCTAGTGATGCCAATGGCAAGACACTTATTGTTAATGCAGAAGCCAACCCAGGGGAATTTTACAGAACGACTATAACCGGTCTTTGTCAAAACACCACCTATGAGTTTTCAGCTTGGCTAATCAACTTGGTAATTGCCAATAGTTTTTGTGGTGGAGGTATCCCTATTAATGTGAGGTTTGAAATTAGTAACGGTTCTGATACCGCAGTATTGCGTACTGGCGATACTGGACCAATAACGGAGACTGCAACTGCGAATTGGAACCAATTTGGCTTGGTATTCAATACTGGAAATGAAACCTCGGTAATTTTAAGGATGATCAACAACGGAGCCGGTGGCTGCGGTAACGATCTCGCTATCGATGATATCGAGTTTAAATCGTGTGGCGATAATGCGACCACGGAAGATGCGGCAAATAATGGGTCTTTGACCTTGTGTAGCGGCCAAACACCTTATGCATTGGATCTAACGGCAACGCCTGATGGATCCGTATACAGCAGCTACTTTTATCAATGGCAAGAAAGCACCGATGGTACGACATGGAATGATATCAGTGGGGCGACCGCCCAAACTGTCGGCGTTACGGTAACTACCTCTGGCTATTACCGAGCGAAAATTGCTGAAGCAGCCGCTAATTTAAATAATCCCCAATGTATTTCGTTTTCCGATGAATTTCAAGCTACGGTTACGCCTGGAGACCCTATGCCCACAACCGAGTGTTGGGAAATTGCAACCTTGAATCCGGCGACCTGTATCTGGACCGTTACGGGAACGCAACCCACACAGCCGCCTACAGCATGTTATGAATCCGCAACATTTAATAATGTGACCTGTACCTGGGATATCACAGGAACACAACCCATACAGCCTCCGACAGAGTGCTGGGAAACGGCTACCTTTAATACAACATCTTGTGTTTGGGATATTACAGGTACGCAACCTACACAACCTACCAACTTAGAATGCTGGGAAACCACTACATTCAATACGACTACATGTACTTGGGATATTACAGGAACTCAACCTGCACAACCCATCCTAGAATGTTGGGAAACCGCCATCTTTAATAATGCAACTTGTACTTGGGATATTACAGGTACCCAACCTGTTCAACCTACTAACCTTGAATGTTGGGAAACCGCCGTATTCAATAGTGCTACATGTATTTGGGAGGTTACGGGTACTCAACCTGTGCAACCTACCCTAGAATGTTGGGAAACCAGCATTTTTAATACTGCAACTTGTACTTGGGATATTTCTGGCACACAACCTGCACAACCTACGAACCTTGAATGTTGGGAGACAGCACTATTTAACAATACCACCTGTACCTGGGATGTTTCTGGAATGCAACCTACACAACCTACTAACTTAGAATGTTGGGAAACTACAGCATTCAATGCGACTACCTGTACTTGGGATATTAACGGTACTCAGCCCGTACAACCTATCCTAGAATGTTGGGAAACTGCCATTTTTAATAATGCAACTTGTACTTGGGATACTACAGGGACTCAACCTGTGGAACCAGATCCTTCTACCCTAGCTTGTTGGGAAACCAATACCTTTAATGCAACTACCTGTACTTGGGAGGTTTCTGGTAGCCAACCGGTACAACCGAATATCGCCTGTTATGAAACCGCCACATTTAACGATACCACCTGTTCATGGGATATCACA
>JARFRH010000151.1 GCA_029287355.1 Maribacter sp. | reverse complement strand
CGGAGTTCACCTTGGAGGTAGGCGAAACGTTTCAATTCATCGCGACCATAGAACCGGCCAATGCGACGAACCAAACGGTGAGCTGGCTGTCCGACGACCCCACAATCGATTCCATAGATGCAAATGGCCTTGTTACGGCAGCGGGCGGGGGTTCCGCGACGATCTCTGTAATCACGGATGACGGGGGATATAGTGCAAGCGCCCTAATCACGGTAAACGAGCCGATACCATTGATACCCGTCTACAATGTGCTATTATCCACTTCTGAGATTACTTTGGAGGTAGGCGAAACGTTTCAATTCATTCCGACCATAGAACCCGCTAATGCGACGAACCAAACGGTAAGTTGGTTGTCCGAGAACCCTACAATTGCTACCATAGATGCAAATGGACTTGTTACCGCCATTGGAGCGGGGGAAATAGGTGTTACGGTCTCCGCTGTTGATGGGGGCTTCTCGGCCGGTTCTATCATCAAGGTAGCAGAAGGTGCGCTTCCGACGGTATCAGTTTACAATGTGCTGGTCGCTCCTTCTGAAATCACCTTAGGTCTTGGGGAAACCTTTTTACTGACCGCTACTACAGAACCTAGCGATGCGACGATCCAAACCGTAAGTTGGATATCCAAAAACTCCGATATCGCTTCAATCGATGGCATAGGACTCGTCACGGCGACGGGATTGGGTGAAACTGAAGTTACCGCAATTACAGATGACGGAGGCTATCAAGCGAATGCAATAATCAAAGTAGTACCCACAGCTCAAAGCAGTGATATTAGAATGTACCCCATTCCGGCTTCAGGAAAACTTAATATTGACCTTTCAGCCTTTATGGACAAAGAAGTTGAAATCAAGCTCTATGACAAGAGCAATAGATTGCTCGACACTTTTAAGATCGGCCAAAATCATCAAGAAGTGAATGAATTGACTCTCGATACTTATTCAATAGGATATTACTACCTTTTATTTCAAACGGATGAAAGTGTCTCTATGAAACCGATAATCATAAATTAAGAATGCCCTGATTTTTATCAGGATTTTTTTATTAAAAAGTGTTGATTCCGTAGAATTTTATAGGTAAAAAACCTAAGTTGAGCGTTCATTATCTCGATGAACTGCTGTGTTGGTTTCCTCTAAAACAGACTATGCGGTCTGATATTGAACATTTAGTCAATAAAAAGCCATTGTAAAGGTAGTTTGACGGAATTACGGGGCCTAACATTGAACCGGAAGCGCATAATTCCTTATCCATAGCTTTGTTAAACCAACTGCACAGTCGGTAGATGTATCTCATCGACTTACTTCGATCGTGAAAAGGTATTTAATAAGCCATTGAAGTGAGAAAGAATTTTTATGCCATATCCTGTAATTGTATCGCAAGGGCTTTAGTAGAAATCTGCACTTCAATAAGGCTTAATACCAAAGAGACCGTTAAAGCTAAAAGGCTCACGCCAAAAACTAGATTGGCCCAGATGGCAAGCTTAAGATAAATCAATCCCATAGTTATGACGGCCAATAAAAAACTGAATATAGCGGCAGCCTGCATATTTTTAATCAAGGTCAATCTTTTGCTAAGTTTCTTGACTTGCAAACCGACGGACTCTGATGCTGTTTCTTGATACTTTTGATGCAGTTGTCGAATAAGTGCCGCAATGGCCAGATATCGGGCATTATAGGCCAACATGGTCAAAGATATTGCGGGAAATAATAAAGCAGGGATGCTCAGGGTAAGTTCCATATGTTATTTATCAATACCCTTCGAACTTGATGTTTCGGCATTTGGAAAGTCTTTGGGAATCTCTTGAGTCACCTTACCGGTTGCCGCCCACTCTGTTCCCCGAAGCATCGAAGTAATAAAGCCTACGCAATTCACAGAGTAGTCGGCATGCCCCATGATATTGTGAAAGATGCGGCCTTTTCCATAGGCCAAGGCCATTAGAGCGGGTTCATGTCTCCCCGTGCCTTTGTTATTGGTGTCGGAATAGGCGGTCGCCAAGATTTCCATATTTTCCGCTGGCCCACGAAGGCCGTTATAGAGTTCATCTTTGGTATGCATCCAGATTTCAGGCATGCCCTTGGTTATCGGATGTTCTGAATCTCTAATTTGAATTTGGTATTCACTTTGAGGTCCATGAGCACCGCCCGGACCGGGACTCTCATCACGAATTAATTCTCCGTCGTTATTATAATACACGTAAGGCCCGTCTTTTTCCGTGCGATCGCCCCAACCACCGAGGCCTATCATTTTATTATAGGCTTCCCATTCTGGAAAAGAATTGTCTGCGGCATGAAAAACTACCAATCCACCGCCGTTTTCTATGTAAGTTTCAAGAGCTTTTTGGGTTGCCGACGGCCAGGTTGCCGCATTCCAACCAAAATTGGAGATAACAACATCGTATTTTGAAAAATCAGGACTAAAATCAGGGTCGGTCTTCGGTTTTTCCAATGCTATTGTCGAAGGCAAACCATCTACAGGAAATTCAGCAATAAATTCTTCGCCATTCCAGGTGTATGCAGAACGTATGATTTCTACCGAAAACAAATCGGATTCTTCAAGATAATCTCTAAGCATGACCGTTATTTTAGGCCACTGTACATGATTGTTTTGGCCATCAATGATCAAGGTTCTGATAGTTTCTGTTTCTTGGGATTGCAAGAAAAAGGAGAAAATTATTAAAAAAGCAAAAGGAATATTTTTCAAATGTTTCACGGGTGTATTTTAGATTTTAAAGGTACTCTTTCCCCTTTGGAATCACAAGGAGGCTTTTTTTCTTACGGGAATCCATACTTCCTCCTCAGAACTAGGGTCATTATTTTTATATTTCTCACCTAATATCTCAAAATGTGGTCTATCATCTAATTCATATTCAGATTGCGGTAGCCATTGACCTAAAATATATAGAAAAGTTTTATGAAATTCAGCTGAAGTTCCTTTGTGAATAAAAACAGCGTAAAGCCCTGATTTTAGAACAAAATCTGAAAAACCATTTGGTATATTAACAGGTTCTTCAACTTCAATTGCAGCCCATTTGATGAATTCTGTATCGGGGCCGAACGTATCAAAACAAAGTGGAGTATCATACACCTGAATGGAATACAAAGTGACCCCGATGGGGGAATCGATTTTCGCTTTGTCAATCATAAAGCTTTTCCAGAGTTCGGAAGTTCTATTTTTGGCAAGAGACATTCGCATCGATTTACCTAATAAAGTTTTTTCAGGTAATAGTTCAATTCTTGTTTCCAATTAGGGTATCGTTTTCTTTCTAAATGGGTTCAATTTCCCGCCGCCTTTGTAATTGCCCCACGATGTCGTTTAAGTGTAAACATTTAGAATTCCGTTACGATGTTAACTGCAATTTTGGGGAATCTAATTCTAATTATTTAAAAGCGCTCAAGGAATAAAAATAGTGCAAATAGAATGTTAAAGGTGCAATTTATAATTCTTTCTGAAAATAGACTTTTTATAATTTTGAGATTTATGTAAAAAATTGTTCATTATTTTGCGTATCTACTTATAATGTTGTTAATTTATTGCTAGATAACCAACTAAATAATAATAAAATGGAAGAGTATTTACCATTAATCATTCAACTGGTTACAGGTGCCTTAGGAGGTAATGTTGCCGGAAAGTTATTAAAGAACTTGTCTCTTGGCACTGTGGGCAACTCTATAGCGGGTATACTTGGAGGGGGACTTGGAGGACAACTTTTAGGCATGTTAGGAATGGGAGTGGGAGCTGCGGCAGGAGCTGATGGAGGTATGGATATGTCAGGAATACTTGGTAGTGTAGCCGGCGGGGGAGTTGGCGGAGGTGTTTTAATGGCCATTGTCGGTGCTATTAAAAATGCGATGTCGAAATAATAAAAACAACGATAACTGATCAACCCGCCCAGTTTTTCAAAAACGGGTGGGTTTTTTAGTGCCTTATAGGAAACAACTATATTTGATACATCTTAAAGACAGCGAAATGAAGTTCTTATTATCGATTGTTTTAATAGGTACGATTATTCAGTGTAACGGGCAAAAAACCTATGAGATTGGGGAAATCAAAACACCTAAAGGTGCTATTTTAGTCTGGCTCCATGATGAAACACCTCATCATAAAGCCAGCTTTATTCAGCTGGCCAAAGGTGGTTATTGGGATTCGTTTACTTTTAACAGAGTGATTCCTAATTTTGTAGCGCAAGGAGGCTGCCCTGACACCCCTGAAGGTTTTAATGACCCCGAGTTTCTGTTGGAACCTGAGTTCAATGATGCGCTAATACATAACTACGGAGCTCTAGGCGCAGGAAGGGATGGCAATCCCCTAAAGCTTTCCGCTAGGTGCCAGTTTTACATTGTACAGAATAAAGAAGGCGAGCACCGGTTGGATGGCGATTATACCGTTTTTGGTAAGGTTATCAAGGGGATGGACATCATAGATGCAATTGTCAATGTAGAACGTGATTCAATTGATCAACCCCTCATACCAATACCTTTGGATGTGAATATCATTGAGATGACAGCCAAAGAGTTACAGAAATATTCGGTTATCAATTAGCGTTTTTCAGTATTTTCCTTTTCCCTTTGACCGATTTCTTTAAATCTTTTTGAGCGGCCTTAATTGCTGTTGACAATTTTTGACTGGAGCCATGATCCATATCCTTCAGTGTTCGAATGCTTTTCAAATACCAATCTTGCCAAGCATTTATTATTTTGAGTTCATTATTGATGCTAGTGCCACTTTTAATACTTTTGAGACTCAAGTCAAACTCTTCGTCAAGACGTTTTTGGGCAGCTTTTTTGATAGTAGACAATAGACTCAAGGCGGTATCTGTATCGGCATTCAATAAAATTAAAGCACATACCAAGGCACTTGTTCCTACGTTTTTAAGGGTTTCCTTTGATACGTTATCGATTCTATCATTATCGGTATGGTAGAACTGATCAGTGAAATGCCAAAGCAAAAGCCCAGGAATATCAGCCTTTAGAAAAGGGATATGGTCACTGCCACCTTCGAACGGATTCATATTTACCTCCCAATTGGCAAATTCTCCCTGTTTTTGAAAATTTGTCCATATAAAATCATTGAGGTAATGGGGTTTCATCTCTTTCAATTTCATGGTTTCACCCCCCCATTCGCTATGCCTATCTTTGCCACGAGTCCATATAGCACTGGGATCTGGCATTTTTTCGATTAAGAAAGAGCCACCAGTAATAGCGGTATTCTCACCGACCATATCAAGGCTGATGCCCCATTTGATGTTTTTTGCCCTTATTTTATCTTCCATAATATAGCGATGGGTAGAAACAATTTCATCGCCCCATAAATAAGTCAGTGTACGCGCTACGTCGATTTGTTGGTTCTTAATCATCTTCCCGGTAAGCACCGCCATCTCTAATTGGGCACCCACCCCCGTGGCATTATCATTGGCACCAGGTTCTTGAATATGTGCGCTGAAGACTAGTCTTTCCTTTGGAATTTTGCTTCCCTTGATTTCAGCGATAATGGTTAGTTCTTCTGAAGGATACATCTTTGTCTCAATTTTCACAAGAACTTCCACTTTTCCATTCGTCAAGGCTTTTTCGAGTGCTTCTTTAGCTATGAAAGAAAGGGCAATACCCCATGCCTTGGTTTCTTTCTGAAAAGGAAGACTTCTGAATTGAATCGAAGTATTGTTTTTTTCAGGCTGCAGGTATTTGGGGTTGTTATAGGTTAGTATGCCTAAAACACCTTTTTTTACAAAAGTTTCCTCAAAGATCTTTCGCGCTGAGAGTTCACAGAAGACGATTTTCCCTTTTAAATTTCGATTTTTGATTTCCGCATAATTTTTTATTTTCACAAGCTCAGCCACGACCCCTTTCTGCGGGGTTGAAACGGAGTTAAGATAGATCATGTTTCTGTTCGTGGAGTGTTTCAAGAGCATCGTATCTTGACCAACTATGGTCAATGAAGCATCTACAGGTTCCCAAGTAGGATTTTCCATTCCTCTCTTTTCGATACGATAAGTCATTCTATCGCTTTCGGAGGCCTCTTTTTCGAGTACATAACCAGCTGCTTCTAATTTTTCTGCGATTCTGTATACTGTTTTATTGAAACCTGTATTACCGGGAACGCGCCAATATTTTTCTACAAAATCAACAGTTTCGTATGCCAATTCGCCTTTATACAACGGTCGAAACAACTCAAAATACGTATCGGAATTTTTATCTTGGGCAAAACCAAATACTACCTGCAGTATAAACAGGGTAGAAGGAAATAGCTTTCTGGTCATGAATATATTTTGAGGTTTTTGAGGAGTCCCTATTTCTCCCATTTCCAATCGCCGCCGATTATCAACTTTTCCTTTAAGTTGTTTTTAATCATGAATTCTTTCGTTGTCTCACTATCCATCTTGGTAGCGGGAAGTTTTTCGGCATTTGCCAAACTATAAAGCATCATGGTTCCAAATCGGGCCGTGTTCGTAAGATGTTCTTTGTTCACCAAGTTGAAATCATCACAATCGGAATGATAACAACCGTAAATTGCACGCTCTAAATTGCTGTGAACCGATAGAATGGGTACACCTTCCAACATAAAGGGTTGGTGGTCACTATGAAGTCCTGAACGGTTTGAAAAATTATTTTGGTAGATAGTGTCTTGTTGTTGAATAGCGGCACCTAGGGTTTTGAAAAAGTCCTCATCATTCAACTGCCCCCCTGCATTCATTCCAATGGGGTTGCCTGACATATCAAGGTTCATCATATACTTTACATTTTCGATTTTTCCAACTTTAATCGCTTCGTTAACCATATGACGTGAGCCTAAGAGTCCCTGCTCCTCGCCCATAAACATGACAAATTTCACGGTTCTTTTCGGATGAAGGTCATTTGATTTGAATGCTCGGGCGATATCTAAAACGGCAAACGATCCGATACCATTGTCGATTGCTCCAGTGGCTAAATCCCATGAATCTAAATGACCACCGATAACAATTTCCTCTTCTGGAATTTCATTTCCCTTGATTGTAGCTATCACATTTCGAGCCTTGATAAGTTCACTTTTATTGGTCATCTCGATAGCGGCGGTGGCCTTTCCTGTTTTTAGAGCTTCTTTAAGGGACATGCCATCTTCCTTGCCAATACAAACTGCTGGAATCGGAATCAATTCCCCGGTGACCGAAGCTGTACCTGTAAGCAATACGCCTTCTGGTACTTGATTAATGATTATGACTCCTTTTGCCCCATATTTTATGGCCAATGCGGTTTTCTCACTACGGTGTAGGTTGGTCAAGTCTTCTTCGCTTCCTTCTAGGATACTGATATAGACCAGCGAAATTTTATCTTGAACTGCATCGGGATTTACTAGATAATCGGCTTCCAAGCCATTACCCATATCAACGATTTCCCCGGTCACCTCCGTTTTAACGGGCGAATGTCCCAATGTGACCACTTTCATATCTTGATCGTTGATTTTTAGTGATACTTGATCACGTGCCCATGCTTCTACCTCGAAGGTCTGATAGACAACATCCTCAAAGCCATATTCTTTGAATTTGTTATAGGTGTACGCTTCTGCCTTGGCTCCATTTTCGGAACCCGTTAGTCGGTGCCCAATAGTCTTTGTAGCTTCTTCCAAAGTGCTATACGCTTTGGAATTCTGCTTGATTTCGGTGTCAAGTCTTGCAAAAAGAGCTGTTTGATTTTCATGCTTTTTGGTTTCGTTACATGAAATGGCTAATATTGCCAAAGTAATGCACAGTGAAATCTTTTTCATTTTAGGTCCTACTTTTTATTAAGATTTTATCTTTTCTCCTCCTTGGATTTGTAATTCACTTTTTTTGATTTGACTATTCAGTTTCGGGACTTCAACTTTCATGAATTTTTCGAATTTTTTGTTTGCATTCTCCAATCGCTTATTGAAAACACCGTAGACCTCACGTTGTTGGTCTGTGGGTTTGAAATCTACACCAAAACCACCAATATCACTCGCCAATGCGCTCAATCGTCCATAAAGTTTCATTGGAGATCGGAAAGCATCTTCTCGCGCCCCGGTCAAATGTATATCGTAAAGCGCGGCTGAGATGGATTGTGCAGAATTAAAGAGGTTTCTTGCCTTCTTCTTATCAGTTTGTTTTTTCAATTTTGGAGTTATTTCTTGAAGCTCACTTTTGATATCTTATAAATTGTTGTTTAAAGTAACAGCGATGTTCATAGCATCACGAAGTTCCAAGGAAAATGCCACTTGCTCTTTGATTTCCTCAATGGTGCCTTCTGTGGAGGGGTCTTTTAATACTTCCAATTCTCGAATGAATTCTTGGTCACCAACGATTAACTTGACTTTGTAAATGTCCGGAACGACTTTCGGTCCGAACTGGCCACGCATTAAATCCAAATCCCAAGTCACTAAAGGTCTCCATCCTTCGCCGTTCAGTTGTACCCAAGGTCTTCCAGGCGGTGTGGTCCGTATTTTGGGTTTATAGGTGGGTTCATATCGCAAATTCCAAATGGCACGATGTATACCTTCGGATTGTTTTCCTTCCAATGTTCGAACGATTTCATCTTCTCCTTTGATGATTTGAATTTCTACTTTTTGGTCGGTGCTATCCTTTAAATAGTAGTTGATTTCTGCCCCGTAAGCCGGATTCTTTCCTGAATTCATACTTGGGCCATCCGTTTTGATGCTTTGTACATTTTGAAAACGGTAGGCCTGTCTCAAACTAAAAAGATGTGCGTCTTTTCCTTGCGCATCGATATCGAATTCGCGTAAAGGCGAAATATTATCCAATATATAATAGCCCCTTCCGTAGGTGCCGACCACTAAATCATCAAAACGTTCTTGAATTTCCAACCAATACACGGGTGCTGGTGGAAGATTGTTTTTTAAGCGCATCCAACTTCTACCATCGTTATGGGAAATGTAAATGCCGTTGTCGACTCCTAAATACAACATCCCTTCACGTTTGGGGTCTTCTTTGATGACATGTGCAAAACTATGTACTGATTTAGGAACGGAGCTACTGATCATTTTCCAAGTCTGCCCGTAATCTTCGGTCTTGTAGACATAAGGGTCGAAATTGCCCATTTGATGCAAATCGACCGTGATATACACCGAACCCTTTTTGTATCGGGAAGTTTCAATATTGGCAATCGTTCCCCACTTTGGTAAATCAGGGATATTGCCGGTGACGTTCATCCAATTGGCACCACCATCTTTGGTCACTTGCACTTGACCATCGTTGCTGCCTGTCCAAATAAGTCCGGGTTCTGATTTTGATTCAACGATGCTGAACAGCGTAGCACCATCAAAAGTCATCAAGTTGTCTACAGCGATTCCTCCAGAGTTTTGTTGATGTGATTTGTCGTTCAAGGTCAAATCTGGACTGATTACCTGCCAACTTTGACCCTCGTCATCGCTTTTATGCACAAATTGACTTCCGACATACACGCGGTGTTCTGTGTGTGGAGAAAAGGCCAATGGAAAATTCCAATGCCAACGATATTTCATGTCTCCAGGGGTCCAGCCGTAACCTGCTTCCGGCCAAACGCGAACATCTCTAGAATGACCTGTTTTGGCATTATAGCGTTGCAGACCGCCATCATAACAGCCTGACCAAACAATGTTATTGTCAAAAGGATCTGGTTGTGCAAAACCGCTTTCACACCCACCCACTCCTTTCCATAACCCCACCGGAATATAACCCTGTCTACTATTGCTAGGGCCTTTGTATGAATAGCCATCCTGCCGGTTTCCATATACGTTGTACGGTATTTGGTCATCCACGGAAACATGATACATCTGTGCAATTGGAAGTACAATTCGGTTAAAGGTTTTTCCATGGTTCAAACTGATGCTGGCGCAACCATCATGCGCCACCATGATTCGGTCAGAATTGGTTGGGTCAACCCAAATATCATGATTGTCGCCCCCAGCTTTGTACCCGGCGTCAATTGTTTTTCCTCCATCTTTGGAGATGCTAAATTTTACACTGGCGAAATATAGTTCGTTGGGGTCAGAAGTTGAAACTGCCATTCGTGTATAGTAAGGAGCACGCTCAGCGATATCGTGGCTTCGGGTTTGCAAGGTCCATGTTTCGCCAAAATCTTCAGAGCGATATAATGCCGGACTATCGATTTCAAAAAGGGCATAAATGACATTGGGTTCGGAATGTGAAATGGCAACCGCTGTTTTTCCTACTGGGTTTTCTATTCCTCCGGGGAGTCCTTTTTTGGAAAGTGCCTCCCAAGTTTCGCCTCCATTCAGGGAACGGTAAACGCCACCGCCCGGCCCGCCACTTCGTAAGCCCCAAGTATTGATATGAATAGACCACATGCCCACCAGCAATCTGTCGGGATTATTAGGATCAAGGGCCAATTCTGCTGCACCTGTATTTTCATCGATGAAAAAAATGCGTTTCCATGTTTTGCCTCCATCAATCGTTTTATAAACACCACGTTCTTGTTGAGGGCCGTAGGTATGACCTAGGGATGCGGCATAAACAATATCAGGATTTGTGGGATGCACGAGTATTCGCCCGATGCGCCCCGTTTTTTCAAGGCCCATGTTTTTCCAGGTCTTTCCGGCATCCACTGATTTGTAAATACCGTCTCCCATAGCATGCGCCGGTCGTATCACAAACGTTTCACCGGTACCTGCCCAAACAATATCGGAGTTGCTCGGTGTTATTGCAATAGAACCAATCGATGAGGCATCTTGTTCATCAAAGATGGGTTTCCAATTGAGCCCTCCATCGGTCGTTTTCCATAATCCTCCTGAAGCGGCACCAATATAATTTATCATCGGGTCGCCCGGCACTCCGGCAATTGCGATTGCACGATTTCCCTCTGGGCCGATAAATCGAAATTTCAGGTTTTCGAATACCTCAGGATTTTGTTGGGAAAAAGTAAATAAGGGAATTAGCAAAAGGAAGACGATACCTTGTAATTTGCGCCGCATAGAATCTCGTTGTAATTAATTGAATAGCATTTAAATGTACAAAAATGTTCTGCTATTATGTGAGAGAAACTAAGCGTAATCCTTAAATTTAGAGGATAAACCAAATAACAATGAAGTACGAGCAAATTTCGAATTCCCTGTTTAAGAAGAATCGTAAAAAATTTATGGCGCAAATGAAACCCAAGAGTATTGCGGTTTTCAATTCCAATGATATCTATCCGATAAGTGCTGATAGTACGATGCCTTTTGAACAGCATCGTGATATTTTTTATTTGTGCGGAGCTGATCAAGAGGAAACGATGTTGGTTTTGTTTCCTGATGCCATGGATAAAAAACACAAAGAAGTTCTTTTTGTTCGAGAGACCAATGACCATATAGCGGTTTGGGAGGGTGCAAAATTGACTAAAGAAAAAGCGACTGAGGTTTCAGGAATAGAAGCCATTTATTGGCTATCTGATTTTGACAAGGTCTTTTTTGATTTGATGACCGAGGCCGATACCATATATTTCAACACGAACGAACATTACCGTCAAGCGGTGGAAACCCAAACCCGTGAAGATCGTTTTATTCAAAAGTGCAAATTGCAGTTTCCGGCGCATCAGTACGCCAAGAGTAACCCTATTCTTCAAAGTATTCGAGGAGTAAAAG
>JARFRH010000131.1 GCA_029287355.1 Maribacter sp. | reverse complement strand
GGAAATACCTGATCTCCCTTGTCAATCGTATCGTTCAGCATATGCGCATCTCCTCCGTAATATGAAAATAGTGCCGTACCAATAAAAAGGAAAATAGCTGTCAATGGTAAATAGATGAGCATGGCAATCCATACCGATTTTTTCGCTTCCTTTTCGGTAGCAACAGAACAATATTTCTGGGTATAATTTTGATCGGCGATGAGATTTCGTATGTTTTCCGTTATCCCATAAATGATCATCACCCAAATGGTTCGACTACGAAGGGAAAAGTCAGAATCCCCAAGACTGAACTTGTTATTGTCAAAAGCTTTTTGAATCAAATAGTCAGGTTGGGCAAAAACGTCTTCAATCAGCACGTAGCCCACAAAAAAAATACCTCCAACCATAATAATAGACTGCATAACATCTGTCCAAATAACAGCTTCCATGCCACCCATAAGTGTGTAGAGTATCGTTATACTGCCCACAAGAATGATGACAGTACTGATATCCGCATTGACAAAGGAAGAAAGTAATAAGGAAGATAAGTATAGAATTATTGCGACCCTGCCCACCATAAACAATAAGAATGAAAATGCGGCATAAATTCGCCCCCATGCGCCAACGCGTTTTTCTAAATAACTATAAACCGATATGATTTTGTGTTTACGGTAATGCGGTATGACATACTTGGTGACAAACCAGGTCACGGGAATTGCAGTAAGGGCGAATATTAGCGGATGCCAATTGTCATCAAAAGCTTTCCCAGGAACAGCGATATAGGATATGCTGCTGGTATACGTGCTCATTACCGCAATACCGGCCGCCCAGGCTGGTATGCTTTGACCAGCAACCATAAAGTGTTCAGAAGTCTTGCTCCTCCTGAAAAAGTAAACGCCCATACCAAGCAACACGAGTCCGTAAGCCACGATTATGGCCACATCTATACTGCTCAACTCATAATTCATACACTTGGGTATTCTTTTTCATAAGGAAATTCGGCTAAAAAATTTGCTACCATCGCGCGTTCTGTTTCATTAAAAGGCGTAATTGGGCGCGCGGAATACTCTTGACAAAGACCCATTAGTGATAGGGCACACTTCGTTCCCTTCACATATCTTGATTCCTCTTTTCCGACATTGTAAATCGTGTCGCTAATCCAATTTACCCATTCTAAGTGTTTGGAAATGGCTTTTGTGTCATTGATCATACAGGCGTTGTACAAAGCTACGAACAACCTGGGAAAAAAATTAGCGCCTCCGGCTACTGCTCCATGTCCGCCTCTTTTTGTCATTTCGGGTAAGATTGCTTCATTTCCCGTGATTACTGAAAATTGCATGTCATTTTTGAATTCTTCAATCAACGAAAAAAGATAATCTTGGTTTCCAGAACTATCTTTTATTCCGATCGCCCCTAGTCTTCTTGCTCTTTTTACGGTGTCAATAGAGAGGTGTAAATTGGTACAACTGGGCATATTATACAGTAAGAAAGGTAGTGGTAATTTTGGCGCTAGATCCTCTAGATAATCTTGCATTTCTTTTTGGGAAATCGGAAAGTAATAGGGTGGCGCGACCACTAAAATATCCGCTCCCGCCTCCTTGGCGTGATTAGCCAGCTCCAATGATTCTTCAAACGAGGTGTCTGTAATACATACGAGAACAGGCACCTTTTTATCAACAATAGTACAGGCTTCTGAAATCAATTGTTTTCTAAGCGGATGGTCGAGACTCGGACCTTCACCCGTTGTGCCTAAAAGAAAAATACCATGAATGCCACCCTCCAATAAGTATACTATAAGGTTTTGAAGCCCATTGATATCCAATCCACCATTTTCTAATAGCGGCGTGATCATAGGAGGAATAATACCTTTGAGGGGTGGATTCATTTTTGCTAATTCAATCACTATCAAATAAAGCAAAAATGAAGCTGCAATACCACCATAATTTTACATGATATACATTAAATATTACCCTATTTTTTGGTTTTAATTCGTAATTTGAGATGTTAATGTTAAAATAGCTAGAAATGGAATTTGTTTTTGAAAAAATAAATGTCCCGAATAAACATTCGTTTATCACTAGAAAATTGCCGCTCAAGTCTAATGACAGCGTGCATTCACACAAGAATTTCGAGCTCAATTTCATCACTTCCGGCTCTGGTCGTAGAATAGTGGGTGATCATATTTCAGGATTTGAAAAAGGTGATTTGGTTTTATTGGGTCCTGATGTACCTCATTGTTGGGAGATACTGGAAGGAGGAGATCAAAAGGCTTTTTGTATCGTTACTCATTTTTCAGAAGATATTGTGAGTTCTGATTTTTTCAAAATGCCTGAGCTGGAAAAAGTAGTGGATCTTTTAAAACAATCAAAGCGTGGATTGCACTTTAAAATCAAGGATGATAAAAAGATTCGTCAAATTCTGAAGAAAATGACGCGACTGAAGGGTTTGGAATATTACATACATCTATTGCAAGTATTCAACAAACTGCTTAAAATTCAAGAGCGGGAAAAGCTGTCGAACCCCATAGTTCAAGAAGGAAGCTTCTCAAGAAACCTGGAGAAAATCAACAAGGTTTATGAATATGTCTTTCAGCATATTCAAGAAGGCGTGAAATTAGAAGAGGCCTCTTCACTATTGAATATGGCGCCAAATTCTTTTTGTCGCTTCTTTAAAAAAAAGACGGACTTGACCTTTATGGAATACGTAAAAAGGGTACGAGTGGGCATCGCCGCGAAACTGCTTGCTGAAACCGACAAACAGATTACCCAAATCTGCTTCGAAAGCGGTTATAACAATTTGGCTAACTTTAACTTTTATTTTAAAAGCATCATGGGTAAAACCCCGTCGGAATATCGAAAGAGCTTTTCATAAAATTTACCAGCTATAATTCTAAAACTTATGAATTTCAAATTTTTGCTAATTGTATTTTTGATGTCTACCTTGACTTTCACAGCTCATGGGCAGGAAAGAAAGTTACCCGATGTTTTACCGATAGAACACCCTTCAGTCCATACTGAGGAGTTCATCTATGAATTAGATGATGCGCTGACCCCCGAATGCCATGCCTCAACTGTTGAAATTAGTCGTAATACGGTAATCGCTGCATGGTTTGGTGGAACTAAGGAAAAGAACAAAGATGTGGGTATTTGGGTATCGCGAAAAGAAGCTAATTCATGGTCAACCCCTATTGAAGTGATTAATGGTGTTCAAGAAAATGGCACGAGATATCCATGCTGGAATCCAGTGCTTTTTAAACCAAAGAACGAGCCACTCCATTTATTTTATAAAGTTGGGCCGAACCCTAGAGAATGGTGGGGTATGTACATGATTTCTATTGATGATGGGGCGACCTGGTCAGAACCCGTAAAACTTCCAGACGGAATTTTGGGGCCTATTAAAAATCAACCAATTCAATTACCCGATGGCACGATACTTTCCCCTTCAAGTACGGAGAGCAAAACAGAAGGTTGGAAAATTCATTTGGAGACAAGCAATGACTTAGGTAAAACATGGACAAAATCCGAATCGTTAAATGATGCAGACGAATTTGGAGCTATTCAGCCGGTAATTCTCAACTATGGTGAAGGAAAGTTACAATTGTTGAGCCGAACAAAAAATGATGTGGTATCGCAAAATTGGTCCTTGGATAGCGGAAAGACTTGGAGCGAGATGACCGGAACATCACTCCCAAATCCTAATTCCGGAATTGACGGTGTAACCTTAAAGGACGGAAGGCAGCTTTTAGTTTATAACCCTACTCAAAAAAACTGGGGTAATCGTGTGCCTTTAAGCGTAGCACTATCAACGGATGGGGAAAATTGGAAACGAGTTTTAGATTTAGAACCCTTGCGAGAAACTACCGATAAGGAAGGAGAGGAGTACTCTTACCCCACTGTAATTCAAGCTTCAGACAGCATGATCCATATTGTTTATACCTGGAACCGGAAAACGGTGAAATATATAGTACTTAACCCTGAAAAACTGAAATGATTATTTCAACCTTAATTACACCCAAACTAGTTTAATGGATTCATTGACGCAAATAGTCCTCGGTGCTGCTGTCGGCGAAGCGGTACTAGGTAAGAAGGTAGGTAACAAGGCGATACTTTATGGGGCCATTGCTGGCACTATTCCTGATTTAGATGTTTTGGCACCTTACTTTGTTGATACGGTTACGGCTACCGAGTGGCATCGTGGTTTTAGCCATTCTATCTTTTTCTCGGTGCTGTTCGCACCCCTATTTGGATGGCTTATTTGGAAATTAAACCCCAAATCGGGCGCCAATTGGAAAGACTGGTCACGGCTTATGTTTTGGGGCCTTTTTACACATCCCGTTCTCGATGCATTCACCACTTGGGGAACACAGCTTTTTTGGCCTTTTAAAACACGATTGGCCTTCCAGAATATATTTGTCATCGACCCACTGTACACACTGCCTTTTTTGGTCTTTTTGATTATTACAATGTTTCAAAAGAGAAATTCAGTTAAGAGGCGAAGGTACAATCACTTAGGATTAATCATAAGCAGTGCTTATTTAGTGCTAACATTCATTTTAAAGGGATTTGCATATAAACAGTTTACCGATAATCTAGAGGCCCAAGAAATCGCCTATAAAGAAATGGATATTCGTCCCGCTCCATTCAGTACCGTTCTCTGGACGGCGAATATCGAGGTCGATGATGCCTATTTGATCGGGAATTATTCTTTTCTCGATTCGCAACCCATTCAGTTCGTTTCATATCCTAAAAACCGCTCGTTATTAGGTGACTTGAAAACAAATGACAAGATTGTTCGTCTCATTGATATTGCCGAAGGTTGGTATACCATTTCCAAGAAAAATGGAAAACTGATTTTTAACGACCTTCGATTTGGTTTGCTTAGTTTAAAGGATGATGAAGCGCGGTTTGTGTTCACTTATGAATTGATACCTACTCCAAGTGGACTTAAAGTTATGGAAACACCAAAGACGCCTTCCGATGCCGAAGGCTTGTTGGATAGTCTTTGGATACGAATTTTGGGAAACTAATAAGCAGAGAACATATGCTCGGACTAAGAACTGCCATTTATAAAGTTGGTGATATCGTAAAAGCTACTGAATGGTATGCTAAAGCATTTAAAACCAAACCGTATTTTAACGAGCCTTTTTATGTAGGCTTCAATATTGGGGGCTATGAATTGGGATTACAACCTGAGGAAAACCCAACAACCGAAAAGCCAGAAAGTGTTACTGCGCTTTGGGGAGTAGATGATATTCATGCAGAATATAATTACCTTCTTGAATTAGGAGCAACGGTGTTCGAGGTGCCGACTAATGTAGGGGGTGAGTTGATGGTCGCCTCGGTTAAAGATCCATGGGTAAATATTTTGGGCCTCATTTATAATCCCGAATTCAAAAACCCTTCTTAATATGAAAAGACAAGTTGCATTTTGGTCAGGTTTAATAGGAGCCTTGCTATTTGCAATAACGAGTATCATAGCCGGCCTGCAAATAGAAGGGTACAATTTCATAAGTCAATATATTAGTGAAAGTTATGCTACGGGTATACCAAATTCGGATTATTTAAAGAATCTGTTTATTATAAGTGGAATATTTTTGGCGCTTTTTGGGTTTAGTGCTGCATTTAACTTAAAAGCCTACAAAGTTATCCAAATCGGTTTTTTCTTGTTTGCGATATTTTACGGTTTGGCTACGATTATCACTGGTATTTTTCCTTGTGATTACGGGTGTCCTTCAGACGCTGAAGTGAGTGTGGCACAATTCATCCATAATGCCTCAGGCTTTCTGACCTACACGATTGTTCCTTTTTGCCTTATTGGAGTTGGGTTGGCGTCAAAAAAACTACCAAATGTATCTGATTTACACAGGGTTTCGCTCATTTGTGGTGTGCTCTCCTTGGCTTTCGTTGTAATTTTATTTGGAAACCCTCAAGGCCCTTTTATAGGCTTGTTTCAAAGAATTATTGAAGGAAGTATTTTGTTCTGGGTGCTATTTACCGCCTTTCATATTAGAAGTATCAAAAATTAGTCTGCATGAAAAAGATCGGTGTTACCATACTGTCCCTAATCTGTTTGAATTGTGCTACAAAGGAGAAAGAGCTGGCTTTAACAAACTACCAACAATGGCACACAATTACGTTGGCCTTCGAAGGTCCGGAAACCTCAGAGGCGGCTGAGTATAATCCGTTTTTGAATTATAGGCTTACTGTTGCGTTTGAACATGAAGAAACCCAATATAAGATTCGAGGATTTTACGCTGCGGATGGCAATGCCGGCGAGACCAGTGCAGCTTCCGGGAGTATATGGCAAGCACGCTTTACCCCAGATAAAATTGGAAAATGGAGCTATACCGCAACATTGCATAAAGGTGTTGCTATTGCTTTAAAAGATGATGGAGGTACACCGATTGAAATCTCAAGTGCCTCTGGAGAGTTCATGGTGGTTCCTTCGGATAAAAAAGGAGCTGATTTTCGGGCACACGGGCGTTTGGTAAACGATAAAGGCTATTTCAGGTTTAAAGACTCAGGGAAGTATTGGATAAAAGGAGGTGCCGATAGCCCAGAGAACCTGCTGGCCTTTGAAGACTTTGATGCTACTTACCGCATGCAAAGTTCGAACAAAGATGGGGAAGCGAAAACCAATGATACGATTCATAATTATAGCCCTCATGTTCAAGATTGGCAAGTAGGAGACCCAGTATGGAAAGATGGAAAAGGAAAAGGGCTCATAGGCGCGTTAAATTATTTGGCATCAAAAGGGATGAACGTGGCTTATTTTTTGACAATGAATATTAAAGGTGACGGTAAAGATGTCTGGCCTTATGTTACCCCCGAAGATTTCACACGCTTCGATGTAAGCAAATTAAGCCAATGGGAAATCGTCTTTCAGCATATGCAGTCAAAAGGAATCTTACTACATATGGTATTGCAGGAAACCGAGAATGAGACCATGCTTGATAGCGGTGATACCGGACCAATGCGCCAATTATATTTTCGTGAACTGATGGCACGTTTCGGACATCATTTAGGCATGAACTTTAACCTAGGGGAAGAAAATGGGTACGCTGAGTTTTCACCTATTTCTCAAAACGATGGACAACGAAGAGCCATGACCGACTTTTTGACGGAGATAGATCCGTACAATCACCCTATTTTGTTGCACACGCACTCTCATGAACCGTATCGTGCCATTATTCTTGATTCCATTGTGGGTTTTAAGAATCTCGACGGACTTTCACTTCAAGTGGATAATCGCGAGGGCGCAGCGGAAATTGTTGCTGAATGGAAGCAAAAATCTAAGCAGGCCGGTCATAATTGGATGATTACCATGGATGAAATAGGAATGTGGCACACTGGTGCCCAATCTGATTCGTTGACACCCAACCATGACTCACTAAGACATTATGTGCTCTGGGGCACGCTCTTGTCAGGAGCGGCAGGAGTGGAATGGTATTTCGGGGCAAACAATAGATATAATGATTTGAATACCGAAGATTGGAGAACGCGTGATCGTTTATGGGAGTTGACCAAACACGCAATGGACTTTTTCCAAGATCATGTGCCGTATTGGCAAATGCAGCCGAATCATAGTCTAGTGCACCCAAGTGGAGGGTACTGTTTTCAAAAAACTGGAGAGGTGTATGCTATATATCTGCCCGATTCCAAGGCGTACTCCATTGATCTTGAGACCACGGGAAATAGCTTCGAAGTGAAATGGTTTGATCCATTGAAGGGGGGTGATCTACAATCTGGATCGGCAACAACAGTTGACGGTGGAGGTAGTGTGCCGTTAGGACTTCCACCAACTGCAGGACAAGACTGGGTGGTTCTTTTACGACAAAAAAACAGTAAAAAGGATTAACTTCTGAATTCAAGATAGGGTCTAGAATTTTAAAAAAGAATTAAATATTAAGTAATATTATTCTTGCATTTATTATATTTTAACGATCAATTGAATTCGTGTTCCATAAAATAATGGCCCTTTTCGCTCCCAGATCTTTGCATGAATACCCCTGAAAAGTACTTAGAGGAAGTTCCAAATTTGTCTTATATACTGGCACTTGCCAAGAACGATCTTGATTTTAAATTTCAGTTCATCACAAGGTTAAAAGAGGAGTATGCGGTTGACTCACTTGCCTATTTGTATCATATGGAGGTAAATGAACCACGGGCAGCATCCGAAATCGTGAATAAGTTGACGTATACGCTGAGCTTTTTAAGTATGAGGGAAGCGTATATATTTGCTGAGCGGCACCAAGAGAATCTACGAATGGCAAATACAAACCTTCACCCTCAGTTCAACAAGATTCTTGTCACCGTTCATACCTTTCTATGCAAAATTTAAGTAGTTCTTCGGATCGATTTCGAACTACAAACTTTTTATTTGTAGATCTTGAAAAGCATCTGCTTGTAACTTGAGCAATTCCTCCGCTTTTTGTTTTTTATAAGCGTAAACCGCTTCTTCTTCGGCAATCTCACCATAAATCTTTTCATTCAAAGAAGTGTCTGTTGCCAATACTTGTGCTCGTTGCTGAACTTTTTGGTACACCCATGTAGCAATAGCACTTTCCTCATCTTCCAGTTTAAGGTCGTATTCTCCCTTTGGCGCCAATAACTTGGCTATAATCGGCGAAGTTTCAATAGCTAGGAACAAGAGAAAAATAAAGAAAGAAGGTAGCCATGGCAATTTTTCCAAGGCATTTATGCGAGCCATTAGTCCATCGAAACCATCTATAATCGGTTGGGAGTTTTTGACCACATCAGTGTATTCCGTATTAAGAGCAGCAATTTGGGTCTCCATTCCAGTAATTTTGGCCGTATTTGTTTCTTTGAGTTGTCTTAACTCGGCAAGGGCAGCATCATGCTTTTCCCGTTTTTCAGCGTACACCGGACCTTTGCCTAAGAGCATTGTGCCAGCCGTTCCCTCTGCCTCGGTAATATAGGTATCATATAGGGCATTGGTTTCCACTTCTTTGTTCGTGATTTCGCCTTTGAGTGAACTAATATCTTGGTTTAGTTTTTCTACTGCAGGTGTATACTGAAGTGCCAGTTGTTCTTTATTTGCCAGGGTCATTTCGTTTTTCTCTTCCAATAAAACTTGGTTGATTTCCTTTTCGAAAATCTTCATTTCCAAAGGTTTTGAGATGACTATGGCAATGATAACAGCCAAGGCTATTCGCGGTGCCGCCTGTAAAAGCTCACTGCTGAAACTATTCCGTTTTTTAATGGTGGACACGATGAAACGGTCTAGATTGAAGATGAGGAGCCCCCAAATCACTCCGAAGAAAATGGAAGCATAAAGATGATCAAATACGGTGTACAAGGCATAACTACTGGCAATGAATGCCATGACCGCGGTAAAGAAGACCGTGGCGCCAATACCGGCATATTTGTTCTGTTCACCTTCTGAACACGTTTTTAAAATTGAAGAATCCGCCCCTGAGCAGAGAATGAAGAAAGATTGTAACATAGTATGATTCGATTGATGAATACAAATAGTTCACTCCCTAATCATAAAACACAAAGGAGTATAATAAGGTAACTTGATTGTTGTATTAATTAGTATGTGCGTTTTATGTTTTGTTACAAAAAAAGCCTTCTAAATGAAGGCTTAAGGTGTTTTCTTGAGATTCTAGTCTAGTTACCAATGACTATGGGTTCTGTTGATAACCGAACAATATATTCTTTTCCGTTAGATTTTCTACTGTCAATATTAATTTCACCATTATTTTTTACAAGCACGACAGCCTTGTCAGAGGAAATGGCCTTTCCTTCAAAATAGAACTTTGCATCATTTTTTGCCATTTCGATAATATAGTCCACTGGTTCGATAGGTTTTGGTGGAGTAGGAGGCTCCGGAATTTTACTTTCGACTACTCGTTTTATGTGAGAAACTCTTTCTGTCTCTGCTTCGATTTCTTCGAGCTTGGCCTGCTGTTCTATTATCCTGACTTTCTGTTCTATCATTTTACTTTCCTCTTGAGCCATGAGGGTTTCTTTTTGTGCCAACGCGACTTCTTGCACAATCAATTTGGATTCTTGTCGTTCAGCTAAAACTTCCCGTTCTCTAAGTTTAGCTTCCTTTAGCAATTCCGTGCGTTCCTCTCTTACTTTATCATTGGGTGGGGATGAAGGAGGTGGAATGTCGCTTTTCTTCCCTTTTTTCACTTTGGGCTCCTTAGGTGCCTTAGGTGTCTTCAATGTTTTTGTAGCTTTTGGCGCTTTAGGTGCTTTTGGAGGGGAAGGCATGGGTGGAAAATCCGGAAAAGGTTCCGCATCCGCTTTTTGCTTCTCTGACATAAGGCTATGGATATGCTCCAAACGATCTACATCTTTCTTCTTGATGTTCATTTTGTTTCGCGGCATATCATTGTAATATTTGGCCAGCTTGTTGTATTCGGCCATGAGCTTTCTGGATGCGCCATCTTGTAGTGGTTTATCCATTGGCGGGCATTCCGGAAAAGGTTGGGCATTTGCTTTTTGTTTTTTAGACATTTTACCGTAGATACCCTCTAGAACCCTCAAATCTTTTGCGGGTACAATTCTAGAAGCTCTGGGTTGTTTGTTGTATTTCTTGGCTAATGTATTGAACTGGAAGACCTGTTCTCTAGTTGCGCCTTTTTGATTGATGTTGTCAGTTGTTCCAACAATATCTATCGTCGCAGCGCCATATTCGGTTAAAATTTCCTCTACTGCCTCAATAGTACCTTTCGGAGTCTCGGCCGCTACATAAATGAATGACCTTACCACCTTCTGTTTTTGTTCGGTCGAGAGATGGGCATTAATTTTTGATAAAAAGTTTTTCAGGTCATCTAGCGCCACTAACTCATCTTGAACTAAAAGTTGCCCTTTTTTATTGATATTAATTTGAATATTTTCTGTCAGGTCTATTTGATTTTCAAAAGACTCTTGTATAACCTGATCTGACAAAATAGGAGCTGTTTCTATCAGCTTGGTCTCACTAAACCCGTAGAGCAATACCGCCATCAAAGGCAATAGGAGTAGGGTTCTTAAATAAATCGCTTTTTTTGATGTGTGTGTTTTCATAACTGTAAATCGTTTTTTGATTGATGAATAATTGATGGCATTGGCCAGTTTCGGCTGATACTTCTTTTCACTATCGGGTGATAAGTACGATAGTAAGGTGTTTTGATAGGTAGCTTTGTCGATGTCCTTTTTTAATACCGCTTGATCGGCGAGAAATTCATGGTTTAATTTTATGGCTTTTTTGAAAAAGTATACCAAAGGATTCACCCAGAATAGCACCTGTAAGAACTCAACAAGCACAACGTCATAGCTGTGTTTTTGCTGTGCATGTGTTTCTTCATGCAACAAAACTTCCGTCGGTATTTCGTTAGATTCCAACTTCGTTTTGTTTAGGAATATGTAGCTGAAAAAGGTGTGTGGAGCAATTTTTTCTTTTAGTAATACCTGTGTAATTCGGTTCAGTTTATGTTTCGGATTTCTTTGAATCCTTCTTAAGATTTGGAATAGATTTCCAAGGAACTTTAATCCAAAGAAAAATACTCCTATGAAATAAACCGTCCAAAGAATAGGAGCCATATCCATGACATCAGCTTCTAAAGCTTGTGGAATATGAATCGCATTGTTGGAATTTGTAGTTGTTTGTTCAATGGCAACTACCATTTCAGAAGCTGGAGCGGCTTCAACGTATTCGGTAAATACGAGCGCTGGAATACTAAAGGCAAGCAATAAGGATCCAAGAAGATAGAATCGCTTGAAGACGTGCATATTTTCTTTTTCTAAAAACACTTTATAGAACAAGAATAAAATAGCGAGGCAAGCCACGGATTTTAAAATGTATACAAGCATGATTATTTTTTTTTGATTTCGTTGTCTATTAGCGCTTTAAGTTCTTCCAGTTCCTTTTTACTCAGGTCTGTTTCTTGTGCAAAGAATGATGCGAATTGACCCGGACTATCATTGAAAAATTTTTTGATGAGTCCGTTGACATGCTTTGAGAAGTAGTCTTTCTTTTTAACCAAAGGAAAATATTCTCGAGACCTGCCGAAGGCTTTATAGGCTATAAAACCCTTGTCGGTCATACGCTTGAGCAGCGTTGCAACGGTCGTGGTGGCTGGTTTTGGATCTGGGTAGGCATCCAACAAATCTTTCATGAAAGCTTTCTTCTGTTTCCAGAGGATGTTCATCAGTTCTTCTTCCGATTTCGACAATTGCATGTTCTACATGTTTAGAATTAACTCTACAAACATAGAATTTATATTTTAATTCTACAAATGTAGAGTGAAAATAATTGAAGAAAAGAGGTCAATAGGAGTTAGCTTCCTATGTTTTTTGGACTTGCCAAAATGGAAATCAAGGCAGAGAAAAGACCAATAACCAATAAAAGGTTAGCGTTTAATATTCCAAATTCCCAGTGAAGGATTTTAAATAACGAAGCTATTACAATGTAGACTATAGCAAGGTCGGCAAGTATAAAAGATAGGTTTCCCCTAGAAATATTGGGTAATAAAAGATTGTTCTGAGTATTTTCAATAAAGGAAGACAGTATACTTTTAATATAAAGCAGTAGAAAAATTAGTAGCGCAGTCTTTGTTAATACGGTAAGTGCATGACCAAACGGTAAATGAAGAATACTGATTATAAAATTACATGAAAAAGAAACAATAAGTAACTGTCTAGCATAATCAAGTGGTATTCTGTCTTGTTTCTGAAAAAATTGAATACTATGAAAAATGACCATTCCGACTGCTCCTAGTATAATTAAAGACCAAGGGATAAAATTAAAAAGTGCGCCGAAGACGGTAACGGAAATACTTAACCTGAAAAACAACGAGGTTTTTTGATTTGAGAGTGCCATTGAAAATATGTTTGCATAGTAGGTCAGTCCATAACGAAGAAAAGTCAGTAATAGTGCGATTAAAAGAAAATATGTGTATCAACCAATACCAATTACTTATAAAGCCATAAGTTTATGCCAATTAAAAAATGACCCATGAGTTTACAGGAGCAGTTACGATTTAGAAGTGGATCACGATGTGAATTGTGTGCGACAACTGAAGATTTACAGGTTTATGAAGTGCCTCCCAAGAAAATAGTAGGTCTCGACAGCAGTCTTTTGGCTTGTGAAACCTGTATTGGGCAAATTCGGGATCCTGATACGACCGATGCCAATCATTGGCGTTGTCTTAACGATAGTATGTGGAGTGAACACGAAGCTGTAAAGGCGGTTGCATGGCGCATGCTCTCTCGATTAAAATCTGAAGGTTGGTCACAAGATTTATTGGAGTTGATGTATTTGGAAGATGCAACACTAAAATGGGCGAAAGAGACTGGTGAAGGTGAAGAAGAGGCAGAGAAAATAATTCATCGCGATGTCAACGGAGTGGTATTACAAAACGGAGATAGCGTTGTGCTGATCAAAGATCTTAAGGTAAAAGGCTCGAGTCTTGTTGCCAAACAAGGTACCGCGGTACGTAGAATTTCTTTGGATCGAGAAAATGCCGAATTTATTGAAGGCAAAGTTGGACCTACACAAATCGTGATTATCACGAAGTTTGTCAAGAAAATCTGAAACGATTTTCAAATTACAATAGAAAAAATCCCAAATTCCAAAAACAAGCTTTGGAATTTGGGATTTTAATTTTGGAATTTTATCAATTACTTAGCTCCGTAAAATACTGGTAGAAATAAGGAATGGTTTCAATGCCTTTTAAATAATTCCAAACTCCGAAATGCTCATTGGGTGAGTGAATGGCATCGCTATCCAGTCCGAAGCCCATCAGAATTGTTTTGCTTTCCAATTCTTTTTCGAACAAAGCCACAATGGGTATACTTCCACCACCGCGTTGCGGAATCGGTTTTTTTCCAAAAGTGGTTTCATATGCTTTGGATGCCGCTTTGTATCCTATAGTGTTAATTGGTGTAACATATCCTTGTCCTCCGTGGTGTGGGGTCACCTTTACGGTTACTCCTTTAGGGGCAATACTTTCAAAATGTGATATAAAGAGTTCTGTGATTGCCTTCCAGTCTTGATTCGGTACTAGTCTCATAGAGATTTTAGCATATGCTTTACTAGCGATAACCGTTTTTGCTCCTTCGCCGATATAACCCCCCCAGATACCGTTCACATCTAAAGTCGGACGAATACTATTGCGTTCGTTGGTCGAATACCCCTTTTCACCATACACGGCTTCAATATCCAAGGCTTTTTTATATTCCTCCAGATCAAATGGTGCTTTGGCCATTTCCGCGCGCTCGTCTTGGGATAATTCCTCGACCTTATCGTAAAAACCGGGTATGGTCACCCTGTTGTTTTCATCATGTAGGCTAGCGATCATTTTTGCAAGAATATTGATCGGGTTGGCCACGGCGCCACCATAGAGCCCGGAATGCACATCTCGATTAGGGCCGGTCACTTGAACTTCCACATAGCTCAAGCCACGCAAACCTGTCGTAACGGAGGGCACGTCGTTGGCGATCATCCCGGTATCGGAAATCAAGATGATATCATTTTTTAATTTCTCTTTGTTGTTGGCGACATAGATTTCCAAATTGTCACTACCGACCTCTTCTTCCCCCTCGATCATGAATTTGACATTGCAGGGCAATTGATCGGTTTTGACCATAAACTCCAGCGCCTTTACATGCATGTACATTTGTCCTTTGTCATCGCAAGCACCTCGGGCATAAATCGCCCCTTCAGGATGTTCAGCCGTTTTCTTGATCACCGGCTCGTAGGGTGGTGAATCCCACAATTCAAGTGGATCTGCCGGTTGTACGTCATAGTGCCCATAGACCAATACGGTAGGTAAGTCGGAATCTATGATTCTTTCGCCGTAAACGATGGGGTAGCCCGCTGTTTCATGAATTTCAGCTGTGGTACAGCCAGCGTCCAGTAAAGCGATTTTGACCTTTTCTGCCGTATCGAGTACGTCTTGTGAAAAAGCCGGATCGGCGCTCACAGAAGGCATTTTTAAGAGTTCAATGAGTTCGTTTAAAAAACGGTCTTTGTGTTGGGTAAGGTAATCGCTAATGTGGTTCATAGATTTTTGTGAAAAATTTTAAATGTACGAAAAAGAAGTTTTTAAATATACTTTGTTGAAGTAGGAATACGAAAATGTATCGAATTCATAATCCTCCTCTTTTTTACACTAAACAAATAGAACATATGAATGTTTATTTTGTATATTTAAATTCGACGGGGTACCTATCAAAAACCTGTATACTAATACCGACCAACATGCCAGAAAACCGCTACAAGACGCCATTGGGTACTTCCCTTTGGCTCTCCTTTATTTTTATTTTATCATTTTTCTCTTCCAGTATTGCTCAAGAACAGGTGGGTAGGCCATTAATAAATCAGTACACATACCAGGAATATGATGGTGGACCTATCAATTGGTGGGCATTGGAAGGGGATAATGGTTTTATGTACTTTGCTAATGCAGGTAAAGTATTAGAATTTGATGGGGTGAACTGG
>JARFRH010000299.1 GCA_029287355.1 Maribacter sp. | reverse complement strand
ATAGAAATCATGAAAGGTGTTGCCGAAAAATTACCTTATGCAGATTTACAATTTGACTTTGTGCTATTTGTAACTATATGCCATTTAAACGATATCAAATCGGCATTGAAACACGCACACCGTGTTTTAAAAAGCAAAGGGGCAGTAATCATTGGTTTTTTAGATAAAGAACAGGCCATTGCAAAACAATATCACGAAAGAAGACATCGTAGTACGTTCTTTAGAAATGCCACATTCTATAAAGCAGAACAAATTAGTGAACTTCTTAAAAACGCAGGATTCAAAAATTTGGAGTTCAACCAGACACTTTTTGGGAAATTAGACGATATTAAAGAAATACAACAACCAAAACCAGATTATGGCGAAGGGTCCTTTGTGGTTGTAAAAGCAATTAAAAAATGAGTGTAGAATACCTGGCACATACGGCGGATGTTAGAATGCGCGTCCAAGGCAAAACCTTAGAAGGCCTGTTTAGGGATGCGGTGAAAGGCATGGGGAATATTTTAAAGGACGATTTTTGTAAGCAAACCCACCAAGTGAACAGAAAGGTCATGGTTGAAGTAAAGGCGTCTGACAATACCAACTTACTTATTGATTTTCTGTCCCAGGTCCTCACCCAATCTCATATTGAAAATACGGTGTTTTGGGATGTTGAGATTATTGAATTATCAGAATTTAAAATTAGGGCGAAACTATCGGGAACACAAGTTGATAGGTATGATGAGGATATAAAAGCCGTGACGTATCATGAAGCCAATGTCAAACAAAACAAAAAGGGCTTCTGGGAAACCTGTATCATTTTTGATATATGAAAAAGAAAGTCCAAATAACGGATCTCACTGAACTAGCAGATTATTTCTGGGAAATTCCGATATCCTTTAGGAAAGATATGCGCGTACCTGCAAGAGTTTTGGCCAGTAGATCCATTTTAGATGATATTATTGAAGACCGATCTTTGAACCAATTGGTCAATGTATCTGCACTTCCTGGTATTCAAAAATCATCTTTGGTAATGCCAGATGTTCACGAAGGTTATGGTTTTCCGATTGGAGGTGTGGCGGCGACCTTATATCCCGAAGGTGTGATTTCGCCTGGAGGTATCGGTTACGATATTAATTGTGGTGTGCGTCTGTTGATTTCTGAACTTGAATATGAAGACGTGAAAAATAAGATGGAAGAGCTGTCTAAGGAAATGTATGCTCAGATTCCTTCCGGTATGGGAAAAGGTGGTCAAATTACGCTAAGCAAAGACCAAATGGACCAAGTTTTGACTCAGGGAGCAGAATGGGCCGTTGAAAATGGATATGGTAAAAAAGAAGACCTTGAATTTATGGAAAGCCATGGCAAGTTGCCAGATGCCGACCCAAGCCTCGTATCGGACTTCGCAAAAAAGCGAGGCACGAGTCAATTGGGCACCATTGGTTCTGGAAACCATTTTGTGGAGGTAGATTATGTTGAAGCTATTTTTAATGCCGAAATCGCTGAAGCCTATAACCTCAAAAAAGGGCAAATGGTAGTACTCATCCATACAGGCTCAAGAGGATTAGGACACCAGATCGCTACCGATTATATTCGTATAATGATGAATGCTATGCCAAAATACAACATCGAATTACCAGACCGAGAGTTAGCATGTGTACCTTTTAATTCCGAAGAGGGACAGCAATACTACAAAGCGATGTGTGCTGCTGCCAACTACGCATGGTGCAACCGGGAAGTTATTTCGTGGGAAGCTAGAATGGCATGGAAAAATGTATTCGGAAAAACAGGAGGCGAATTGAAATTACTATATGATGTAGCACATAATATCGCCAAAATAGAAGATCATGTTATAGGTACGAAAAAACAAAAAGTCATTGTGCATCGCAAAGGGGCTACAAGAGCTTTTGGTCCTGAATTTGAGGAATTACCGGAAGCCTACAAAAATGTGGGGCAGCCCGTAATTATTCCAGGTAGTATGGGAACCTGTTCTTATGTCTTAGCGGGTACGGCCAAGAGCCGAGACCTTACCTTTGGTTCGTGTTGTCATGGTGCCGGAAGACGATTATCCCGTCGTGCCGCAAAAAGGCAAGTCAATGCACCAACTTTAAAAGAAGAATTAAGAGAACGTGGCATTTATGTTGAAGCAGGCTCGTTTAAAGGCATTGCAGAAGAAGCACCAATTGCTTATAAAGATGTGAATGCAGTGGTTGAAACGATCCAGAACTCAGGCGTTGCAAAAAAAGTAGCTAAATTACGACCTGTTGCGGTAGTGAAAGGCTAAGTTCTAACCGAACAGGGGAAACCATCAATAAGTTCTATTTAAAATGTTCAGATCCCGGACGATGGCGCAATGCCATTTCAAGCGCCTTAGATTAGTTTCATCATTCAAAAACTGACTTGGATATGCTTATGGCATCGGCAATGGTGATTGTATTGGAAAAACGAAACAACAAAGCACTTGCCATATAGCTTCAGAACACCCACGTAAACCAGATTTCGATAAGGGAAAATGGAACATCCGAATCTCTGGAATATCCTAAGAGCTTTTCGTGTGTTAAATTTTCCGATATAATTTGAACCTGATCAATATCATTGCTACTATACGCCAATTAGTCTTTTTTTACCTAAAAATGAGAAATGTGGTGGCTTGT
>JARFRH010000277.1 GCA_029287355.1 Maribacter sp. | reverse complement strand
CTGTAAGCGTTTAAACGCTTGAAAGAAATTTTCGGAAGATAACAGGAACATTAACCGACTTTGCTGTGAACGATTTTGATACGACTTTTGAATCATCAGGGCGTAATCGTCTTTCAGTAATTTTAAATCTTCGCGTAGCTTGGATATTTTTTTGACATTGGCATTGATTTGCCTGTTGAGCAGATTGGATTGTTGATTTGTGACCCGAATCAATTGTTCGCGAACGTTAATTTTCTTGTCTAGGGCCTCCATTTGATCTAGAATTGTCCCTTTTTCTTTCTTTCCCGCGAAAAGTAATCTGTTGATGTCATCAATCTCTTTTTGGAGTTGCGCTCGCTTTGACTCCAAAGCTTTTTGCTCACTAGTTTGCCCCAAAGCAGCACATGGTACTAGAAGTACCAGCAATGCTATTATTAAAATGACAAGTCTCTTTTTAGATATCATTTTTCTTTAAAACAATCTCTTTATATCCTTTTGGAATTTTATATGGGAAAGATAGTCGTTGGTCAAATTCGATATTGCGATACTCAATATCGATTGTGTTCTTTATATTCTCCTCTATAGCGGTAATCAAAACGGCATTTGGCACAACCCATTTATTGATTTTTTGATAATTTCGATAATTGATTTCAAGTACTCTTTTTTTTAAGGGCTGTGATAACTGTTGGGTCGCCATTTTGAAGTTTCTAGGCTCTATTTGGAACAATGTCTGAAATAGCTCCATTGATTTTTTCGGTGTCAACTGATAGTTTTCATCGGCTACCTTAACATCATATTTGTCCTTACGTAAATCAAAAAGAGCTTGACCCAAGAGAAGGTTCTGCACTTTATCAAAATCAAGAGTGGTGCCTAAGATATTACTGAGATAAGAAAAATCACCATCAAAAAATTCGTTCTCGAGTTTATTATAAAATGAAACTCGATCTGGTGTGATATAGGCCTTTACCATACCAAAAGGAGCGCTTATCCAAATGGCATTGTCCTTTTCCATTCGAAAGCTAACGGAAACCCCTTGTGATGCCTCACCGTCAGAATATTCGATTTTCATTCTCCCTCGAAGGGTCTTGAACTCAATTTGATTTTGATAATGGGCCTTAATAATAGATTTTGCAGATGACTTATCGTCAATGGGACCATCGGTCAAGATTTTTTTTGATTTACAGGATAGCACCAAAGAAAAAATTAGCACTACAAACGCAGATTTAAAGCCTGTTCGATTTAGGGTTCGCATATTCAAAAACCAGGTTTTATCTTACTAAGGTACATATTTGCTTTCACAGTGTTATGGTTCGCTGTGTATGCTGATGCCAGCTCTGCATAGAATTTATTCGCGAGCGCTACATCATTTACAAGATAATCCAAACCAGCTTCTAAAATGGCGATAGCGGCTCTAGAATTGCCGGTTTTATTTAAGGCGTACCCATGCGCATAATAGAAAAAAGGTTGTGACGGATAGGTTTCCAAGGCCTCTTCGGATTCCTGAAGAAGAATTGCATGGCTGTTGGTGCGAATCAATCCTTCTATCTGAAGTTGGTAACCCTGCATAGCGTTTATTGCTCCCGCATTTGAATTTTCAACAGCAAATGAAGTAGAAACACTTTGCGCATTTCTTTTGTCAATAGAATCGTTGATTTTGGCTGTTAAATCTTTTGAAAAAGTTGATTTCTTGACTTCTTGGAGAACCTTCAAGGCTTTGTCATACCGCTTCCTTTTAAAATAGGTCAACGCTAAGTTTTCCTTTAATTTCTGATTGTCGAAAGGGATTCTACCGGCAATGGCATCTATTGAGTTTCCTTGTTTTTCAAGAATGTCCACTAAGGTTTCCAAATACCAGGGATTTTCAGGTTCCGATACCATGGCTTCTACGGCATATCCTTCACCAAGCGTATATTTTTTATCTTCGTAATAGGCCTTTGCCAATTCATGGTCTATTACGCTATTGTCGCCATCCAATTGTTTGCATTTAAGTAATAGGTTCACTGCTTTGTCGAAGTTTTCGATTCCCTTTTGTTTCAAGGCTTCAAAAAAGTGCTCCTGAAAATCATCGGAGTATTCTTCTAAAAAGACTTCAGCGCTTTGTTCTACATCGATTTCTTGTTCCTCTTGGGAACGAAGCATCATTGGTGCTATACATAACACCAAAATGAGTATAACGCTAAAAAAAGCATTCTTTTTCATATCATCTTAACCCTTCTTCCCTATTATAGGGGCTAGAGTCCCTTATTTTACTCCCGTACTACCAAAACCACCTTCTCCTCTCGAAGTCTCGGTAAGTTGTTCAACCTCTATCCAATCTGCTCGCTCGTGTTTGGCAATAACCAATTGTGCAATACGTTCTCCATTTTCAACAGTAAACCCTTCATTGGAAAGGTTCACAAGAATCACACCAATTTCTCCCCTATAATCCGCATCAATTGTTCCAGGCGCGTTCAATACCGTAATTCCTTTCTTAGCAGCGAGGCCGCTTCTAGGCCTCACTTGTGCTTCAAAGCCCACCGGAAGTTCTATAAACAAGCCTGTTTTGATGATAGCACGCTCTAAAGGTTGTAACGTAACAGTCTCTGAAATATTGGCTCGAAGGTCCATGCCGGCGGAAGCGCCTGTTTCGTAGTGTGGCAAGTCGTGTGAAGACTTGTTGATGATTTTAATGTTCATTTTTTTAAAAATATTTGTCTGAGTTTTTGATGCTCCAATTTATAGACCAAGCCCAAGAAAAGTACCAGTAATATACAACCTACAACTAGGTTTCTATTAAACCCATAAAAGGCGATGGCCGAAAAGAGAATTGAAACGCCCAAATAGAACAAAATCTTTCTAAAGTTATAGGGTACAGGATAATGTGATTTTCCAAAGTAATAGGACAATACCATCATGGTGCCATAAGCCAACAAGGTCGCTATTGCCGAAGCCATATACCCTATTCTAGGAATAAAGAAGAAATTTATTCCAATGGTAATAATCGCCCCAATAACCGATATAAAAGCTCCATACCTAGTCTTGTCGGTAACTTTGTACCAAACGGAGAGGTTGTGGTAAATTCCAAGAAAAAAACTGGCTAATAGTATTATTGGCACTATCGACATAGCCTCCCAATAGGCTTCATCAATGAAAAGATATTTTAGCATATCTGAAAAGACAACCACAGTGAGTAAAATTACGCTACCTATTATCACAAAATAGTTGGTGATTTGCGCATAGGCCTTTTGAGGGTTTTCCGTGCCCGCGTGACTAAAGAAAAAGGGCTCGATTCCCATCCTAAAAGCTGTAGCAAATAACATCATGAACAAGCCCAATTTGTAACAGGCTGCGTATTTACCCGTTTCACTCAGAGCGATTTCCGCGGGAAGTAGTCTTTCCAACAAAATCTTATCGAATACCTCATTGATAGTAAAGGCAATTCCGGCAACCAAAACGGGCCAGGCATATTTCATCATGCTCTTCCATAATTCCTTGTCAAAAACATAGGTGCTCTTAAGGTACAAAGGAAGCATTAATAGCAGGGTAATACCACTAGCAATAAGATTGGAAATAAAGATATAGGATATCTCAAAATTCGGTTTGTACATCCACCCTAAAAAGCCATCCGGACTTTCATGAACTGACTTTGGCAACAGCACTAAAAAGAACAAATTCCATCCTAGATTTATCGCCACATTCGCAATCTTAATAATTGCATATTTCATGGGTTTTTCATTTGCTCTTAGCCAAGCAAAAGGAATAATGACCATCGCATCAAGCAATAAAATGCCAATCGCGTACCGAACAAACCTAACATCGATACCTGAAGCACTTGCCATACTTCCTTGAAAGGAAAAAGCAATCAAGGCAAATAAAAGCGTCGAGGTCATTATGGATATCAAGGAAGTGGACACCACACTTTCTTTATCATCGGCTTTATTATAAAACCTGAAAAATGCGGTCTCCATACCGTAAGCCAAAAAGACATTGAAAATTGCTATCCAAGAAAAAATGACATTCACCCTGCCATAACCTGCAGTGACCAAAATCCCAGTATACAAGGGCAATAACAAAAAGGAAAGCATCCGGGGCAAAACCGTTGCCAGACCATAAATCGCAGTTTGTTTGAAGAGTTTTTTAAGCGGGTTCAATACCTAACGGATTAGAAGCATAAAAGTACCTATTCTAAAAGAGCTGACAAAGTTTACTTAGCGAACTCGTCTTGAGTTCTTCTTTTTCTTGGATTACAAATGGGGCTTGAGCATTCAGGCTAAACACCGCTATAAAAAATGTTACCTCTAAAAACAAAAAAATTCACAATCGAGTGCAGTCTACCACTCTTTGAAAGCGATGTTAAAAACGATCAGTCTGCGAGCGCATCTTTAAATGCGCTAACTTCATCTTCTTTCAAATCCATTTTTTTCATGGCCAAAATAGCGAAAAGAAGTGCTACAAATAGAAATATTGCCGCTAAAGCATAGGGTGCACCGGGGAAATATATCCCTGCTTCCGGACGTATGAAATAATAAAAAACAGATGAGAATATAAATTGACCCAAAATTGCCGTTACACTTACCAAACCGGCAATTGCTCCTTGAAGGTTTCCTTGTTCCTTTTCAGATACCTGATTTGAAATTACACCCTGAACAGTAGGTCCGGCAATCCCTCCAAAAGCGTATGGTATCAAAAAGGCATATAACATCCATGGTTCGGAAGCTTGAGAAAAAAGAAACATTCCGATTGTCCATAGAAGAAAACCCACGATTACAGTTCTTTTCTTACCGATTTTTTTGACAACTATCCCTACTAGAAACCCCTGTGCAATAGCTACCAATAAGCCAACTACCATCAAAGAAATACCAATATCTTTCGGACTCCAATCGTAACGTTCGATTCCGTAGTATGACCATGTTGATGGTAATGCCTGCCCCGCTAAATTCGCTAAGAAGAATGCGAATATCAAAAGCAATACCCCCTTATAATTCCTTAGACTCACCAAGGACACCCCAGGAATCATCTTCAGTACATTGATTGGTCTTCGATTCTCGGGTGTTAGCGATTCTGGAACGAAAAAATACCCGAAAACAAAGTTGGCAAAAGTCAAGCCTGCGGCAATATAGAATGGGAGACGAATATCGATTTCGCCGAAAAAACCACCGATTCCGGGGCCGATTATAAACCCTAGTCCGAAAGCGGCTCCTATTAACCCGAAGTTCTTCGCTTTGTCCTCAGGAGTACTGATATCGGCTATATATGCGGACGCTACGGTAAAACTTGCCCCTGTAATTCCTGCGAGAAATCGCCCAATAAATAAAAAAGTGATTGTTGGTGACCAAGCATGAATCAAATAATCAATACTTAGTCCTAAAAGAGCAATTAACAAAATAGGACGTCTTCCGTATTTATCTGAAATCTCCCCTAGGACCGGTGAAAATAAAAATTGCATTCCCGCGAAAGCGGTCGTTAGCCACATGCCATAAATCACTGCCATAGCTGTTCCTTCACCTGTTAATTCCATAATTAAATCAGGAATAATGGGAAGGATGATACCGATACCGATAACATCAACCAGAATAGTGACGAAAATAAAAAGTAAGGCGGTTTTGTTTGATTTCATTTGGGGGTAATTAATGCTTTTCCATCGGTCAAAAATAATTCTACCTTCACTATTTTATCTGACTCAAGCAGTATTGGTGCCTATTTCATGAAGGCGACAAAAATCGGTTAAAAAAACAAAACCCCACATTACTGTGGGGTTTTGTTTTTTTTATGTCCTTGACTGCGCCCTGGATGACATACGCACTAGTTATTCAATGCTTCGGCTCCACCAACGATTTCCAGAATCTCATTGGTAATGGCCGCCTGTCTTGCTTTGTTATAGGTTAATTTCAATTGATCCCTCATTTCCGTAGCGTTGTCGGTTGCTTTGTGCATCGCTGTCATACGGGCCCCGTGCTCACTCGCGAACGAATCACGAATACCTTTGTACAATTGTGTCTTTAGAGACTTAGGAATCAATTGTTCAACTATCTCCAATTTTGATGGTTCAAAAATATAATCCCCACTTGAACCTTCCGCGCCTTCCATAGGCACAATAGGTAAGAACTGCTCGGTCATTACAATTTGCGTAGCGGCATTCTTGAATTTGTTGTAAACGATATCAATTCTGTCGTACTCACCAGAAGTGAATTTCTCCATCAAATTTTCCGCAATTACAGCAGCATTGTCAAAGGTCAATTCCTCATATAATCCGCTGTGGTTAGAAATTACGGTCGATTTTTTACTTAAAAAATCGTTTGCCTTCTTTCCGATAACCACGAAATCGACCTGCTTTCCAGCATAAGTTTCGTCCATCAATAAGGTACATTGTTTTAAGATATTGGAATTAAATGCCCCAGCTAAACCTCTATTGGAAGTAATAGCTACTACCAACACCTTATTTACCTCTCGGTTATCTGAAAATTTGCTTCCTGAGTCACTATCTAAACTTGCACTCAGGTTTTGAAGCAGTTCAGACAATTTTTCGGCATAAGGTCGCATGGCAGTAATAGCATCTTGGGCCTTCTTCAACTTGGCAGCAGAAACCATTTTCATGGCACTAGTAATCTGCATGGTTGATGATACCGACGCTATTCTATTTCTAATTTCCTTTAGATTCGCCATCTTCTGTTTTTATAAAAACCCTAATTATGCTCTATATTTTCCTGAAATATCCTTAGCAACAATTGTCAACGTGTCGATTGCCTCATCAGTTAATTTCCCAGACTTTAAGGTGTCCAAAACATCTCGATGTTTTGCTTTCAAGAATTCGATATAGTCGGTTTCGAACTCCTTTATTTTCTCAACGGGAACGTCTCTTAAGAGGTTCTTCGAACCTGCGTAAATAATTGCTACTTGATCTTCAACAGTAAAAGGATCGTTTTGTGCTTGCTTTAAGATTTCAACATTACGACGCCCCTTTTCAATTACATTTAAGGTCGCGGCATCCAAATCAGAACCGAACTTCGCAAAAGCTTCCAGTTCGCGAAACTGCGCTTGATCCAGTTTCAAGGTACCTGCTACTTTCTTCATCGACTTAATCTGCGCATTACCACCCACACGAGATACGGAAATACCCACGTTAATCGCCGGACGAACCCCTTGGTTGAATAAATCTTGCTCCAAGAATATTTGTCCGTCAGTAATAGAAATTACGTTTGTCGGAATATATGCAGAAACGTCACCTGCCTGTGTCTCAATAATTGGTAGTGCAGTAAGTGAACCGCCCCCTTTTACCATTGGTTTTAAGGAATCGGGAAGGTCGTTCATATCTTTTGCAAGTGTATCATCATTAATCACCTTTGCAGAACGCTCTAACAATCTTGAATGCAAATAGAAAACATCACCGGGATAGGCTTCACGTCCTGGAGGCCTTCTTAATAGAAGAGATACCTCACGATAGGCAACCGCTTGTTTCGATAAATCGTCATAGATAATCAAAGCTGGGCGGCCTGTATCACGGAAATACTCGCCAATGGCAGCACCTGCCATTGGTGCATATACCTGCATTGGAGCAGGATCCGATGCGTTTGCCGCAACGATTGTCGTATATGCCAATGCGCCTTTGTCTTCCAATGTTTGGGCAATACCCGCAACCGTAGAAGCCTTTTGGCCGATAGCAACGTAAATACAATATACAGGCTCACCTGCATCATAAAATTCTTTTTGATTTAAAATGGTATCGATACAAACAGTAGTCTTACCTGTTTGACGGTCACCGATAACAAGTTCCCTTTGCCCTCTACCTACAGGGATCATGGCATCAATCGCCTTAATACCAGTCTGTAATGGTTCAGTAACCGGCTCACGGAAGATTACCCCTGGTGCTTTACGCTCCAATGGCATTTCATACGTTTCACCTGAAATAGGGCCTTTTCCATCAATAGGAACACCCAAAGTATTTACGACACGACCAACAATTCCTTCTCCAACATTAATAGAAGCAATAGTTTGGGTACGTTTTACTACAGAACCTTCTTTCACGTCACGTGATGGACTCAATAAAACCACCCCAACATTATCTTCTTCCAAGTTCAAAACGATTCCTTTTAGTCCGCCGTCGAACTCTACCAATTCTCCGTATTCAGCGTTTGACAAGCCATATACACGAGCGATACCATCACCAACTTGTAGTACCGTTCCTACCTCGTCCAGTGAAGCAGATGCTTCGAATCCTGATAATTGTTTCTTTAATATTGCTGATACTTCAGCGGCTTTTACTCCTGCCATTTTCTAAGACGTTAGACCTGCCTGCCGGTAGGCAGGTTTTAGATTCTAGACGTTTTTGCGTCTATTATCTTGGTTGTTAATTATAGACTATTTGTAAATTCTCTTTTCAAATTACTCAACTTATTGGAGATGCTTGCGTCATATTGCAAATCTCCAACGCGCAAAACGAAACCACCAATAATGCTTTCGTCAATTTTATTTTCAACAGTAACCGTATTCCCGGTTAATTTGGCTACTTGCGCCAATACTTTCTTTTCCAAATCAGTGGTCAAGGGAATAGCAGTGGTTACAAAGGCAACATCCGTTCCTTTTAATTGTTCATTCAGGATGATATATTTCAATGCCACCTCGTTCAACATCGCTATCCTTTTGTTGTCGACCAACATAGAAATTGACCCTTCGGTTATTTTGTTGCTTCCTTTAAAGATGCTTAATAAAGCTTCTTTTTTTGCGGAACCCTTTATTACAGGACTCGCCAAAAACGCTTGAAGCTCTTTGCTTCCTGAGATGGCACTCACAACGGAACGCATGTCATTTTCAACCGCATCCGTAGCCTTATTCTCGACGGCTAGGTCTAAGATGGCTTTTGCGTAACGTATGGCTGCTCTTGAATTACTCATGCTCGCTTAGTTCAATTTGATATCGCCCAACATATCCTCTACCAATTTCAATTGCTTGTCTTTGGCAGACAGTTGTTCTTTAATCACTTTTTCAGCTATCTCTACAGACAGATTGGCTACTTGGCTTTTAATATCGGCAACCGCCGCCTTCTTTTCGCTTTCGATGGCAGCTTGTGCTTGTTTCAGCATTTTATCTCCTTCTTTCTTAGCCAGTTCTTTAGAATCCGCGATCAACTTATCCTTGATTTCTCGAGCTTCTTTCAACATTGCTTCGCGCTCTGCACGTGCTTCTTTCAATAACTTCTCACTATCAGCCGTTACATTTTGCATTTCTTTCTTGGCATCTTCAGCTGCTGCCAAGGCAGTCTTAATGCCCTCTTCACGTTCATTTACTGCACCTAAAATCGGTTTCCACGCAAACTTGCGAAGTAGCAACACCAACCCAATGAACAATAGAGACTGCCAAAAAAACAATCCTAGCGAAAAATCTTCAATTAACTGTTCCATACTACTAACTTAATATTCGTTGAATTTTTAATAGTAACGAACGATTGCAACCAACCGTTACAACCGTTCGTTAGTGGTTTTTAAGCTTCTGCCGTTGCGAACAAAGCAGCAAACCCAATACCTTCAATAAGCGCCGCTGCAATCAACATCGCTGTTTGAATCTTTCCGTAAGCTTCAGGTTGACGAGCAATCGCTTCCATAGCTTGGCCACCGATCTTTCCGATACCAACACCAACACCGATTACAATTAATCCTGCACCTACAATTCTTGGAATTGTCATAATGTATATATATTAAAAATTAAACATTCAATTTAGCTTCCCAACTTCACGGGAATAAAAAACCTTGCTAATGAGCCTCTGCATGGTCGTGCTCTTCCGAGGCAAAACCAAAATACAAAGCAGATAGCATTGTAAAAATGTAAGCTTGTAAAAGCGCTACTAGTATCTCTATCAATGAGATGGCAAATGCCAATCCGAAAGACAATGGACTACCGATCCAACTTTTGAATATGAACATTAATCCTATCAAACTCATGATTACAATATGCCCCGCCTGCATGTTCGCATATAAACGAATCAATAGAGAGAAAGGCTTAATGAAAATTCCTAAAATTTCGATTGGAATTAAGATTACATACAAAGGTAATTTCCCATACCAAGGCATGGAATCGCCCAATGGATCAAATAAGTGTTTCCAATAATCTTTTGTCCCTGTTAAATTGGTCAATAAAAAAGTAACAATGGCCAATGCAGTGGTCACTGCAATATTTCCTGTCACATTAACACCAAAAGGGGTCAAACCAAACATGTTCAAAAACCAAATAAAGAAAAATACGGTCAACAAGAAGGGCATATATTTCTTATACCGCTTTTCGCCAATGTTTGCAATCGCAATATCGTCTCTAATATAGAGCACAATAGGCTCGAAAAAACGACCTATTCCCTTAGGGATACTTCCATTCTTGGCATATGATGTTGCCAAACCTTTAAACAATAAGAACATCAGAAGTCCTGTAAGGAAAATCATTACCACACCTTTAGTGATTGAAAAATCCAAAGGTTTGGCATTTGTCGCGTGATGCTTTTCATCATACGTGATGGTTCCTGAAGCATCGGTTTTATATATTTTACTGTGGTCTAGTTTAAAATAATCGCCATCGACCTCGGCCACTGCTTCTCCGTGGTGAAATTTGGAAGAGGAAAACACTTTCAAACCGTTATCCCAAAGAATAACGGGAAGCGGAAATCCTATATGCTTCTTCTCTCCGTTTTCTTGAGTTATCGAAAACAATGAAAAATCGTGGGAATCTTTAAGGTGATGACCTATATATTCTGTGATTTCTGTCTTGAGGTCTTTTTCTCCCGCTTCGGCATCGCTTTCCGTAGGGTTTGCAAAAGCGGTTGCGCTTAAAAAAAGTGATGTAACAAAAAGAAGTTTAATTGGAAATGTACTTCGCATATCAATCAAAAATATCGGTCTCTAAAAATCGGTGCAAATGTACGTCAATATCCCAAAAAGAAAAAAGCATTTTCACCTTTTATTTTCAAGCATGCGACATCCTTTAAGAAGGGGTATTTAATCGATTTCTTTGAGCAATTTAACGAGCGCTAGCGTCTCAACTACGAGACAAGCTATATACGGAATGAAAAAGGTAAAGAATTCTAATTTTGAAAGACTTCCGTCTTGCATAAAAAGTGGATTGAAAATCAGAAAATAAACGGCGAATTTCAGGGTGCTTCCGAATAAGAATACAAAACCGAGATTTTTATTTTGTTTTTTGGCAAGGGATACCATGGTATAATAAATGCCCATGGCCATTGCAAAATTTAACAAATACCCCATCAGTATCAAATCAAGGGGGATACTGCTTTTTCTAGCAAATAAAAATCCTATGTGCAATAACGCCAAAAGCAGCAGTGCACCAGTCAATTGAAGAGCGAATGAGATTACTTTTTTATCCAAGTTAGGGGTTTAATTTTTTGGTTTGCTTAATTACTAAATACATTGAAACCACTACCGCGAAAAGAGTCAGGATAATGGTAAATGTGTTATTGTCTTTTTGGTACTTTTCATCCAACCAACCTCCGAACCATGAGCCCAAATAGATAATTACACCCATTTGAACTGCTATTCCGGTCAGGCTGAGCCAGTATTTCGCCTGATTTTTAGGTTTAGGCATTGCGTTTTTTCTATACTTTGATAAAAGTACCACTAAAAAAAATTGCCATACGCTATCGGAGTATGGCAATTACTATAATAATTTTATGAACAACCAACGGGAAAGACTTTTTCCGCCCCATTTCATGAACAATTACGTTTGTAAGTTCTTAGGAAGCTTTCGCTGGTCCATTGTTACTGCTTGAGCTACTACTGCTCAATGAAGACTTGAATCCGCCTGAAGATTTTGATGATCCGGAATTAGCGCTCATACTTGAACTACTGCTGCTCAAAGAACCCCCTTTACCTTTCATGGTACATGAGGCATTGAACGTAGCGCCTGGCTCTACTGCTAATTTGGTAACCGCAACGGTACCTTCAATCACGGCTGAAGATTTCAATGAAAGCAGATCCGACACCAAAAGTTCGCCATTAAAACTACCTTCGATATCCGCATTTACACATTCAACCTTGCCATGTATATAGCCGTCTTTGCCAATTACTACCTTACCGGAAGTTTTCACGTTGCCGTCTAATTTTCCGTCAATTCTAAAATCAGCTTCAGAGACAATATCTCCCTTGATTTTAGTGTTCTTTTCGATTCTGTTGGGTTGTCCTCCGATTTCGTTCATAGTTCTAGGTTTTTTATTGTCTGAAAACATTGTTCACTTATGGTTTTGGGGTTAAAACTGAATTCTTGTAATCTGCTAAGTTCTTATGTACTTGTACTATTTTATAATTCGACGATAAAATAACAAAGCGTGGATTTTTAATCCTGTAATCTTTATTTTTTTGTAACAATTCCGACTAACCGAGCGCCCTATCTTTTGATTCAAAGCCATGTACGATTACAAATTGGTCTTCCAAGGTATAAATATCTTTTGAAACTACGTTCTTATATTTTAAATCTTTTATTGATTTTTCGAGTGCTTCTTTCAGTTTTAAAGCTTCTTCATTTTTGGACCTCTTAAAAGGGAAGGCCACCTTCCAATTGCCTGATCCTGTGGACCCTACTTCTGGAGAAAACTCTTTGGCCTCTAATTTGGTTAACTGTTCGGCCACCATCTGCTCCGCTTTTTTTCCCTCGGGATTATTCGGATATGTCAACGCTACATAATTCAATGCTTCTTTGAATTCCTCAAAACCATTCAACCTTCCTATGGCATTTGCCTTCAGCATTTCAAATTTTGGAACAATCGGGTCACCTGTGTACCTATTGATATTTTCCTCAGCCCCAGTAATTACTTGTAAAAATTTCTGATTACGGTATTTTTTGAACAAGGCATTGTATCGCGCATCCGGACTGTCTTCATTCTCTGCTAAAACCGCCTGTGGGTTCAATAAAATCTCCGCATATCGAGAGGCCGAATGGTTTTGAATGATATCATTCTTCATCGTTTCCGCTAACGGACTTTGCTCTTCCTCATAGATTTTATACAAGTTGTATTTTGAAGGGAGAATCAATCGCTCTTCAGGGTTTGCCCCTAACACATCTTCCAACTTTCCAGATGCTAAGAAATTTTCCTTGAACTTCTCTTTATAAATGAGTCCTAATTGATAATTGGCAAAATTTCTGCCTGTTTTCAGACTATCTATTGTGGTGACATCCGTAGGTATTTTATCGATATAAAAATCAACCGAATATTTTTCTTCATCCGTAGGTCCTGCACTTAAAGTATCGTTTGCTGCCAAGGCATCATCAGTGTTTTGGGCGATTATGGTTCTTGTCTTGTTGCTCCAACGCCAATCATCTCCCAATTCTCGATTTCCCCATCGGTTCGTGAAATCATTTTTGCCAAAGCCTAGGCTTTGAATGTTGTAGAAATAGAATTTACCTTTGTTTTCCTTACCTCCTTTAGAGTCTCCAAATGCTGCAAAACTGGCTGTTATCTTTTCCTCTGCAGCTTTCGCAGCTTCTTCCTCGGCCTTTTTCATTTCATCAATGAAACTTTGGAAATAAGTGACTTGTTCCTCTTTCGGCATGTTATACAGTGTAATTACACTATCGGCATACTGCACGATATCCTCATATTTGATAACATCCTCTAAATTATCGAGTTTCTTTTTAGTTGTTCTATATTTTTTAGTATTCTCTTTTAAATTGGTCAGCATACTATCATAATATGCGCCTGCCACCTTGTAACTGTTCTCGTCAAAATTGTATTCCGCCAGGTTTTCATAGTTGAGCGCATTTAATTTTGGCTCGTTCAATGTAGCACGCAATGATTTATTGAAATAGACCAAGGCCAAACTATCAGCGGCATTTGCTAAATGGAACTCGGCGACCTGACGATAAATCTTATCTAAAAAGGGACGATTTTCTCGATTTTCCTCTAAATCAGTCAGGTAATCGAATACTTCTTCCCTGTTGGCATCGGTAATTTCAATATTCCTTATTTTTTGGATTTCAGAATTGATCATGTAAACCCTCGGAGATTTACGGTTGAGGTCAATAACCTTATCAAAAGCGTAATTCGCACTGTCTTTGTGGCCTAATTGATTATATAACTGACCAATGATATAGTAATACCTTCCTTTTTCAGGGTTCTTCTTTGTATAGTGCCCTGCAATCTTTAAATTTTGAATCGCCGTATCAGGTGCTTTTAGATTAATAAACGCTTGCGCCATCATCGCCCGTGCGTCAGCATATTCTTGATCTTTCAAATCTTCGTACTTCAGCAGGCGTTTCAAGTTTTTAAGGGCCAAATCTTCATTTTCAAGTCGAATATTCACCTTTTCACGCCAAATATGGGCCTCGTTGAGCTTATCACTATAGGTATACTTCCTAATGATGTAATTGAACGCTTCTAAAGCAGGAATATAACGTTGGTCAAAGTACCTCGCCTTACCCAACAACAGAAAAGCCTCATCCGTCTGAGGATTGCGCTCCTCATCTTTGATGTCCATACTATGTTTCTGAACTGCCTTAGTGGCCTTTTCCTCTGCAATAATAAAATTGGGGTTATTGTCTTCGGAATCAAGTCTAATCTCCTCGGTTACTTCAAGGCGCTCTACAGGAAGTATTTCCCAATAATCATCTTTATAATTCGTGTTGAGTTCTTCACGACCGGTTTCAAAAGCGATATTACCGTTGTACAAAGTATTGTACTTGGTGTTAAGCGCATGCCAATTACGGTTAATGAATTTATCTTTTTTTACCGAACAGGCATTAAAAAGAAGGGCCCCAAGAAAAGCTGATATAAATAGTTTAATTCGAAAGTTCAAAATTGCATGTATTCGTCTGTAATCTTAACTGAAAAACAAGGCGATTATTATGTGGTTCATCGATAAAATGCAATCTTTCAACTTTGTTCGAAAATTCAAGCTTCGAGGTATATTAGATTTAATAGACTTAAAGGAGAGGAAAGAACTATAAACCTTGCCTTTTGGATTTCTCCCTTGATAAAGAACCGTATTGAGTTCAATCCAGTGAAAAGGAATCGACCATTATTACAAACCATTGGGTCGGTTCAAGGGTCATTCTAGCGATTGAGCATGTATTTATGCGTACTTCATGCGTATTTCTTCCCCTAAAAACGATGAGTTGAAGATTATGAGTGCCTATTTTACAACTTACAACAAACCAGGCGGTTTGTTCATCGCATTTGAGTGCCTAACCTTAAGAAATGGTATTCAATGGGGTAAAATAAGCATCAACAACTAGAATCAGCGCTACAAACGTTCAACTTTTTTCCTTAAATATTCCTTTTCAAGACTATTTGAGGTTTTAGAAATTGCTTTTTCGAAATAGTTCTTCGCTAAATCTCTTTCACCCTGTTTTAAATAGTATTCTGCATAGCTTCCGAAATACAGGTATTGACGCTGTCCGAGGTCGTTAATTCTAAGCTCTTCCAGCACCTTTTTAGCCGTGTTCAACTCATTCAGTTGTAGATTTACTATCGCTATATTTAAAAGCGTAAAAGAAGTAGGCTGTAATTCGTGCAATTTTGAATACCATCTTAGGATGTTTTTCCAATTGGTCTCCTCAAAAGTTTTGGCTTTTACATGTTCAAATGCTATCGCGGCCTCATAATGGTAAATAGAAAAATCATCATAGTACGAGGATTTGGTCATTGCGCGATTTGCTATTTCTATGAGTGGAAAGTGCCATTTACTTCGGTCTTGTTCTCGAATATCCACAATCTCATTCAAAGCATTTGTCTTGCTCTCTAAACGCGAAGCATGAAAACAAAGCAAGGCGAATAAAGCATAAAGGCTCCCCGACCGTAATTTTTCTTTCTTAAGTAAGAGTTTGCACAAGCGTATGGCCTCGCCGCAAAGGTCTTCGCGAACTAATTTCTCGGTATTCGTGGAATGATAGCCTTCATTAAAAGTGAGGTAAATGACTTCCATGACACGCTCCAATCTATTTTGCAGCTCCTTTGGTGGTGGAAAATCAAACGCTATATTATTTGCAGTAATTGATTTTTTGGCCCTACTCAATCGTTTTGCTATCGTATCTTCTTTTGTAAGTAACGCAGCCGCAATCTCTTTAGTACTAAAACCAGATATCGTCTTTAATGCGAAAGCGATTTGTTCTTTCGGTTTTAGACTTGGATGACAGGCCACGAAGATCATACGGAGTTGGCTGTCCTCTATTTCATGATCAAGAAACAAATCGTTCAATTGAATGGAAGAAACACCTGAAGTCACTTTTTGGAATCGATTTTTTTCAGCTTTGATGCTTCTTAGAAGGTCAATGGTGCGGTTTTTGGCAACTTTGGTCAACCACGCTTCAGGATTATCGGGTAGCTGGGTACGCCATTGAAGAGTGGCCTTTATAAAGGTATCTTGAACCGCATCTTCAATCGTTTCGATATGTGACAGCCCAAAAAAACGGGTTAAAATAGCGACCATCTTCCCATAATGGTGTCTGAAAAGATGGTCGACAATTTTGTGCTCCATTAGTTATTAAAAACCATTACTTCACGTATTTCAACGGTTCCCCCTAAATCATAATCTGGATAATCTTGGGCAATTTCTACAACTGCATCCGCATTTTCCGCGGTAACTATGTAATAGCCGCCTACTATTTCTTTGCCTTCAGCAAAAGGGCCATCGCTAACAGTCCTATCTTTACCAACAACTCTCTTAATTACAGGCACTAGGGCTTTTCCCCCTTGTAGAATACCTTGAGCCCCCATTTTATCACCCCAGGCGAACCATTTTCCCATGCGATCTTGAAGTTCTTCAGGGGACAGGCCCAATTCTTGATAATCGGCCCCGATAAAAATCATCATAAATTCTTTCATTTCTTTTTATTTAAAGGTTAATACATACTATATCCATATGACGACACCGGAATCGGGTTTCAGGACGTTTTTAAAGAAAATTTTTATTTGAACCTAAAAAAATGGTTTGAATGGAAATTCAGACTACAATGAAAGAATTATTTTTTTGCCATCCAATTTTATATAGGCTTGTCATTGCTTATTTTTGCACCAAAATTTAAATATGGCCGATTTTTATTCACTGAAGGTAAAAAACATAAAAGCATTGACGCCCAGCGCTGTGGCGGTAACCTTTGATATTCCAGAGGAATTATTCCAGACATTTGCTTTTTCCGCAGGTCAATATATCACCATAAAAAAGGAACTAAAAGGCAAAGAATTACGCAGGGCCTATTCCATCAGTTCTTCCCCAAAATCCGATTCGATAACGATTGGAATTAAAAAGGTAGACAAAGGCGGTTTTTCTGACTATGCGAATACCAAATTAGCGATTGGCGACGTCTTGGAAGTGATGCCCCCCGAAGGACGTTTTGTTTTCCATCGTTCGGATAAACCGAAAAACATTGCTGCTTTTGCCGCAGGTAGTGGTATCACGCCCATTATGAGTATCGCCGAAACAGTTTTGGATAGTCATCCTGAAAATACTTTTGTCTTGGTTTATGGAAATAAATCGGAAAAAGAGACGATGTTCTATACCGCTTTGGTAAAGTTACAATTGGATCATTCTGACCGATTCTTTGTTTACTTCACGAACAGTGAAAAACGCTCTGACGATTCCCTTTTTGGTCGTATTGATGTATCAACGGTAAACTATGCCCTCAAGAACAAACATAAGAATGTCGATTTTGACGGGTATTACTTATGTGGCCCGGAATCCATGATCCATTTGGTCAGTGATACCCTCAAGGAAAATGAGGTAGCTTCCGATAAAATACATTTCGAGCTTTTCACCACCACTGAAATTAAAGACGAACTACCCGTTTCGGCAGATGGAGAAGCTCAAATTGAAGTGACGGTAGATGATGAGACCTTTTCATTCACCATGGACAAAAAAATGCTGGTACTCGACGCTGTTCTAAAGGAAAATATTGATGCACCCTACTCATGTCAGGGCGGTGTGTGTAGCAGTTGTATCGCCCGAATAACAGAAGGAAAAGCCGAAATGGAGAAGAATCAGATTTTGACCGATGGCGAAATCGCTGAGGGCTTTATTTTGACCTGCCAGGCGCATCCAACAACCGCTACCCTGAAAGTGAATTATGATGATGTATAACCCAATGGGTGTTTTGTTATGTACTCATACATTCCAAACTTAGGGGCTGGGGGCATTCATTAGGTTATTTAACTTTCTTGAGGCGTGTTCATAGCCAATTAGATAGGCTTTTTCAATCCCCTTTTTATCCAAAACGCCTATGCTTTCCAATGCTAAGGGCTCAAAAATCAAATCACATTGCCAGATTTTTTGCCTATTTATAGCATAGATCATTAAGGCCGTAGTGCGATTTGCTAGCTGTAAGGAAGAACCGATTGCTTTCTTATCCACTTTCTTGATAACCGAAACATTACTCCCAATAACGTAATCGACTTTCCCTAAAATAGGTTCAATGGGAAAATTGTTCATGATTCCACCATCCGCATAAAGGCAATTATTAATTGCTACGGGGCCGAATACAGGTGGCAAAGCAGCTGAAGCCAACAATGGAAGTATCAACTCGCCTTCATGAAAAAATTCCTCCCTGCCTTCTTGAAGATTGGTTGCAACAACATGTAATTTCCGAGTTAAAGTCTCAAAACTGTTCTCTGGAAAATATTCCTTAAAAACATTAAAATACCGTTCGGTATCAACTAGGCCGGGTTTTAATATCGTGATGAAATTATACTTGAATAAAGGGGTCTCTTTAAAAAAAACGAGCATGTCTTGAACAGGAATATCATTTGCATACAAGGCAGCCACCAAGGCTCCTACACTACTTCCAGAGACCACATTAGCCGAAATTCCGTAATCTTCAAGAG
>JARFRH010000222.1 GCA_029287355.1 Maribacter sp. | reverse complement strand
CTATAAAAAAATCCTCTTCCGTGTTGATATGAATATGAATGTCAAACTTTTTAACGGATCCGAAATCTTCAGGGTCGTAATATTGTTCTTTTTCGATATTTACAACTTTCTCTGCACCCTCGAATACTTGTACTTGAATGAATGCAACTGTGAAAAGTAGCATGGGAAGAAGGATGACTAATTTGGTTTTTTTCATGTCTTGATTTAAAGGTTGAGCCAATAAGTTAGTTTAAAGATCAGTGCTCTATTTTTACTGACAAAGCCAGTTGGGAAATAGTTTTCCGTATAGACGATAAAGAAATCGGAAGCTGGTTTGTAGCGCCATTGTAATCTTGCATTCAGATTCATATTATCGCTCAGGTTGTTATACTGGTAAAAACCGGTAAAGAACAATTTATCGGTAAAGGTAATGTCGAGCTTAGGCCCCAAGAGAATCAGCTCTTCATCGCCGTAGTCATCGGGTAATTTTAGATTATTATAATCAAAGCGCATGGCTATATTGACATAAGGCTGAAAACGCATGTTCAACTCGCCGCCCAAATTCAGGTTTGTGCCATTGTAAAACCCACCATAGGTTACGTTCAACAAAAAATTAAATTTGCGAGTAGTGTTACTTTGATAAATAGCGGAAATCGTATTCCATTGAAACTCCTCTCCTTCCAAAAACTTTCTGTATAGTATATCGTTTACTGGGTTGAAATCAAAGGTCAATTTTTGAAATATATTTTTATAATCGATGGTCAAGTTTGCGGAATTTTTAAAATCGAGGGCATACCCTATGGTATACTCCCGATCTGCCAAGGTTCCATTGGGCAAAAAAATGTTGTTTATTCCAGCTTGTGGACCTGTTGATAGAATACTATTACTATTGGGAAATATTTTATAGGCTACTTCAGAATAATAGCCAATTTGGCCCGGATATACGGTGCTTCCCGGAACAAAACCGACTTCGGCATTAAAGTTTTCATTAACAAAAAAAGCACCGAAGTTCGCATTTAGATTGCGATCTGAATATTGAAAAAAGGCCGAGCCCGACATGGTCTTTGATTCATTTCGAGTATCGAACGATTGAGCCAAAAACGAACTATGGTACCATTTGTTATCCTTACTTCGAAGTACTAAATCCACATCGATTACCCGATTATAAGTATTTGGTTTGAGACGTTCTTCCAAGTCGGCCTTAGCAAATATACTAGGGTGGTAGTACTTCAAGGAATCCCCTTCACTAACTCCTAAACTTTCCTTATTTACAAAAGTCATTGAAAAACTGGACTGTTGCCAAAACCTTCTCTGCACCGTGGCAACGGTATAGTTTTGGGCAGGCAGTCCCAATTCCAACATTTTCTTTGTTTGCATATTCATAAGGCCCAAACGCCATTTTTCATTTATTGATCCACTAAGTCTGGCACCGTACAAAATTGGTACCTTTTGAGAAATGCCGGCTGTGTCTTGAACAATACCGATACGCCTAGAGAAAAAGGGCCTGGCGGATTCAAAGCCAGCATTGGCGAATAGGTCGGTATTTTCCAGGAAAAATTGTCTTCGCTCAGGGAACTGAAATTCAAACCTGGATAAATTAAGAATTTGCTCATCGACTTCTATTTGAGAAAAATCAGGGTTCACGGTTAGGTCTAAACTCATGGAAGGGGTAACCCCTATTTTGGCATCGAATCCTGTCTGCAGTTCTGTGGAAGATGAAACGGGATCTACTTCCCGATCTTGAAATCCGCCACCGGATACAAAGGGAATAATCGAAATATTAGTCTTGGCCTTGGGAATCGGGTCCTCCCATACAAGTTGCCCGGCATAAGCAAAGGTACCCGTGTAGAACTGTCTGGGCGTTTTTACCCAAGCCGACTTTATATTTCGCTTTTTATCCAGTCTATCAAAAGTGACATTCCATTCTTTTACATCACTTTTATATTTAAAGCTTTTAAACGGGATAGCCAATTCTGCGATCCATTTATCTTTGTATCGTACTACTTTAGAATACCATTTGTTATCCCAATATATATTGAAAGCATTTTCCCCAACACCACCGCTAGATAATGTGCCATCCCTTTTTGCTCCGGCAGCGGTAACGTTAAAAAAATATCCGTTCAGGCGGTCATTATAGGGCCCGAAAATAAAGGAAACGTTATCATTTAAAGGGTAGTTGAAATCTCTTCGCAACGTACTAACGACATCAGGGCTGTCATCGTCAAAACAAACAAATGCTACATAAACAAACTCATCATTGAATGTCATACGCGCCTCCGTTTGAAATGGAGAAGGCAGGCTGTCGACCGGGAAGTTCTGATACCAATTGTCTGCTACATCGGCTTCCTTCCAGGCCTGTTCGTCAAGAACACCATCGAGCACAATTTCCCCTTGAGATTTTTTAATCTTCAATTTTGCTCCCGGAAGGTTTTGGGCATGACCAATTGAGAAAAGTAACAGTATGGCCAAGGGAAGAAGACACTTCATTATTATAAACTAATCATGGTTCATGCAACTATTTTAAATTCTAATAAATAGTTTCTTTTTGTACATCCAGTAACAAATGTACCAAAGCATAAAAAGCACTATACAACTTAGAATAATTTGTGCGCTCAATTCGCCCGTCCAACCAAACAGAGCGTTTGAAAACGGAAGAAATATTTTTTTGATAAGATCGGCCCCCCCGACATGTGCAAACAGATAAATAAATAGCGGATTCATACCTACTATGGCAAAAAATAACACGCCTTTTTGATATTTCTTGATATCTATCAACCAATAACATAATGCGAGCGCAATCAACGACCATCCGCCGCTGGCAAAAACAAATGTTGTGGTTGATATCTTTTTTATGATTGGAGTTAACGGACTCAGACCATAACCTATAACTAATCCAATAATCCCTGCCCCAATTATAATCAGCAGTTTTTTCTTTGCAGGATGCTTACTTATAAGCAATTGGCCTGCCAACACGCCCCAAATTGTATGCGCTGCTGTTGGGATGGCATTAAACATTGCCCAACCGCCTCCACTTTCTTCTCCCGAAATAAGCATATTAAACCAGGCTGGAAAATTTTCTCCATTGACAAAGGCATTTGTAAACCCTTCAATAGGAAAGAAGCGATATAGGCCTTCGGTAATTAAAAGTAACAATACAGAAAAACCAATTTGAATTACTACGGATTTACGGATTACCAAAAAAGCCAGAATATAGGTAACTCCTAGTTGTGCCAATACATTTTGAAACCTGAAAACAATTTCTCCTGGATCAATACAATATAAGCCCCAGCCCAAGAGTAACATTAAAAATGCCCTTTTTATAGCATGTATGCTTAAATCTTTATAAGAATCCCCTCTCGCCATCCTCTTTGAAAAAGATAATGGCATCGCCACTCCCACAATAAACATAAAAAAGGGTTGAATCAAGTCCCAGAAATGCAGTCCTTCCCAGCGAACGTGGTGCAATTGAGATCCAATAGCATGAATAAAAGTTCCTTCAAATTGTGGCAATACGAAAAAAGTGAATAGATGCGTAAATTCGGCAATTAGTAAAAACATCGTTAATCCTCGATAAAAGTCTAGGGATAAAAGCCGACCGTTTGGTTTTGCTTGTATTTCAGGCATGATAGGTTATTTTAGTTGGTTTTTAATTTAGGAAGGTATGGCTACGGGAATGACACTTAATTGTTTAATAATACCTCCGCGTTTCATAACTTAAATTGTGTTATTGTAATTTATAAAAAAACGTTAAAGAATAGAAACAACGTAATATATTATTACTCTTTTCCCAGCGGATTTTTACCATTGAGAAGTCAGCTGCTTAATAGCAGGCCACCAGGCGTTCGGAAAGAATGAGGCTCATATTCTCCAGTTAACTTTGTCATTAGATACTCACCTTCAAAGAAAGTTTCACCCGGTAACATAAAACCAGTTGACCATAAATTTGCATTGAATCTCTCCGATGGCAATTTCCGTAATTAATAAATTGGCGACATTGCTTAAAGATATACCAAATAACCTTATTAGAACTGTCATGAAGAGGCTTTATTTATGCCCTGTTCACTGGAGGCATGCGTCGATAAAACCCGGGAAGCATGGCTCCCGGATTTTTATCAATATGAATAATGGTTGATCATATTCCACTTATTTGGATAACTGACATGATTTATAAGGTTTTTAAAACGACCGTTTAATGAAATGGGTTTCACAAATTAGTTGAGTCTCCAATAAGGTTCGTTTTTCAAGACTATCTTTCGAAAAATGAATCCGCTATTTCAACGCTTTCATTTCGTTAATGAAGGGTTGATTATAAAAACGCTTGCCAGTTGCACTATAGAGGGCATTGGCCAGTGCAGCAAAAATCGGTGGAAAAGTCGGTTCGCCTAAACCGGTTGGGTCAACATTATTTTTTACGAAATGCACGTCAATTTCTTTTGGGGATTCACTCATGCGAATCATATGGTAGGTATCAAAATTACGCTTCTGAGGACTCCCATCCTTAAAAGGCAATTCTCCATATAAAGCATTCCCTATGCCATCTACAATACCCCCTTCGCATAAGTTACTAGCCGCATCCGGATTGATTACAATTCCACAATCAATGGCACAAGTAACCTTTTGAATGTTAGGTTGGTCATTTTCCCATGTCATGTCAACAACTTGTGCCGCATAGGAATTATGACAGAAATAGGCTGCTACACCTCTTTTTATATCCGGATCCTTCTTGCCCCAATTCGATTTTTCTTTTACCAATTTCAGAACACCGGCATAGCGGTCTGCGTCGTAGTCGTTTTTTTCGCCTACTGGATTTTTTGCGGCACGGTTCAAGAGTTCCAATCGAAAATCGATTGGGTCTTTTCCTGCGGATTCGGCCACTTCATCAAGAAACGATTGCTCCGCACTTGCCATAAAATTGGATCGCGGTGCTCGAAATGAACCAATTGTAATATTGGTGCTAATTTTCCAACTTTCGGCTAGGTAATGGTCTACCGCTCCGGCAGGAAAACGATTTGCATACAAGGGACTTTCAGGAATTCCTCCTGCATTTATATGAAGAGCCGTCAAATTATTGCTCGAATCCAAAGCAGCTTTATAGGTAACCTGGTAAGCTGGGCGATAAATACCCCCGGTCATATCATCTTCACGCGTATAGACAAGTTTTACCGGAGCTTTCATTTTTTGGGAAATTACCGCCGCCTCCAAAGCCCAATGGGCATAAGAACGTCGACCATATCCGCCTCCAAGGCGTGTCAGTTGAATGTCTATTTGCTCTACAGGAATCCCCAATCTTGCCGAAATAGCCAGTTCCGTTAGTTCTGCCTTTTGAAGTGGCCCTGACAGTTGAGCACTATCACCTTTCACATCGGCGAAAAAGTTCATCGGTTCCATACAGTTATGCGCCAGAAACGGAGCGGTATAGGTTCGCTCAATGATTTTGGCAGCATTTCGGAAAGCTGTTTCGGGCTTACCATCTCTGCGGACTATGGCTGCTTTTTTAGACCCCATTTCTGCCATCTTTGCCTTATGATCTGAGGTATTTTCCAAGCCCGATGGAATCATAAGCTTTTGCTTCGGCCCTCGATACGGTTTTCTTTCTTCGGCATAGGTTTCAAAAGGCTCCCATTCAACGGATATGGCTTTTTTGGCGTTCATAACCTCCCAAGTCGAATGGCCTACAATGGCAACAACTTCAAGAAAGGTACACGTGTCAAAATGTTGTCTTTCATAATTGTCGTCGAGAACATTAAGCGTAAAAACATCTTGTATGCCGGGCATGGTCTTGACCGCCGTATCATCTACTGATTTTAGTTTCATCCCAAAAGCTGGGGGGTGGACTATCATAGCAGTAAGCATGCCTTCACTTTGAGTATCTATTCCGAATAAAGGTTTTCCGGTTACGATTTTGTGTCCGTCTACATTTTTCTTGGAAGTACCAATGATTTTGAAATCGTCTATAGCTTTTAACTCCACTTCTTCAGGAACTGAAATTTGTGCGGCTGCCGAGGCCATCTCACCAAAGCTTGCCGATTTTTTACTCGATTTATGGTGTAAAGTTCCGGTTTCCGTAGTGATTTCTTCAATGGGCACTTTCCATGCTTCTGCGGCTGCCGCTTTTAGCATATGTCTTGCCGTAGCTCCCGCCATTCGAAGTCCTTCCCAACTCGTTCGAATGGCTTGACTACCGCCTATGAATTGACGGCTGTACAAATCGGTGTTTAGGGGTGCTTGTTCGACAATAACGTCTTTCCAATCAATGTCAAGTTCTTCAGCAACGATCATCGGCATGGCAGTCTTTACATTTTGACCCCCTTCCGGATTTGGGGACATAATGGTGACCTGACCGTTGTCCGCTATTTTTAGGTACCCGTTAAGTTCAAACCATTCCCCAGGTAAACTATTGACTTGCTCTGGGTTCAGCTTACAAGATGCCAACCAGTTAAAACCTAACATCAAACCACCTCCGACCAAAGCCGAACTTTTAATGAATGAACGTCTGCCGATAGCTGTTTTTACAAGGGTCATCCTCTAAGTATTGTATAATCGGTTATCCCACTATTTGTTTTTCCGTAACAAAGGGCTGTCGGTAATGTCGCTGACCTGTTGCTTTATAAAGTGCATTGGCGATAGCACCGAAAATCGGAGGAAACGGTGGTTCTCCCATTCCTGTTGGAGCAATTTCATTTTCAACAAAATGTACCTCGATTTCCTTAGGGGCATCGCTCATGCGAATCATTTGATATTGATGGAAATTAGTTTTCTGGGGTACACCGTCTTTAAAAGTCAACTCGCCAAAAAAGGCATTACCAATACCGTCGGTTATGGCACCCTCGGCCATGTTAGTAGCGGCATCTGGATTAACCACTATTCCACAATCGATAGCACAAACTACTTTTTCAACTACCGGTTTTTCTTCATCCATCCGAATATCCAAGACGTGGGCGGCATAGGAATTATGACAGAAATATGCCGAAACCCCACGATGTACATTGGCTGGGGTTTGACTCCAATCCGATTTTTCACGTAACAATTCCAAAACTCCTGCATAACGTTCCGCATCATAATCATTTTGCTCTCCGACCGGATTATCCTTGGCTCTTTTTAAAAGGTCCAAGCGAAATTGAATAGGGTCTTTGCCTGAGGCTTCCGCCACTTCATCTAGAAATGATTGCTCTGCACCTGCCATAAAATTTGAGCGTGGAGCCCGGAATGCACCAATGGTAATGTTCGAATCAATAGACCACTCTTCGGCGATATAATTGTCCAAAGCACCCGCCGGAAAACGATTGGCAAATAATGGACTCTCAGGAATACCACCCGCTTTTACGTGTAGCGCCGTCAAATTATTATTTTCATCTAATGCAGCTCTGTAAGTCGCTTGATAACTAGGGCGATAAATACCATTGGTCATATCATCCTCCCGGGTGTACACCAACTTTACCGGCGCATTTACTTTTTTAGAAATCAACGCGGCTTCCACCACATAATGGGCATAGGCCTTACGACCAAAGCCACCCCCCATACGCGGCATTTCCATGGCAATATTTTCCGCAGGAATTCCCAAACTGGAAGCAAGGGTGGGTAATATTAAACTTGGAATCTGAACGGGAGCGGCGATCTGTGCTTTGTCACCTTCCACATGTGCAAAAGCATTTAAAGGCTCCATACAATTATGGGCGAGAAAAGGAGCCGAATACGTTCTTTCTATAATTTTTGTGGCATTCTTAAAAGCAACTTTGGGATTGCCGTCTTGACGGACTATTTTACCGGGTTTGCCCCCTAATTTTTCCATCTTGGCCTTGTGGCTGGCCGAAGATTCCAAGCCAGCAGGAATATTTTTAGTCTGTTTACCTCTAAACCCATTAATCATTTCGGAAGAGGCCGTAATTGGTTGCCATTCTACCTTTAATTTCTTTTTGGCCTGTAATACTTCCCAAGTAGAACTTCCAACGACGGCGACTATTTCTGGAAAGGCATTGACATCAAAACCACCTTTCTCATAATCATCCTTAAAACTTTTGATCACAACAACATCTTTTATACCGGGCATCGATTTTGCCGCACTATCATCCACGGATTTCAAGGTCATTCCGAATGCGGGCGGATGCTCGATCATGGCAATCAACATGCCTTCTTTTTGGTAATCCATTCCGAACATCGGTTCACCGGTAACGATATCTTTGGCATCTACATTTTTATGGGATGTACCAATGATTGTAAAGTCTTTGACATCTTTTAATTGTACATCTTCAGGGATAGCGATGGTGGCTGCGGCAGAAGCCATTTCGCCATATCCTGCTGAATTTTTACTTGCTTTATGATAAAGTACACCATCTTCCGTTGTTATCTCTACTGCAGGAACCTGCCAAGCTTGGGCTGCCGCCGCTATCAGTACATATCTCGCGGAAGCTCCGGCCATACGAAGGGGTTCCCATCGCGTCATTATTCCGCGACTACCACCTGTAAATTGCATTCCATATTTTTCGGAATGGTAAGGGGCTTGTACTACGATTACATTTTTCCAATCGACATCCAACTCCTCGGCGACTATCATTGGCATTGAAGTGCGTATGTTTTGGCCGAATTCAGGATTGGGTGTAGTTATGGTAACCACCCCATTATCTCCGATTTTCAAATACGAATTTAACTCAAACCACTCCTTAGGCATGGCTAAGATTTCTTCTTCGGTCTTATTCTTACAAGAGGCTAGCCAATTAAAGCCGAGTACTAATCCCCCGCTCACAAGGGTAGATGTTCGTATAAAAGAGCGTCTGCCTATTTTAGTTTTTATAAGTGTCATCCTATATATTTTTTATGCTAATCCGAAATTTTAGCGGTTTCAGCATCTGTTTAATTTCTTTAGGTAATTAAGCGTTTACCGAATTCGCTGCAATCTTCACCGCTTTTTTGATACGGGTATACGTTCCACAGCGGCAGATATTTCCGTTCATTGCTGTCTCGATTTCTTCGTCCGAAGGATTCGGATTTTTTTCCAACAAAGCAGAAGCGGTCATGATTTGTCCCGCTTGACAATACCCGCATTGTGGCACATCGACCTCTAACCAAGCTTGTTGAACTGGGTGGTCACCTTTTTCGGATAAACCTTCGATGGTTGTGATGTCTTTGTCGCCAACCGAGGAAACAGGAAGCTGACATGAACGAACGGCATCATCACCTAGGTGAACAGTGCACGCTCCGCATTGTGCGATACCACAACCATATTTTGTGCCTAGTAGTTTAAAGTGGTCCCGAAGTACCCAAAGCATGGGAGTACTTGGGTCTACTTCTACCTCCTGTGTTTTTCCGTTGATATTCAAGTTGAATTTTGCCATAATTCTTAAGATTTCTATAAAGTTAGGAGTTTTTTAAATACGATTACACTGAGATCAAAGGACTTGCAGGTTTAATGTTCAATTTCATGGGTGTCCCTTACACTGCTAAAGGTCAGGTCAAGCAATTTCCATTCGTCTCCTTCTTTTTGATAAAACTCGGTCACCGTAAATTCGTTGGATACGTCATTTCCCCTTACGTGCGCCGTGAGTGTAATACGGTTCCAGAGTACGGCAGTATCATCCCCAAAGGTTTCTACGGCTACGTCATGAACATCTGCATTTTTGTACCAAATACTTCCAGTTTTTATAATTTCCAGCTCCCTGTCCTTTTTCCAGGAACCGCTCATGTGTACAAATTTTGATCTGTCATGGAAAAGGGATGCCAATTTGTCCACATTTTTATCGGCCATCCATTCCCATTTTTGTTTGGAAAGTTCCTTGATTTCTTCTTCGATGCCGGCAATTTGTGCGAAAGTGGAGGCACTAATAAGCGCTAAAAGGATACCGAATACAAGATTTTTCATTTTTGAATGTTTAAAAGTTACTACCGAATACTTTTAGGTATAGAACCCGTCTTGAGTTCATAGCAATGATTTCTACTTTTCGATTAGATCATAAAAATTTGCTACTCAAAACTATGGAATTTTTAAGACAGATCAGTTACCCTGTTTACCGATTTACCTACCATTTTTACTGATTCTGGTGAGCTATATGGTTTATTCATGAAACATTAACTAAATTAGGTAAAATGAAAATTGGGATGTCTTCAACTAAAGATTTGGTCAAGGTCGATGATTATTGCTCCAAGTTCAATCTGTCAAGCTTGCACCCTTTGGTCAGTGTGCATGACTTATCGGAAGGAACTTGGCATGGGCAGGTATATGCCCATGCCGTCAGGTATCATTTTTACGGTATTTTTCTTAAACAGGGCGAGGGCTGTATTTTAAAATATGGACGTCAGAACTATGATTATCAAGATGGCACATTGGTGTTTCTGGCACCCGGACAGTTGGTGAATATTGGGCATATCGACAATAACTTTAAACCTTCGGGCCATGCACTGCTCTTTCATCCCGATTTGCTTTGGGGTACCCATTTGGCAAAAACAATGACCGAGTACACTTTTTTTTCCTATCAATTTCATGAAGCACTTCATGTCTCAAAAAAAGAGCGACAATTTGTGCTAGACCTATTTGATAAGATACGTGCAGAACTGTCCCAAGGTATTGACAAGCACAGTAAAGAGCTCGTCGTTGCCAATATTGAGCTCTTTTTGAAATACTGTATTCGATTCTACGATCGTCAGTTCATTACAAGGGAAAAAGAAAATCTTGGGGTTATCCAACGGTTTGAAAATTCCTTGAATTCTTATATCCAAGCGGGCAAAGCCAAGGATTTGGGAACACCTTCGGTAAGTTATTTTGCAGAGGAACAAAACCTGTCTTCCAATTATTTTGGAGACTTGATCAAAAAGGAGACCGGAAAAAGTGCCAATGAACATATTCAGGATAAGATTATTGAAATAGCCAAGCACAAAATTTTTGATCCCGATAAATCAATGAGTGAAATCGCCTATGAGCTTGGCTTTAAATATCCACAGCATTTTAGTCGTCTATTCAAGAAAAAAGTTGGGCATTCGCCACAGGAATTTCGATCGTTGAATTGTTTCTTATAATAATGAAATTAAAACCTCTAAAGGCCGCTTAATTGAACCTGTATTGAAAATTATAAGCTCCAGTAAACCGCCATTTCAAGACACAATCTTAAAAAATATCCTACCATTTCCCAACGAGTCCCATTTGTGGTCCTTTTTCTGAGATTGTACTTTTCAAAAAATCACCTACGCTATTTGCTTCATATATTTTGATGGTAACATGCCATACCGCTCTTGAAAACATTTTGAAAAGTAAGCAGGGCTGCTAAATCCGGTTTTATAGGCTATTTCAGAAATATTCGAATTTTGTTTGTCCAATAATCGAAGTGCTTCGTTCAATCTGTAATCCTTCAAAAAGCTATTTGGGGATTTTCCGATAATTGACATCATTGTTCGATATAATTTAGACTTACTGTATCCTAAATTATTTTGAAAGTCACTTACCGTCATATTTGATTGGGACCAGATCTCTTCTGTATATTCCATCAATTGAACTACAAATTTTTCTTCTTGAACATTCAAGGATTTTATTTCGTTAGGGATGGCATTATTCTGATTTTCACTTTCATACAATTCTTTAACTTCATTTGATATACTTACCTTTTCTTTTGCTATTAAGGCCAAATTGCCAGCCCTTTTTATGGTGTCTTCAAAAATGCCCTCTTTTTTGGTTACCGGTATACCTGCACTTATGCCAATTTTGAATTCCAAATCCGGAGTAATCACACAATTATGTAGCTCTCGAATTTTAAGCGCACTTTTAATGGCATACGTTACGGAATCAAAGGACATTAAATACGTATTTGATTTTTCTTCAACGATACGTCCATTATGATTGCTAACAATATTGGTTATTGATTTATTGTATCCACGTAGAGCGGCGTTTAAGGTTTCGAATCCATTTTCTCTAACTGATTTCTTTTTTATTGTTACAACCATCAAAGTTCGAAAAGCCGGATCATTTATAATATTGAGTTTTGTATTTCTTGATTTTTCTGGGTCTTCAATGCGACCTAGAAAAGATTCTACAATAGTATCATTTACTTCTATAATGCGCTGAGGTACCGCACCATGTGCTTTTTGGTGCAAATCTACAATGGCCTGTTCGTTTGGCGCTTCGATTAAGCAGAATGCCGTTTGCCTTCGCTCATCGCACCAATAGGTCAATCCGCGACAATTGTATTTGTGTTCGATTTTTAAATCTGCTTGATGCATTTCGGCAACATGTGCTGCTGTAACACCATCTGGCAAATCATGAAAGTCCATATATATTGGCATGTAACTAATTTTTAGTTAAGGTACTCAATAAAAAAAACAAGAAGCTGCCTATAAAATCGATAGCTTCTTGATGATGCGTTTACTAGATTTAAAGTTCGGCTGTTGCAGGACTGATTATTGTGGCGACCTCACTAATTGAATTTGCGGGGAAACCTCCTTTTTTGGCATGTGCTTCGATCAATTCTTTATTTTCCGCTTTGTAAACACAGTATACTTTATCACCTGTCACATAACTATGCTGCCACTCGATTTTTGGCCCCATTTCTTTTATTACGGTACATGATGTTTGAGATATTCCTTTCAGTTGTTCTCCAGTTAAGGCTCCTGCCCCTGGGATAATACGTTCGATTACATAGGTCTTCATAGTGCTGTTGTTTTCAGTTGGTACTTGATTTTGATTTTGCTGGCCTAAGGCATAATTTGCAGTAATTAAGGCTAGAATTAAGACTGATTTCATTGTTTTCATGATATATGTTTTAAATTTCTATACTTCAAAACTACCGCATCATTACAGCAATGAATTCATCATTTGGTCCAAATAACGATACTTTTGGTTCAAGGCATTTTTAATATATCCCTTCCACACACCTGCCTGCCTGTATGCAGCCTTTGCCCTCCCCTTTCATCGCCTAACTTCATTCTTCGTTTTATTCAGTGCTGGTTATCCTTATAAATAAGCATTCATGCATCTCGCTTAAGCTCGATGTCATCAGCTCTTAATAAGAAACTTTGTTCTTGGATGTAACCTTTGCTACAATTCTGTGTCTTTAGTACAACTAGGCTTATGAAATTTTTGCTTCCCTTATTTGGAGAGAACATATGAGTTAACCAATAGAGACAGATTATGATTAAAAACTACATCACCTTAGCGTGGCGAAATATTAGTGCTAATAAGGTTTTATTCTTACTTAATATTTTAGGTTTAACCTCAGGGTTATTTTGCTTTTTACTTATTTATTTGTGGATATCAAGTGAGAATAGCATGAACAAGTATCATGTAAACATAGATCAACTCCATTCAATCTATCTTACATCATCCGATGGTACGGCATTGGGTTATGGCACCTCATCTCTGCTGTATAAAGAGTTAAAGACAAAAATCCCTGAGATTGAGAAAGTCACGGCTATGACTAACAATAGCAGAAATAGTACGTTTTCCAATGGAAATACGGTTTTAAAGCAAAATGGAAAGTTTGTCAGTGAAGACTATTTTGAAATGTTTTCTTTTAAGATTTTAGAAGGAAATGCTTCGAAGGCATTAAGCGCGCCAAACCACATCGCTATTTCAAAAGAAATGGCCGTATTGTTCTTTGGAAACCCAAAAGGTGCCATTGGACAAACACTCACTTATGAAAATTCAAAAGAGCTGGAAATAGCAATGGTTTTTGAATTAAGCAGTGAAGATTCTACGGAGAAGAGTGACTATTATTTGCCCTTTGAGCCTCTTTTTGCCGAAAATGCGTGGATGCATGAATGGAAAAATCTAGGCACCTATACCTTCGTTCAATTGGTAGAAGGAACCGATGTTGCGCAGTTAGAACAAAAGCTAAAATCATTCTTAAAAGAATATGGATTGGATTTGGAAATTCGATTTCAATCGTATGCAGACAGTTATCTGTTTGCGGACATTGAAAAAGGGGATGGGAAAATTATATATGTAAAAATGTTTGGGATAATAGCTTTCCTGATCATGCTAATTGCAAGCATTAATTTTATGAATTTAGCCTCTGCCGGCTATATGAAAAGAGCTAAAGAAATCGGGACTAGAAAGGTTTTAGGAGCAAGTAAAAGCGGTTTAATTGCGCAATTCTTGGGAGAAGCCGTCCTTCTTTCTCTTACAAGTCTGTTTTTTGCCTTAATCTTTATTGCAATTGCACTACCCGTATTTAATGACATTACAGAAAAAAACATTGACCTGTTGAATTTGCCAGTTACCACATGGACAATGGTTTTCGTAATTACACTCTTAACCGGATTTCTATCTGGAAGTTACCCTGCATTTTTGCTTTCCTCCTTTAGTTCTACGGATCTTTTTAAGAAAAAAATCGAAACCAGCTCCAGCACCAAATGGATTAGGAAAGGCTTGGTTGTGTTTCAGTTTACCATTTCGGTTGTCTTTATAAGTAGCATGATCATTATTTCAAAGCAAATTGATTTTGTACAGGATAAAAATATCGGTTTCGAAAGAGGAAATTTATTGGCAATCACGTTGTCAAAAGACTTACAGAATAATTTTGATGCCTTTAAAGGTGGCGCTTTACAAATTTCTGGAGTTACATCGGTTACAAAAACGTCGCATATTCCGCTAGGAGACTATGGTACGTCACCAGAAGTTATCTGGAACAGTAAGAGCGCTGATGATCAGTCGTTATTTACAGGAATGGTGGCAAGTACAGATTTTGTTGTCACCTATGGAGTTGAATTACTTATGGGAAGGGAACTGATTCATAATAACCCGGAAAACATTGAATATCTTATCAATGAGACGGCCATGACTAAAATGAAGATGGAAAACCCAATAGGTCAATCCCTATCGTTTTGGGGAAATCAAGGAACCATCGTAGGTGTGGTTAAAGATTTTCACTTTGGCTCTTTAAAAGAATCGATTTTTCCAATGATTATAAGAAGTGAAGGGTATTCCGAATTTAATATAGCCTTCGTTAAATATATGAAGGGCAATGAAAAACAAATATTGGCAGCTTTGGAATCCCTTCATATTAATTTAAATCCAGCTTTTCCTTTTGAGTATCGGTTTATAGATCAGGAATATGACAAACTCTATAAGAGCGAATCTATATTCTATAAATTATCAACGTACTTCTCTATTTTAGCCATTCTAATTTCCTGCTTGGGCTTGTTTGGTCTGGTCCTATTTACAGCAGAACAAAAAACCAAGGAAATTGGTATTAGAAAAGTATTAGGGGCCTCCGTTTTTACCATTACCTCATTTATAACTCGAGACTTTTTAAAATTGATCATCCTTGGAGTCGTAATCGGCACACCAATTTCTTCCTTCTTCATGACCAAATGGCTGGAAGAATATGAATATAGCATAAACATGCCATGGTGGGTATTTGGCCTAACTGCTGTAGTGATAATTAGCTTATCGCTACTTACCGTCAGTTTCGAATCTATAAAAGCGGCTACCGCAAATCCCATAAAAAGTTTAAGAAACGAATAGCAATTGACCTTGGTAGGTTCACTCCAATTCCTGGATTAAACTTTTTAAATTATTACCCACATAGGCTTTCCTTTACTTCTTCGCAGCCGGGTATGGTTTCAGCTATTTTTTGTTTACTTTGGTTAAGCAACAAAAAGCACCTATATGAAACCTATAATTTTAATACCTCTAGTGCTATTAATAGTATTTTCTTCATGGTCACAAGAAGCATTGCAACTAGATGATATTTTTAAAAATGAAACCTATAGCTCAAGAAAATACGGCCCAGTACGATGGATGAAAGACAATAAAGGGTACTCAACCCTTGAGCAAAACAATGCCGTTGGAGGTGACGATATCATACGATATGAAGCTAAATCCGGAGTTAGATCGGTTTTAGTAGCTGCCAACAAATTAATACCGCGGGGAGAAACGAAGCCCTTATCAATTAAAAACTATGAATGGTCGATTGACAATTCAAAACTATTGGTATTTACGAATACAAGAAAAGTCTGGAGATACCATACCAGAGGCGATTATTGGGTTTTGGATATGGAATCCGGTGCTTTGACGCAACTGGGGAAATCTGTTGCGCGCACTACTATGATGTTCGCTAAATTTTCACCGGACGCATCTCGGGTTGGGTATGTGAGTAAGAATAATATATATGTTGAGAACATAACATCAGGTCAAATAACGCAGCTCACATTTGATGGTAACGAGGCCATCATTAATGGGACTTTCGATTGGGTGTACGAAGAAGAATTGTCTTGTAGGGATGGTTTTCGGTGGAGTCCAGACGGAAAACAAATTGCGTATTGGCAGTCAAACACCGAGAATATCGGGACGTTTTATTTGATTAATAATGTGGATTCGTTGTATTCAAAACCAATCCCCCTTCCCTACCCTAAAGTAGGCACAAAAAACTCCGATGTTAAGGTTGGCGTTGTGAGTGCACTAGGAGGCCATACAAATTGGTTCGAACTCCCTGGTGATCCAACAAATAATTATTTAGCTCGAATGGATTTTATACCAAATTCCAACGAAGTGATGATTCAACAGCTGAACAGAAAACAAAATTCCAATACAGTTTGGATAGGAAATACGAGGACCATGAGCCTCACTACTATTTTCACGGACAAAGATGACGCTTGGCTAGATATACATGATAATATCATGTGGTTAGAGGATGAGCACTATTTTACTTGGACCAGTGAAAAAGATGGCTGGTTACACTTATACAAAGTGTCGCGAGATGGAAAAAAATTCAGTACCATAACCAAAGGAAATATAGATGTCGTTAAAATTAATTGTATTGACCCAAAAGGAGGCTATGTATACTATATAGCTTCTCCTGAAAATTATACCCAACGCTATCTTTACAGGAGTAAAATAGATGGTAGTACGGCGCCTGAAAGGGTTAGTCCACAAGAGCAATCTGGGCAGCATGCCTATCAAATATCAGCGGATGCAAAATATGCTATTCATACCTTTCAAAACTCAAAAACACCAAATCAAATAACGCTTATCAACCTGCAAAACCATAACCCTATTCGGGTATTGGAAAACAACAAAGCGGTATTGAATAAAGTGGAGGCTCTAGGGCTAGCTCCAAAGGAATTCATTAAAATAGATATTGGAGAAGTGGTATTGGATGCTTGGATAATTAAACCTTCCGATTTTGATTCGGAAAAAAAATATCCCATTATCTTTTATGTATATGGTGAACCTGCTGGATCAACAGTTCAAGATGCATGGCAAGGCGGAGACTTATGGCACCACTATTTAGCACAACAAGGTTATGTTGTTGTGAGTATTGATAATAGAGGAACACGTACGCCTAGGGGACGGAATTGGAGGAAATCCATTTACGGACAGATCGGAATTTTGGCCACACATGATCAGGCTGCGGCCGCCAAAGAAGTATTCAAAAAATATAGCTTTATCGATACCGATAGGGTTGGTATTTGGGGCTGGAGTGGCGGCGGTCAAATGACCATGAATTGCCTGTTTAGATACCCGGAGATCTATAAATCTGGATTAGCCGTTTCATTTGTTTCCGATCAACGGCTCTATGACAACATTTATCAAGAACGATATATGGGTTTATTGGAAGATAACGAGGAGAATTACATCGCAGGATCACCTATAAGCCATGCAAAAAAATTAGAAGGCGATCTTATGATCATACATGGAACAGCAGATGATAACGTACACTATCAGAGTTTTGAGCGATTGGCGAATGAACTCATAAAACATAACAAGATGTTCGATATGATGTCTTATCCAATGCGATCACATGGCATAAATGAGCGTGAAAACACCTCTTTACACCTTAGAAAGACCATGGCCAGGTATTGGGAACGCGTTTTTAACTAGTCAAATTCGGTCAATAGAAAAAGTAGCCAAGAACCATAAATAGGAATGCCTTATGAAATTACGTCTTCTTTTAAGTACTAGTATTCTGGTTTTAATGTCGTGTAACGAAAAGTCGAAATCAAAGGAAAAGGAGGCCGTGGCCCCTGAAAAAAGTGTTTCCGTAGAAGGTTCCGAGCCTTTCAATGAGGAATTGGTACAGTTCGAAACGCTATCGATAAATCCGGTCTTTGAAGGCACAGGAACAAATACTTGGGATCAAAAAATTCGGGAAAGAGGCTATATCTTGAAGGAAGGCGGTACCTACCACATGTGGTATACGGGGCTACAACCGGGCGGTGCGGCGCTCGCGCTCGGGTATGCGACCTCCCCAGATGGAATGGTATGGTCGAGTTATGCCGATAACCCTATTTTTAATGAAAGCTGGACGGAAGACATGATGGTGTTAAAAGTAGGTGCTACCTATCATATGTTCGCAGAAGGGAAAGACGATATAGCCCATCGACTGACCTCTGTAGATCGCATACACTGGGTAGATCATGGGCCATTGGATATTCGTACTTCCGATGGTGTCCCTTTGAGTGAAGGGCCCTATGGCACCCCCACGGCTTGGTACGAAAACAATAGCTGGTATTTGTTTTACGAGCGCAATGATCTGGGGATATGGTTGGCCACTTCGGAAGACCTTGGGGTATGGACCAATGTACAAGATGACCCTGTGATCACCATGGGCCCCGAAACATACGATCAATACGGGGTAGCCGTAAACCAAATTGTAAAACACAAGGGGTGGTATTATGCCTACTACCACGGCACTGCTTTTGAAGACTGGCGCGAATGGTCGACCAATGTGGCGGCCTCAAAGGATTTGGTACATTGGAAAAAATATGATCAAAACCCTATCATGGGCGAGAATCGATCGAGTGGCATTTTGGTTCCGGAAGGAGACATGTTCCGGTTATATACCATGCACGATAAGGTAGAAGTCCATTTCCCCAAAAATGCCTCGGCACAATAGCCTTCAACCCGTATTTTTTATAAACATCTTGCTGGTGGTTTATCGGCTTGGGTTGGAACAAGGTGTGATTTATAAACGCAACAAAATCAGCTAGATAGGTTTTCCAGTGTTATATGCCCATGCCACACCCCCGGATTCGTTCATGATTGAAGACCAACCAAGAGCATGCCTCATGTACATCGATAGGGATCGGGGTGCAGTGTTCACGGCTTTTTAATGGCACATGGCTCCGGTAACCCCGGACTAAAATAAAGCCTCTACAGGACAGTACAAAGAAGGCGATTTGGCCTATCTTTAAGGAATCCCTCCGATTTGTGTATAAGCGAAAATGTAAGTCCTAACTTAAAAAAAATTGAGCTTCAGCCGGCTTGCATGTAGTAGAACCTTTTGGCAATGAATCGTTTCAGGCCTACCAAACAATATAAATGAAACCGAACAAAGCACAGAAAAAAGCAACTGGTCCTTGAACGGGCGAAGGATAAAACCTTCAATGCTACCTTGGAAACCGATTTTGATGAGAGTATTGGGCTAGTTGATATGATCCCACAAGATATGGGCAGGGTAGTTTTGAACTTGATTGCCAATGCCTTTTATGCTGTTGATGAAAAAAAGAAATCAGGCCTTGAACATTATGAGCCTACCGTATCGGTCAGTACCACAAAGAAAAAGAACGCCATAACGCTAAAAGTAGGAGACAATGGCATGGGCATACCGGAAGAAGTAAAAGAAAAAGTATTTCAACCCTTCTTTACCACCAAACCCACCGGCCAGGGCACAGGGCTTGGCCTTTCATTGAGTTATGATATTGTAAAAGCCCATGGCGGAACCCTAACCGTGAAGACCATAAGCGGTGAAAATACCGAATTTAGTATTATCTTTCCGCCGACTAAATAATTATGAAAAAACCAACTCAAATAATACCGCATATTCTTCTTGCCACCCTATTATGTGGGCTATTTCTTACTTCTTGTAACAAAGTAAGTAAATCGGAAACAGAAACCACTATTGGTGATTATAAGACCCCTGAAACCATACCGCTACAATTTACAGAACCAGAAGCGTTTGAGTGGGAAACCATTACCTCGGATACCTTGACAACACCGGTTACGTATTCGCTCGATGTGGATGCTTTGCCGAGTAAACCGTTTGCACTAAATACGTTTAAACCGCTAAAGGCACCCATGACCGAATACGATTTGGATTGGGACGGTTTTCCGACGGAACCGTTGAAATATGATTCCGTTCCGTTTACGATTACAACGGCACCCATAAAAAAGCCGACCATCACCAAAATGAAACCGCCTGGCATTATGGAGGGTACCAATGTCAACTTGCTTCAACTCTCTGCTACTGAAGGTTTGATTACTAATGATATTACGTCTTTTTTAGAAACAGAAGATGGGGCTATTTGGATAGGCACGTCTACATCATCCGTTATGCGTTATGACGGAGAAAACACCTTTACCTATGACTACTCCGGGGTTTATAAAATGACCTTAGACAAACAAGGGAAACTATGGATGATGCGTCCAGGACCAGATGTGATAACTGTATTAGATTTTAAGCATGATAAAGCCTATACAATAGCTACCGACGATAATTTTGGACCGCTTAATATTGTTTGCGACCATACAGGCACCTTATTCATAAACTCTAACAGTGATGACTTGTACACTTTGGATCCAGAAATGACAAGTTTAAATAAGCTCACCATTAAAGGTAATAATAGGCCTTTTAGCCTCTTTGAAGATAGTAATTACAACCTATGGGTAGGGTTTAGAAATGGTTTTGCGGTACTAGACAAAGAAAGAAAGGAGTTTAAAACTATTTCCGAGATTGCTAATTATGAACTAAATTCTATAGTTATTGATATCAAAGAGGACCAATCGGGTGCCATTTGGTTAAGTCTACCTTTTCCTGCTGCAACGAATAACATCACCTCGCCTATTGTTTTGCGATTATCATTAAAAGAGGATACCGCACAGGTGCTAGATCAAGAAAATGGTTATAACAGTGTAGGTGGGCAAATGGTTGAGGATAACCATAGTAATTTATGGATTCTTGGTAACTCAGAGGCTTATATTTTAAATAAAAACAGGAGGGCTTACAAAACCATTGCCCTGAACAGTGCTCTGCGAGGGCGTTTTAGGCTTACAAGACCTTTAAAATTAAAAGATGGCTCCCTTTGGATTGCCACCACAGATAAAGGGGTGGTCATCGCCAATGAGTTTACCTTAAAAACGGAATACTTTGATTCTTCCCGAGGTTTGATCAACGATCAAGTCTGGGAAATAGAAGAAAGCACACGAGGGGAACTGTGGTTAGGCACCTTGGGCGGTATCAATATCATTGATCTCAAGAACAAAACCATCAAGGCCCTATCTCATGACCAGCTGCATAATACTAGAAAAAATACGGTGCTTAGGATTGAGGAAATTTCAGAGGATATTTTCTTCATAGATGCCGTAACGGGCTTTTCCATCCTAGATCGACAGAAGAACATCATCACCAAGTACGCTAGCTCCCAAGGAGTAGGAATTAGGTTATGGGACGTAGTATTTATGAACGAACATACGTTTTTAATGAGCACCCAAGAGGGTGTTTTCATATATGATATCGAAAACAACAGCCTGAAGAAAATTACGTCCAAAAGTGATCCTGAAATTCTGAAGAAAGGTAATCAGTCCGTCATATATTATGATAAAAACGAAATTCTTTGGTTACCAGCTACAAATGGTTTGGCTAAAATCAACTTGAAAACAAATACCCTTAGTTATCTAACGGAAGAACAAGGCCTTTGTAGCAATAATGTAAACGTAACGTCTTTTTCTAAAGAGAGTGAGCTATGGTTAGCCACATTAGACGGCATTGCAATTCTCAACTTTAAGGACAACACCCTTACCAATTTAAAGAAGGAAAACGGCCTAGCACAAACAGAGTTTTATGATCTTATAGAAAAAGATGATGTTATGTATGGCGCCAGTTTAGACGGCCTTATCCCCATAGACAAAACAACCGCCAAAACCACAAATAAAGGATACCACACGTTTAATGGAGGCCTAGGTTTTAAGTCAAACGATTATTTGGAGGGCTCGGCTAAATTTTCAAAAAAAGGGCAGTTTTGGGCAGGTGTGGCAAACCCTTCAAGTGAATTCAGGTTATTGGTACTGGATGCCGCACCACAACCCGATAGTCTTGAGAGTTCCGCTTTTATTACCAACTTGTTCGTTATGGATGAGAATCCGAATTTTAATGAGAAAACGGGCATTGACTCTTTAAACAATAAGGTATCGTCATATGCAATTAAACATAATATAAAGTGGGATTCCATAAAGCAACCCTATAATCTTGCGGAAGGGCTAGTCCTTCCTTTTGACCAGAATAGTTTAAGTTTTAGTTATGCCAGTGGAGACTTGTTTAATAGGGATCAATTGACCTATAGGTTTATTCTTGATGGGGAAGATGAAGATTGGAACTATGCAGCTGCCACAACGAAGACCAAAAATTACTACAACCTAAAACCAGGTCAATACACTTTTAAGGTATCGGCAAGAGCTGTCTCTTATACACAT